>JBAXTE010000001.1:0-201489 GCA_037130365.1 Bacteroidota bacterium
ATGCGTGTCTGAAGAACGTGAAACGTGAATCGATGTTTCGTGAAAAGAAGAGCGCGATGCGTGTCCAAAGAACGTGAAACGTGAAAAGGGTGCCGTGAAAAGAAAAGTGCGATGTGAATCATTAGAAATTAAAATTATTTTTTTGATTTTAAAAATTTGATTAAACCTAATGTCATTTGTTTGATTTCCAATAATTTATTACTTACTTCTTCTATGTTTTTAATATATCCAATTTTTTGTGAAATAATTAATTGTGTTTCCAATTCTGCCATTGATCCAAGTGCAATATGTAGAAATTGAATAGTTTCAACATCTCCTTTTCTTGCTGAACCTTCCGCAATATTTGAAGGTATTGAAACTGCAGATCTTCTAATTTGAGATGTTAGTCCATAGATTTCTTCTTTTGGAAAAGTGTTGGTCAGATTGTATATTTCAACAACCAACTGGATACTTTTATTCCAAACATCTAATTTCTTATGTTCCATTTTATTTCAAGTTTATTTTCCTCATATCACAATTCACGAAATATCTTCTCACTTTTTATTCTTCATTTCACGTTTCACGAATTCTCTTTTCACATCTTTTCACGTTTCACGAAATATCGTTTCACGACTCCCACTTCTATCTCTTCTCTATTCCTAAAATTACTCTCGCTTCCGCAGGTGTAGCCACTTCTCGGCCCAACTCTTTAGCCATACGAACAACTTTAGCAACTAGTTCGCCGTTTGATTTTGCAAGAACTCCTTTTGATATTGCAACATTATCTTCGAAACCAACTCTTACGTGACCGCCGTCGATAATTGCAGCCATTGCCAATGGAAATTCAAAACGACCTAACCCTGCTACAGTATATGTTGAATCAGCAGGAATGCTTCCACGTAGGAATACAAAGTCGCGAAGATCGCCACTAATTCCACCATTTACACCCATTACAAAATCAAAGTGCATTGGAGTTTTGATGAATCCTTTTTTCTGCAGACGTAAAGCCATGTCAATCATACTTTTGTCGAATACTTCGAGTTCTGGTTTAATTCCGCGCTCAATCATACGTTCGCCAAAATACTTGATCGTGGTTTCGGTATTCATAAATACATCGTCACCGCCAAAATTTAAGGTACCACAATCGAGGGTTGCCATTTCGGGATTGAGTTCCGTTGGTTGTAAACGTTCATCGTTGCTCATTCCAACAGCACCACCAGTTGAAGGTTGAATAATAACATCTGGACATGCTGCTTTGATAGCATCCATCATCAATTTAAACCGATTTTTGTCTTGAGTTGGAGTTCCATCGTCTTTACGAACGTGAAGGTGAATAATACTTGCACCAGCATCGTAAGCAGATTTCGCTTCACGAACAATTTCTTCTACAGTGTATGGGACAGCAGGATTGTGCTCCTTTAACACTTCAGCGCCACAAATGGCCGCGGTAATGATTAACTTTTCCATATAATTGGTCTTTGTATTACTAAATATTTATTGTTTTTTAAAGTCGAAAGGCTGTAAAGTCGAAAGTTTGTAAAGTCCATAAAGTCGAAAGTCTATAAAGTCAAAAGTTTATTAAGCTGAAAAATTTATTTGTTGAAATTATATGCAATTCTTTTGCTAATAATATCTTTAAACCTCTCTATCATCATATCTCATTGACTTTATAACTTTACGGACTTTATGGATTTTTGACTTTACGAACTTATTTATAATATTTTGCTCTTAGGTATTGGAACGATTCTTCAATTGCATTCAACGTGTAATCCAAATCTTCTTGGCTGTGACGGTAGCAGATATAACCGTGGTGGAAAGGTTGGAGGAACACCCCTTTACGAATTAATTGGGTATAGAAATCAGTACGTTTGTTTTTATATTGTTTTTCAGCATCTTTATCAAACGTAATTACCATCATTGGAGGAATTCCACTTATTCTGGCACCCACATCATATTTTTCGATTAATGCAGCAATGTTATTGTTGAAATAAGTGCCTTTTTCCCAAATCTTTTCGATGATATTATCGCGTTGCATAATCTCAATGGTTTTTAATGCTGCAACATAACTCAAACTATTTGGAAAAAATGTAGAAGAAATAAATACATTTTTCTCTACCTCTTTCATCACTTCAGCTTTACCTGTAACAGCTCCAATTGGATAACCATTCGCTATTGCTTTTCCAAAAACAGCTAGGTCGGGAGTTACTCCATAATATTTTTGAGCACCGCCGATTGAAACTCTAAATCCAGTTCTGATTTCGTCAAAAATTAATACTGCACCATATTTATGAGTAAGCTCTTTCACTGCTTCGAGGTAACCTGCTTTTGGTTCTTGAATTTCGTGAGCCAAAGGATGACCCAGTGGAGTGATAATTACGGCTGCTGTATCATCAGCATTTGTTTTTAAAAGATTTTCTAAACTCTCTAAATCATTATATTCAAATTCGTGAGTGTCTTCATACGCTTTTTCTAGTACACCACCTTTTCCTTCCACACACCAGTCGTGCCAGCCGTGGTAACCGCAACGCATAATTGCTTTTTTACCAGTATACGAACGAGCTATTCTGGTTGCTAAAGTAGTTGCATCAGAACCTGTAAGAACGAAAAAACTCATTTCAGAACAAGGAATTATCTCTTTTAGCTTTTCAGCCAACATATTTTGGTACTTTTGAGTAAGCGAAAAGCAGAATCCTTTATTTTGAATTTGTGCAATCACTGCATTATCAATCTCTTCCTCACGATTTCCAATAATCATTGGACCATACGCACATAAATAATCGATGTATTCGTTGCCATCAATATCAGTAACGCGACCACCTTTTCCACTATCGAAATAGATAGGATATTCGCCTTCCACAAAGTTGTAAGGTCTTCTAATACCAGCTACAGCTCCTGGAATGAGTGTCTTTGCATACTCATACTCGTTGTTTGATTTCTCGAGATTTAATTTTGGTTGTTCTTTCATCGTATATATTTTTTTTTGTTTTTTTCTTAATTGATGCTTTTTTTAAGTCGAAAGTTTGTAAAGTCGAAAGTCTGTAAAGTCTTTAAAGTCGAAAGTTTGTAAAGTCGAAAGTCCTTAAAGTCTTGAATTAGAGCGTTTTTATTAAACCAGAAAGGATTTTTGATATTTCTTCTGATAATGAATTTAATTCTGAATAATCATTTACTGTGATAAAATTCAATTCTTTTGCTAAAACTAACATCGAACGAACTTCACCACAAGAACCCTTAGCTATAAACAAAAATTGTTTGAATTCTTTATCCCCTTTTCGCTCAAAGCCTTCTGCAATATTGTTCATTATTGAAACAGAGGCTCGTTGTATTTGATTAGTGAACCCAAAATCCTTACTTTCACGAAACAATGAGTAAATTTTGATGGTCAAGACTTTTGCTTTCTGCCATGCAACAATATCCTCAAACCTCTCAATTTTCATAATTTCAACATTTTACTTTATAGACTTTATAAACTTTATGGACTTTCTAAACTTTATAGACTTTATGGACTTTATAGACTTTTCCTTTACTTTCTCACCATAAAATCCACAAATATTCCCGGTGTATGAACGGTTTCCATTGGAATATCACCAGTTTCTTTTAGCTCAGCAACTTCGGCAATTACTATATCTGCAGCCATCGCCATCAACGGATTAAAATTTTGGGTTGTTCCTAAGTAAACCAAATTTCCTTCTTGATCTGCAATACTTGCTCCCAAAAGAGCTACATCTGCGCGTAATGGTTTTTCGAGCAGGAACTCTTTTCCATCAACGGTAATAACTTCTTTGCCTTCGGCAACCACAGTTCCAAGACCTGTAGGCGTAAGAAAGCCACCTAAACCAGCACCAGCAGAGCGAACTCGTTCGGCTAATGTACCTTGAGGATTAAACTCAACTTCAATTTCTTTTGCATTAAACTGATCTATTGTTGATGGATTGGTGCCAATATGTGAAGTAATTACTTTTTTAACTTGTTTGTTCGCAATTAGCATCCCTAGCCCTCTATCAGGAAAAGCAGTATCATTACAAATTAAGGTTAAGTTTTTAACGTTTGATTTTAAAAGTGCGTCAATAATCGTTTGTGGTGATCCATTTGCCAAAAATCCACCAATCATGATTGTCATGCCATCTTTTACTTTTGACACCGCTTCGTCAATCGAAATAATCTTGCTCATTATATATGTGTTTTTATAAATTTATTCCCTATGAATTATATGTATAGTAGGTGCAAATTTATGAAAATAATTTATCTTTTCTAACGATAATTCGTTTTTAACAACGTTTTAATTTTACAACAGAAAATATCTGGAAATCAAAAGTATTGAACTCTTATTTTACAACAATTTTAGTCGAAATATTCACATAATTTTCTCACTAAAACTGTGCGTATTATGCAGCAATTAGTGTTTTATAAAACTAACTCAAATCTGAAGAATAATTGCTACTTTATAGTTGCCATTTTTTAATAGCTCAACTAAATTTTTAGTGTAGTTTTATGATGGGTTTTCCAAAAACAATCTTTAATAAATACTGATTATTTTTGATTCATATTTTCATAATCTTTGACAATGGTATGCAAAAATTGATAGTCAAATAATGTTGATTCAATATTTAATATTGATTTTACTTTAATGGCTAAATCACGTACAACCTGCTGATTACCTGTAGTTTTAAATGTGGTTAAAGAATCTTTAATCACATTGATTTGCGCTTGAGTTAGCAAGCTGGTATTTGGAAAAACTGGAGTATACACTTCTGCAGAAAGGTACTGTGTAAGTTCGTTAAGCGTAACTTTTCCTTTAAGTTTAACCACAATTGTATCAGCAGCTAAATCGCCTAAACGCTGACTCCGCTTAGTAAGAGCAATAGTAACAATTGCTACTCCACCATAAGCAAAAAGGTCAATAGGACGCAACAACCATCTTAAGATAAAACTACCAATGGTAGGTTGAGAACCGTCAACTTTAACGACTCTAATTTTCATAATACTTTTGCCCCAAGATTGCCCGTGATTAAAAATTTCAAAAAGCAGATGATACAACCACACAGGAAGCACTCCAAGAAATATAATAACAAATACTACAATTATATTTTCTCCATTCTGATTCGCAGATGTTGCAGCAATAAGCAAAATGACTACAAAAATCAGAAAAACACCAACAATTAAAGAATCAATTAGGTATGCCCAAATTCGACTAGTTAATGGAGCCATTTGGACATTTATTTCCACATTGTGCGAAGTTTCAATACTAATTTCACTCATTTTAAAAATATATTAGTTAAATTTGCAAAATCTCGTCAATTATTATAACTCTATGAAAGAAGCTTTTTTTGTCCGGCAAAACAAAGATAAATGGCAAAACTACGAAAAAATAGGTAAAAACCAATTATCAATTACACCCGACGAGCTGGCGAATACATATATTGATATCACAACTGATTTATCTTACGCACAAAGCAAATATAGAGATTCAAAATTAGCACAATATCTAAATGGGTTATCCTCTACATTACATCACGCAATTTATAAAAACAAACGCGAAAAGAGCAAACGTTTTATATCTTATTGGCTCGAAGAAGTTCCGTTAGAAATGTTTAAAGCTCGTAATGCAATGTTTATTTCATTAATTGTTTTTGCAATAAGCATAGTGATTGGGTGCTTTTCTACTTCTGTAGATGACACTTTTGTGCGATTTATTTTGGGCGATGATTATGTTGAAATGACTTTACGCAATATTGCCAATAATGATCCGATGGGAGTTTATAAATCCCAAAGTTCGGAGTTTATGTTTTTAGTAATCACTTTAAACAATCTTAAAGTAGCTTTTTTTGCTTTTGCACTCGGAATATTCACATCGTTTGGATCTTCTTATATTCTGATAAGTAATGGAGTTATGTTAGGTGTTTTTCAATATTTTTTCTATCAAAAAGGGCTGTTGGCAGATTCGATGTTGTCGATTTGGATTCACGGAACTTTAGAAATTTCTGCCATTGTAATTGCTGGTGGCGCAGGAATTCATATGGGAAATGGCTGGTTATTTCCAGGTACATATTCTCGTATGGCATCGTTTAAAAAATCCTCAAAAACAGGGCTTAAAATTGTTATTGGACTCGTTCCCGTTATTATCACTGCAGGATTTTTAGAAAGCTACATTACACGACATTCAGAGTTTAGCCCAATAGCAAAAGCCTCATTTATTCTTGTTTCTCTTATTATTGTCATATTATATTTTATTTATTTACCTTTAAAAATCAAAAAAGATGAATCAAAATTTAATCCCAATCGAGTTTTACAAACAACGTGATTTAGGTGAAAAAATCAATGTAACATTTGATTTTATAAAACAAAACTTTAAAGAAATATTTGTTTTAATGGCCAAAACAGTTCTTCCAATTGTTGCTTTTATTGCAATTATTCCAGCGTTTTTTCCAGAATTTTTCATCTCTAATGTTAAACAATTAGAATATGTCAGTCCAAGTGCTCCACTTATAATGTTGGTTTATTATCTTGGTTATTTTGCGGCAATGCTATACGGACAGTCAATAATCAACACATTGATGTATCAAAAGCTAATTGTATCAAAAGAGGGAAATTCTGAATTTTTTGATCTTAAAAGCGAAATCAATTCCAATGTTTTTAAAATTTTTGGAACAAGTATGCTTGCTGGACTTGTAATCATGGGCTTTTCACTTTTATTAATTATACCTGGAATAATTGTAGCTGTTATGCTAAATTATGCTCCTACAGTAGCGGTATTTGAAAAGATAAGTCCATCTAAAGCAATTTCGAAATGCTGGAAAGGTGGATTGACAAATTGGTGGTCCACATTTGGATTGATCATCGTTGTAGCAATTATTGTGGGAATTCTTAATTTTTTCACTTCATTACCAGCAACAATTTTCACTTTTATCATTGCTTTTACTTCAACTAATGGTGGAGAAGCTCATGGAATTATTTTTAAATCATTTTATTTTCTCTTTCACACCATATCCATTTTTGGGGCAATTATTTTATCCTCCATTTCTATAATCGCTTTAGCTTTTCAATATGGAAACATAAAAGAGCAAAAAGAAAATATTTCAATAAACAAACAAATTTCAGAATTCGAAAATCTAAAATAAGTTTTCTTAAGTGCATTTGACTTGGGATAATACATTGAGGATTTATCGTTCCAAAATAATAACTAAATGATGAGTTGGCATAGGTTGAAAATAATTTTATTATTGCTATTTGTGATGTTTATCATAAAGCCATCCTATGCAGGTATTGATTCAAATATTACAAATAATGCTGCTTCAAAATCTGTTATTAGTAAAAATATTTTGGACACCATTCTTATTAAAGATTTCGCTCAGAATCCAGATTTTCAATATAAAAAGGATCTATTCAAAAAATCTTTTTTTGTCCAAACTTGGGATAATATCAAAATGTTTTTCTATAAAATTTTAAGAAAAATATTCTATAAACTATTCGGAATAAATGTAACTGAATCGGCATCAAATATCATTTTTTGGTTTTTAATTATTCTGATAATTTCTGGGTTAGGACTCCTGCTTTTTAAGTTTCGAAAGCAGTTGCTTACAGATTCAGGGATTCTGTTTTCGGATGAATCGGAAATCTATATTGAAAAAGTAAATTATAACGAAAAATATGATGAGGCATATCAAAATTTGGATTATAAAATGGCCATTCGATATGTCGTTTTAGAAACGATAAAGCAATTTGATGATCAAAAAAAAATCAAATTTATTCCTGGCAAAACACTTTACGAATATCAACAAGAGGTTTCTGAGGAGGAGATAAAAGTGCCGTTTTCGGAAATTTGTTATATCTATGAATACATTTGGTATGGGAACTTTACGGCGACAAAAGCATTGTGTGATACTGCATTTTCTGATATGAATTTTATTTTTAATCAATCAAATAAATCACAACGATGAAGTTTTTGAAAGAAAATAAAATTGTAATCATCTTGCTATTGGTAGCATCGTTACCGCTATTTTCTATTTTCCAACAAAGTAGCAAATCAGATTGGAAGTTATCGCTTAAACCAGAAGACAAGAAACCTTTCGGGACATTTGTTTTTGACTCATTGATGAGAAATCATTTTAAAAATGAATATCAAAATTCAAGAAATACGCTTTACGAAATTCATTTAAACTCAAATAAATCAAAAACAATTATCATCCTATCTGATTATTTAAACTTGCCAAAAGCAGATATTGAAGATATAAAAAAGAATGCAAATAATGGGAATAAATACATCTTTGCTTTCAACAATACAAATGAAGATTTCAGCAAAGAATTTGAAATAGACAATCGAAATTACCAAACGGTAAACCCATTTTGGAATTCGCTTTCGGAAGATTCTGTGTTTTTTAAGCTCTCAATAATTGACGAAAATTCCAAGACTGTGGACTCGTTAAAAATTGAGGACGGAATTCTTAACTCATACTTTATAAAAACAAAAGAAAATTCAAAAGTTTTATTAAGTAGTGAATCAGAACCAATTGCAATAAAAATTAGCTATGGTAGTGGATCTATAACCATTTGTTTATCACCATATTTGTTTACCAATTACTTTTTATTAAACAAAAATTGCTGGAAAGCTACCAACCATTTATTGACCGATATTAACACTTCGGAGATTTATTTTGCGAGTAAATATCTGATAAATGATAAGAATAATTCGTCAATTTTTAAAAATTTACTTTACAATAATGCACTTAAATCGATGTTTTATTTTTCAATAATTTTGATTTTGGTATTTATTATTTTTAGTGCAAAAAGAAAGCAACGAATTATACCAATTATCAATCAACACAAAAATAATTCTTTGAAATTTATAAAATTGATTGGACGGCTTTATTTCTTAAAAAAGAATCATACTGATTTAGGAATTAAAAAATTCAATTACCTAAAAGACTATTTGTCAAGAACATATCAAATTAATTTCAACACAGAAGATCGCGAATGGTTATTTCAAGTAATTTCTATTAAAACTGGAATTGAAAAGAAAAGTGTACGACAATTATTCGTGAAAATGGAAAAATTAGCTACAAGTAAAGCAAGTATTAACGAAAAAATGCTCCATCAATTAATTGAGGAAATGGAACAATATTATATAAAAAAATAGATATGGAAGAGATTCAAGACTTTGAAACAAGGCTCGATTTGAGCAATCTTACACAAAAGGTTGAAACACTTAAGAAAAAAGTAAAAGAGATTATTGTAGGCAACGATCATGCAATTGACTTGATTCTTACCGCGATTATTTCTGATGGACACGTTCTAATTGAGGGTGTACCTGGTGTTGCCAAAACATTAATGGTGAAATTAGTGGCTAAATTAATCTCATCCGATTTTTCCAGAATTCAATTTACACCAGATTTAATGCCTTCAGATATTCTTGGAACATTGGTTTTTAATATGAAAAGCAGCGAATTTGAATACCGAAAAGGTCCAATATTCTCTAATATTGTGCTTATCGATGAGATCAATAGAGCTCCTGCAAAAACACAATCTTCATTGTTTGAAGTAATGGAAGAGCGCCAGATTACAAACGATGGAACAACGTATCAAATGTCTAAACCGTTTATTGTTTTTGCCACTCAAAACCCTATAGAACAAGAAGGTACGTATAAATTGCCTGAAGCACAATTAGATCGTTTCTTGTTTAAAATAGTACTGCCATATCCATCTTTTGAAGAAGAAATTGAAGTTATCAATCGACATAATTTAGATAAGAATATGGCGCTATTAACTGAGATTTCAGCACTTCTTTCTTTTCAAAATATTGAAGAATATCGAAACTTAGCAAAGCAGGTATATGTAGATGATAAAATTGTGAAATATATCGCTTCCATTATTCATCAAACACGTCTTGATCCAATGATATTTTTAGGTGCTTCACCTCGTGCGTCAATAAATGTTTTAAATGCATCTAAAGCATTTGCATTACTACGCAATCGGGATTTTGTATCACCCGAAGATGTAAAATTTATTGTACCGAATGTTCTACGTCATCGAATTATTTTAACTGCCGAAGCAGAAATGGAAGGCTTTAATTCAGATTCTGTTTGTAAAAGGATATTGGACACAATTGAGGTTCCAAAATAGGGTTTGTAAAAAATCGTCAACTTTTTCGTTTTTCTTATTAGCACTAAATAATGATTATCAGAAATTATTAAGTTATGTTTCATTTTCTTAAACTTCTTTTTATTGAAAAACGGTTTTATAAAGCATCTTTTATTGTCTTAGGAGTTTATTTTATAGGATTTTTCTTCAGCCCTTTTGTCTCAGTTGGCCATTCATTATTGCTATTGCTTATATTTATATTTATTGGCGATATTTATTACATATTTCACTCAAAAATTAATCTTGAAGCCATACGAACCGTCTCAGATCGGTTATCAAATGGGGATAGCAATAAAGTTGAAATTGAGATTAAAAACATAACACAAAAAGAACTTTTTGTAACAATTTATGATGAACTTCCACACCAATTTCAGCGCCGAGATATTGTTTTTAAATTGTCGTTGAAAGGGAATGCTATCAATAATGTAAAATATTATCTTGTTCCAAAACAACGAGGGGTATATGATTTTGGAGATATCAATGTTTTTGTAAAATCTAAACTCGGATTTATTTCTAAAAAAGAGGTCATTATTCAACATAAAGAAGTGAAAGTATATCCTTCATACTTACAACTTAAGAAGTTTGAATTTTATGCAATTCACAACCATTTACAAGAGTATGGAATTAAAAAAGTGCAAAAAGTTGGACATAATTTAGAATTTGAACAAATTAAAGATTATGTGCAAGGCGATGATTATCGGACTTTTAACTGGAAGGCAATTGCCCGAAAAGGCTCATTAATGGTGAATGTGTATCAGGATGAAAAATCGCAACAAATTTACAGCATAGTAGACAAAGGTCGTGTAATGAAAATGCCTTTTGAAGGAATGACCCTCTTAGATTATGCTATTAATGCATCGTTAGTGATGTCGAGTATTGCGATTGCAAAACAAGATAAAGCAGGAATTGCTAGTTTCGACACAGATTTTGGAACGTTTTTGCCTGCTTCACGCCAAAGTAATCAAATGCAAAACATTCTGGATCTGCTTTATAAACAGACCACTAATTTTGGAGAATCCGATTACGGAACTTTATATTCTAGCTTGCGTAAGCGCCTTAATCAGAGAAGTTTAATTATATTATATACCAATTTCGAAAATCAACTAGGAATGGAACGTCAGCTTCCATATTTACGACAAATTGCAAAACAACACGTTCTTGTTTGTGTATTTTTTCAAAATACGGAAGTCGCTACTTTTCTGAATGAAAAAACAAAAAGCACCGAACATCTTTATCAAAAAATAATTGCCGAAAAGTTTGATTTCGAGCGAAGAATAATCGTAAAAAAACTCAATCAATTTGGAATTTACACCGTACTCTCCTCGCCTAAAGATCTTACTGTAAATGTAATAAACAAGTATTTACAACTAAAAGATCGAAGAGTAATTTAAGTCTTGAAGTTTTCCCCGAAAATGTTATTCGATTTCTGGCGCTGTAAGAGCCTGTCATGATTTGGCGTGATCAAATATTAATAACCCCGTGCGATGCACGGGGTCAAAACGGCTCGAAATAAAGATTTTGGCGGAAAAATTGTTGCGAAGCAAAACTATTTTTATGCCAAAATCAATGTTAGGGCTAAAAACGGATAGTCATATTATTTCTTAGTAAATCATTATACCAGAATGGTTTCTGTTCTTTAAACTTTAAATTCAGAAGTAAAATGAAATATTACTTCCGGATAGTTATCTTGAATTCGTTTAAGTGCCCATTCGTTTTCTGCAAGAAAAACAGGATTTCGTTCCTTATCATAAACTAGATGGTGCCCTCGTTCGTTGACGAATTTATTGTAAGCAACTTTATTTGTAGATGTAATCCAACAAGCTTTGTAATATTGAAGTGGCTGAAATGTACAAGAAGCGCCATATTCATGAGCAAGTCTGAACTGAATTACTTCAAATTGCAATTCGCCAACAGTACCAATAATTTTCATGCTTCCCATCTCTTTTACAAACAACTGGGCAACTCCCTCATCTGTTAACTGACGAATTCCTTTTTCTAATTGCTTGGTTTTCATTGGGTCGCTATTGAGAAGCTCTTTAAATATTTCTGGCGAAAAACTCGGAATTCCTTCAAACTGTATAAGTTCCCCTTCGGTTAATGTATCGCCAATCTTAAAATTACCAGTGTCGTATAGCCCAATTACATCGCCAGGATATGCTTCGTTTATTAAGCTTTTTTCGTTAGCCATAAAACTAGTCGGATTGGCAAATCGTAATTTTTTATTCAACCGCGTGTGAAAATAAAATTTGTTCCGTTCAAATTTTCCAGAAATAATCCTACAAAAAGCAATCCTATCTCGGTGGTTAGGGTCGAGGTTTGCGTGTATTTTAAAGATAAAACCTGAGAACGTGTTTTCGTATGGGTCTACTTCCCGCTGATCTGTTATTCTTGATCGAGGACTGGGGGCAATTTTTACAAATGTATCTAATAACTCCTTTACTCCAAAATTATTGATAGCACTTCCAAAAAACACCGGAGCTAAATATCCATCTTTATACAGACCATCATCGAATGGCTCATAAAGGCTTTCAATAAGTTCAACTTCATCACGAAGCTTAGTTGCCGCCTTGATTCCAATAAATGTATCAAGTTTTGCGTCGTTAAGATCTTCAATATGGTGAATATTTTCTGTAAGTTGGTTTTTATTTGGTGAAAAAAGTTGGAGACTCTTATCGTATAAATTGTAAACACCCTGAAAATCGGAACCAATCCCAATTGGCCAAGCAAGGGGACGACAGTGAATATTTAATTCCTTTTCGATGTCTTCAAGTAAAATATATGGCTCTTGACCGTCGCGGTCGAGTTTGTTGATAAAAATGATAACTGGAGTATGGCGCATCCGGCACACTTCCATAAGCTTTCGAGTTTGAGCTTCAATTCCTTTAACACAGTCAATTACCAAAATCACACTATCAACGGCAGTAAGTGTGCGGTAGGTATCTTCGGCAAAATCCTTATGTCCAGGAGTATCTAAAATATTGATCTTATAGTCTTTATAATTAAATCCCATAACTGAAGTCGCAACAGAAATACCACGTTGCTTTTCTATTTCCATAAAATCGGAAACTGCAGTCTTTGTGATTTTATTGTTTTTAACAGCTCCGGCTGTCTGAATAGCACCTCCAAACAAAAGTAATTTTTCGGTTAGTGTGGTTTTTCCAGCATCTGGATGGCTAATAATACCAAATGTTCTTCGTTTTTCTATCTCTTTTTTCATTTCGGGGGCAAAGATAGCGCTTTTTCGGAAATTTTAAAAATGAACTTAAGTTTTTCAACTTTTTAAACACATTAATATGGTGATAATCAGAATTATAATGTATTTTTGAAATAAATAGAAAACTGTAAATTTCAAGATTACAAACTAGTGTCATAATTTCTGAAACTTATAGCTCCATTAAAAATAGAAATTTCAAACCCCTATTCTTCAACTACCAATTGGATTGTAGTTCTACTTTTTTGTTCGGTTAATATTTTTCTTCCTTTTACAACTTTGTCTATCGTTTCTTGGTTGTAGTTTCTAACTGTAATTAACTCTAAATCTAGATTATACCTTACTTTAAACTCAGTATTTAATTCTGCTATCAATCCTTTTAGTTTCTCTGGATTGTAATCAACACAAACAGAAAAACTAATTGCTGAATTTTGCATCAAGTTAATTTTTACGCCAAAATGGGCAAATAATCCAAAGATTAACGATAAGTTTTCTTCGGCAATAAACGAAAAATCGATAGGATAAATGGATATTAAAGCTTGATTTCGCTTAAATATATAACACGGAATATGGTTAGATGTTGATTCATTGCCTATCACACTTCCGGGTGCTTTGTGGTTAAAAAA
This sequence comes from Bacteroidota bacterium, assembly GCA_037130365.1. GTDB lineage: Bacteria > Bacteroidota > Bacteroidia > Bacteroidales > WCHB1-69 > JBAXTE01. The sequence goes on from JBAXTE010000001.1 coordinate 13,951, forward strand.
TGATTTTACAATTAACGGAATAGATTTGTTTTGTAAAGGTTTTATGGTTTTAGGATGAATTATTGTCGCTCCGTAATAAGCAAGCTCTATCGTCTCTTTATACGAAATTGAATCCAGTTTAACCGCATCTGAAAAGTATTTTGGGTCTGCATTTAAAAGCCCTGAAACATCTTTCCAAATGATTACTTCTTCGGCGTTTAGCGAATATCCAAAAATAGCTGCTGAATAGTCAGAGCCTTCCCTCCCTAAGGTTGTAACATCACCTAGACCATTAGATGCAATAAAACCTTGACTAATTACAATATTGATATTTTTATTACTAAATACCTCAATTACGTGTTGTTGAATTTTTTGTTCGGTTATCTGCCAATCTACAATTCCTTCTCGAAAATTTGAATCGGTTTGAATGAGATTTCGAGCATCAACCCATTGATTGGGTAATCCAATTGAGTTTAGATAATCTGAAACTATTGAAGTAGAAAGAAGCTCTCCATAAGATACAATTTGATCGTACTCATAATCATAATTATCACTTGGTTTGCTTTTCAAGTATTTGGTAAGCTCAGCAATAAATCCAATAGTTCTAGTTGATTTTTCTAAACTTCCTGAAAACAGCTCGTGGATAATAGACAAATGGTAATGCTCAATTTCAGCAATTTGTTTGGTATTATCGATTCCTTTATAAAAGTTCTCTGCTAGTAATTCTAGTGAATTTGTGGTTTTACCCATCGCAGAAACAACCATTACTAATTGCTGATGAGCATATTCATTAATTATTTTGCTAATGTTTTTAATCGATTCAGAGCTACTAACCGATGCTCCTCCAAATTTGAATATTTTCATTTATTAAATATTTTATTGCTAAATTTTAATCGATAAACGTATTTTTATCTTTTTTAATCACTGTTGTCCTATAAGATTTCAATATTTTCAGCCCCTTTCTCTCCCCCAGTTGGCGGAGAAATATTGAAAATTAAATATTAATCTTTAGATAAATTCGGAAAGTATATTCTAGTCGGTGGTGGTGTTTCCGCTTTTTTACTATTCCCTTGGAGGATTTTTCTTCTATTAATTCCTAAATTATTTTTCTTGTTATATTCGATTAAATGTATTTCAATTTCTGACATTAGAGTATCTGATAAATCGAGTTTTTTTAAATCTATTTCAATAGTCGTATCAATCTGTTCCCCTTTTTTTATCTTTGAGATGATTGAAATTGGCTTTGATTGGCCAAGTGGAAACGAGATAATAAAGCAATAATCCGTATTGATTAAATTTTTATCACTATAAATACTAATCTTTTTTTTGCCAATTAAGTGCTTTTGAAGTTTTAAAGTTTCATCATTAAATAACAGACCTGTAGGTTGATTATTTATTGAAAAGCCTTTGTTTTTAATCAACATCATTGTTGTTTTGCAGATTTCGGATTCAAAGGACATTATGGTAAAAGCAAAAACATTATCAGAAGGCTCGTCGTAAGATTCCAACTGTCCGGTAACCGATAAATCACAACCCAATAGTTTATTAAGGTACGCACCAATTTGAATAATACTTAACTTGCTGTTAAATAATATTGCAATTTGTTGATAATTAGGCTCGTACTTAATCTTACCGTGCATAAATTGAATAGTAAACGTTAACTACCAAAAGTAATTTATTTTAGCAAGTCAAAATCAATAAATCTAATCAACTTATTAGTCAATGGCTGTTGATAATTAGTACTTGCAAAAAAACTCCAACTTTTTGATTATGCGTGGCAACTAAAAAAGTTCTTTTACACTAGTTTTCTTACTGACATTAATTACGAAACAGGGGATAATTCGGTTGAATTAATTGTGAGATATGCACGTTCTGCAGCAAGTTGCTCTGCGCTTTTTATCGATAAATGGATTCCTGTGGCAAGAACTTCTCCGTTTAAAAGCACTTCAACACAATATTCTTTCCGTTTACCAAACTCCTTTACATCTGCAACACGAAAATCAATGGTAAATTTGTTTCGCTGTGCATATTCGATAATTCTACTTTTATAATTGGTTTCAGTATTTAGCAATTCTTCAACATCTATCCACCTCGGTATAATATGATGTGTGATAATATGATAAGTATATTTGTACCCTTTGTCGATATATAACGCTCCAATAAATGCTTCAAAAACATCTCCGTTTATCGACTTGTAATATAAATTATCGTTTCGTTTTTGAATGTACTCTGAAAGTCCAGTTTTTGCAGATAATTTATTTAAATGATCTCGTTTAACAATTTTAGACCGAGTTTCTGATAAAAACCCTTCATCAGCATTAGGATATTTTCTAAAAAGATAGGTAGCCACTATAGCTCCTAGTATAGAGTCACCTAAATATTCCAAACGTTCATTATTTATTTTTTGTCCCGATTGGGATTGGTAATTACCCGATTTATGAGTAAATGCCAATTTATAAAGAAAAATATTTCTGGGAGTAATCCCAAAAATATTTTTCAAATATCTATAAAGCTCTTTGTCTTTAGAAAAGGTCGTTCTATAAAAACTTAGAATTGTATTCAAAACTAATCAACAAACTTTTTAAACAATAGTGAAGTATTATGTCCACCAAAGCCAAAAGCATTGCTCAAAGCATAATTAACAATTCTTTTTTGTGCTTTGTTAAAGGTAAAATTTAATCGGCTATCAATTTCAGGATCGTCGGTAAAATGATTTATTGTAGGAGGAATAATATCATTTTTTATAGCCAAAATGGTAGCAATAGCTTCAATTGTAGCAGCAGCTCCCAATAAGTGACCAGTCATTGACTTTGTTGAATTGATATTAATGGAATATGCATGTTCGCCAAATAATGAACATATTGCTTTTGGTTCTACAATATCTCCAACAGGAGTAGAAGTACCATGAGTATTAATATGATCAATTTGATCTAAACGTATTCCTGCTTCTTCAATAGCATTTTTCATCGCCATTTTTGCGCCATAACCTTCAGGATGTGGTGCTGTTAAGTGATGAGCATCAGCTGTTAAACCAGTTCCGATTAGTTCGGCATAAATTTTTGCGCCACGTGCTTTTGCATGCTCATACTCTTCTAGAATAAGCGCTCCGGCACCTTCACCAACTACAAAGCCATCTCTATCTTTATCAAAAGGACGAGAAGCAGTAGCTGGATCATCATTACGTGTAGATAATGCGTGAAGTGCATTAAACCCACCAACTCCAGCAGTGTTTACACCTGCTTCGGAACCACCTGTAATAAACAAATCCGCTTTGCCTAATCGAATCATATTAAATGCATCAGAAATTGCGTTTGCTGATGATGCACATGCTGATGAAGTGCAAAAGTTTGGTCCTCTAAATCCAAAAATCATAGACAAATGTCCTGCAGCGATATCACTGATTATTTTTGGAATAAAAAATGGGTTAAACTTTGGAGTACCATCACCAAGGGCGAACTCAGTCACCTCGGTTATAAAAGATGAAAAACCACCTATTCCTGTTCCCCAAATTACTCCAGCACGATCTAAATCAATTGCTGTTAAATCTAATTGAGAATCAGTAATGGCTTCGGTAGCAGTAGCAACCGCATATTGAGAGAACAAATCTAGTTTTCGTGCTTCTTTCCGATCTAAAAATTGAGACACATCAAAGTTTTTAACTTCACAAGCAAATTGTGTCTTAAATTTAGCGGAATCAAATTTAGTGATAGTGGCGGCACCACTCACTCCATTAAGTAATCCAGTCCAATATTCTTCGACTGTATTACCTATTGGAGTAAGTGCTCCCATACCAGTAACAACTACTCTTTTTAGCTCCATAAATTGGGTTTTAGCTAATTAAAAGCAAATTACTTGCTAACATTATTTTCGATGAATGATATTGCATCACCAACAGTACTGATTTTTTCAGCTTGATCGTCTGGAATAGCAATGTTGAATTCTTTTTCGAATTCCATAATTAACTCAACAGTGTCTAATGAATCAGCACCTAAATCGTTAGTAAAGTTTGCTTCTGCAACAACATCTTTTTCGTCTACGCCAAGTTTATCAATAATGATAGCTTTAACTTTTGCTTGAATTTCTGACATAATATTATTTTTAATGATTAAACCGAGGCAAAATTAATCGTTTTTAGTCTGTTTTTGTATCTTTTATATATTTGATTTTCTTTTTGATTATGCAATCAGCTGATCTATAGTGTTTTAAAATTGTTAAATTTCATTAAAACCCTTGTTTGACAACTTTTTTGAACTCTACATGCTTCTTTTTCGGACAAATTTGTCATTTATTTTGTTCCTTTGCAGGGAAGTCTCTACTTTCTGATTGTTTTTTTATTAATATTTTTTTGAATTATGAAAAAAATTGTGATTTTTGCTTCTGGAAGTGGTAGTAATGCTCAACGAATTATTGAATTTGCTTTAAACGAACCTAATTCCAACTTTCGAGTGGAAGCAATTTTTTGTAATAACCCAAATGCTTTTGTGATTCATCGCGCTAAAAAGTTTAATGTCCCTTGTTATCTGTTTGATAGAGCACAATTTAATTCAATGAATCAGAATTCAGTGCTTTCAAAACTTCAGGAAATTAATCCATCTCTAATTGTTTTAGCAGGTTTTTTATGGTTGATTCCTGATTTTATAGTTAAATCGTTTCCAAATAAAATAATCAATATTCATCCTGCACTTTTACCAAAATATGGGGGAAAAGGAATGTATGGAGAACGTGTTCATCAGGCAGTAATTGAACATCAAGAGACTGAATCTGGAATTACAATTCATTACGTTTCAGAATATTACGACGAAGGAAATATTATTGCCCAATATAAATGTTCCGTGGCTGCCAATGATTCTGCAGACTCTTTAGCGCAAAAGATTCACACTCTTGAACATCAGTGGTTTCCTGTTGAAATAAATGATTTGTGTAAAAATATTGAGGTAATTTAACATCAATATTTTATAGGTGTATCAACCTCCATGAAACAAGTGAATAATTTCCACATTGTCTCCATTGTTGACAGTCATAGCACTGTAATTTTCGTGCTTAATGAGAACTGCGTTAATCTTTATAATTAAATCGTGATGCGAGTACTTTTTTAGTTTTATAATATCCCCAATCGTCAAACAATCTGCTTCAAAAATTTCAGTATTGTGATTTAATTTAATTGTCATATCACCGATTTTTTATTTTTTTAGTAAAATTGAGAGTATTTCGTTTGCCATCATATTCGACACAATTCCAACTCGGGGGGCTAAAGGGGGATTGTTTTCAGCAACTTCACTTTTCATATCTCCACAAATAATTAATTTGTCGGAGTAAAATGGTTTTATCTCCAGACTATTTCCCCAACCAGCCATTCCGTTGCCTGATATTATGTATTTATCGGACATTTCGCTGAGTACAGTTTCAATAATCATTTGCTTCATATCCGACCGGTCGAATGCTTCCACAATAATGTCACAATCAGAAAACAAATCAACAACTGAAGCAGAATCTAATTTTGTATTGTGAGCCTCCACAGCTACTTCGGGATTAATCCGCAAGATATTTTCTTTTAATGTAGTAGCTTTTGGTAATCCAATTTGATCGAAAAAATAATATTGACGATTTAAGTTCGAAAGTTCTATCACATCAAAATCAGCAATAACAAGTTTGCCAATTCCTACGCGTGCAAGAGCCACAGCACAGTTTGATCCCAGCCCACCACAGCCAGCAATTCCTACTTTTTTGGTCTTTAATTCTGTTTTTATCTCGTTAAATGTCATCATATTGCAAAATTAAATCTTTCAACAATATAATTATCATTGAATTCAAATAATTTTTAAATCAGGATAAGAATTTATCACACAAAATAAATCTTAACAAATCATCGATTTTTCAAATATAATTCAAATTCAACTACATACCTGATATGTAAGAATTTGCATAACGCAATTTTCAGAATTTATAGAATTAGTTTGATTTTATTTACTATTTTTGCTTTCAACATTCAAATGTAAACGAACAATAAACAATATATTTATATGGACATTGCAGCATTAAAGAGCAAACAAACCCTATTGAAAGAATGGGAATATCAGCACACGCCTCTTTATAGAGGATATACCGACAAAATTTTGTATATCAATGTAGGGACAAAAGAGATTAAATCGAAAGATGTTCCTGCTCCAATGAAAGAAAAATTTATTGGCGGAAAAGGCTATGGATTACGTTTATTGTGGGATGCAACAACACCTACAACTAAATGGAATGATGCTGAAAATGAAATTATTATTTCTTCTGGTCCAATTGGTGGAATTACCCAATATTCTGGTGCTGGAAAGTCTTTATTAGTTTCAATTTCACCCCAAACCGATTCCATTATGGACTCAAATGTGGGTGGATTTTTTGGTTCGTTTCTTAAGTTTTCTGGCTTTGACGCTCTTGAACTTCAAGGAAAATCAGACAAAGATGTTATTATATATATTGATGCTGTTAACCATAAAATTGAGATTATGGAGGACCCAGGGTTTTCCACAGATTCTCATATTTTAGGAGAAGAGCTTACCGAATATTACGCAAACAACGAAAAAGAGTGTAAAAATATAGGTATTGTTTCTGCAGGTGCAGGTGCAGAAAACTCGTTAATTGGCATGATTAATTTTACGTTTTGGGATAATAAACGTAAACAAATTCGATTAAAACAAGCTGGTAGAGGCGGAATAGGCACCGTAATGCGCGACAAGAAAATTAAAGCTATTGTTGCAAAAATTTCTGGGGTTCAAGGAAATGCAAATAATGTAGCTGACCTTGAACTTATCATGGAAAGAGGCCGTAGATACACTCGTGAAATGGTTGAACTTGATGATAAGCAAAACCAAATGAGAAAAAAAGGAACAGCAAACATTGTAAATGTAATGAGCGATTACGATTTGCTGCCAACTCATAACTTCAAATACGGAACACACAAAGATGCTATTAAAATTCATAGTGATTTATTAAGAGATAAACATTTTACTCAAGGGATAAATGATGGATGCTGGATTGGCTGTGCCATGCAATGCGCTAAAGGTGTAGATGATTTTGTACCCAAAACCGGTCCTTACAAAGGCCAAAAAGTTCTTGTAGAAGGTCCAGAATATGAAACGGCTGCCGGATTAGGTTCCAATATTGGCATTTTTGATTATGATGCAATTATTGAAGCGAATTTCTATTGTGATACTTACGGAATTTGCACCATTACTTGGGGAACAATCGTTGCTTTCTTGATGGAATGCTACGAAAATGGAATCATAAATAAAGAAATTACAGGCGGTTTAGAATTAAATTTTGGAAATGTTAATGATTCATTAGAATTAATGCATCAACTTGCTCGTGGCGAAGGATTTGGTAAAATTGCTGGAATGGGAATTCGTAAAATGAAAGCAATTTTTGTTAAAGAATATGGCGCTGATACAAATTTTCTTCAAGATATTGGCATGGAAAACAAAGGGTTAGAGTATTCACAATATGTTTCTAAAGAATCGTTGGCTCAACAAGGTGGTTATGCAATGACCAATAAAGGTCCACAACACGACGAAGCTTGGTTGATTTTTATGGATATGGTAAATAATCAAATTCCAACATTTGAAGATAAAGCAGAAGCATTACACTATTTCCCTATGTTTAGAACTTGGTTTGGATTAATGGGACTTTGTAAAATTGTATGGAATGATGTGAGTCCTGCTGATAATAAACTAACCGACGAACCTGCAAAAATTCCTGAACATGTAGATAATTATGTAAATGTTTATAGAGGTGTAACGGGTGATTTATCATTTGATAAATATGCCTTAGTTCGCATGTCGGAAAGAGTGTATAATTTCCAACGGATTTTCAATATTCGACGTGGATTTGGTCTTCGTAAAAACGATGCTCAACCATACCGTGCTGCTGGTCCTGTTACTGTGGAAGAATACGAATCAAGAGCAGAACGTTACGATAAACAGATGAAAGAACTAATTGGAGTAAATCCAGAAGGTTTATCTGTAGAAGAAAAAGTAAAAATTACACGCGCATATCGTGAAGATCGCTACGAACAACTTCTCGATGCTGTTTACGAACGTAGAGGTTGGAATAAAAATGGAGTTCCAACTCTAGCGCATCTTAAAAATATTGGAATGGATTTACCTGAGTTAATCGAAGTCGTTACACCCTTACAATAAGGCTATTAACCGCTCTATTAATTAATAGAAAAGTAATTTTTATGTTTTGCATATGACAATAAAATTTTAGGAAATACCAAGTTTTTCAAATTTTTAAAAATCAAAAAAAATGGAAGCAAAAGAACAAGTATTAAAGTTTTTATCCGATGCCGGAAAACCAATGAAAGCTGGAGAAATTGCAGATGCAATGGGAATCGACAAAAAGGAAATTGATAAAGTGATTAAAGATCTTAAAAAAGACGAAAAAATCACTTCTCCTAAAATGTGTTTCTACGAAGCAAAAAAATAAATTGTAATCATTACGCAAAAAGCCCCAAGAGCAATCCTCTTGGGGCTTTTTTATGAAATATTTTGCTGTTATAAAAACTTCATAACGATTAACTCTAACTCTTTGTCTTGATGGTTTATCCACGAACGATTTTCGGTTAATGAAACCTGAGCAAGGTCGTTTTCCGAAAGTTCAAACTCCTCATCTTCGACAGTCAAAATACCCATTCCTGATTTTACAAAAAAGAGCACTTCAAACGGGTTTTTATGAAGCGGAATTGATTCTCCCTTTTTTAAAGTTAATAATATAATTTCGAAGTTTTTCTGGCTGAAGCATTTCAACGCCAATGGCGAGGGCATTACCTCTTGGTGATTTTTTTTTGAATAAATTGTGGACATTTGAAAAAGATATTTCGTGAAACGTGAAAAGAGAATACAGAATTAGGAAGACTTAGTGCTTCTTAGTGTGCTGAGTGCATTAGTGTTGGAAACGTGAAAAGATGCGAAAAGTGAATACAGGGACAAGGTGAAAGATACACGGAACAAGAATACCATGCACCGTGCGCCATGAACCATTTACCTGATTGAAGTCGCCTTCGCGTGACATTTTTTATACCTCTTTTATCATCGTTAACAGCATTTTAAAATCTTCGGTTGCAATTACAGCATGTGGAATATTTGCGGGCATAATGATGGTGTCGCCTTCAATTAAATTAAAAGGTTCTTTATTAATAAGAATTTGGGCTTTGCCATCAAGGACTTGAATCATCGCATCGAATGCTGCAGTATGTTCGCTCAATGCTTCTCCTTTAGAAAAGGCAAACAAACTTACGTTTCCACTATTGTTTTTGGTTATCGTTTTGCTCACAATGGAGCCTTGCTGATAGCTCACTTCATCAGCGAAGCGAACAATTTTTGCTTTTGGAAATTCATTTGTGTTCATTATCTTTATTTTTTTGATTGAATACGATTCAATAATTCGGTGATATCATCGATGCAAGTGCCACAAACAGTACCCGCTTCTGTTTTTTCTTGTATCTCTTCAAGAGTAGTCAGATTTTGTTTTAAAATCATGGTTTCTAACTCTAAATGTGTGATTTCCATGCAGGTGCAAATATATTTTTCTTCCATAGTTACAATGTTTTTTTATCCTGCATTGGATTAGGCGTTTTAACTACCAAAATTCGTGCAGGTTGATAATTTTTGTTGCTAATATAGTGTAAAATTTCTTTTGGACTCTCAATCAATGTGTCTTTTTCTGCTTCAAATTGTTCCTCCCCAATAAAAATGGTAGGAAAACCTTCCAAAATATAGAAAAATACATCCACAGTTGTTTTATGTGGTTTCAGGGATTCTCCCTTTTGCAACGTAATGTGCATTACTTGTGCATCGGGTTGATTATACATTTGCTTAACCTCAACTCCATGTGGATTTTGCTTGAGTTCTGCTTGTTGTATTGAGATTGTTTTCATAATTTTTTTATCAAATGAATTATCTATTTTGAAATAAATTTTAGCTAGATAAAAACGTCAAATATGAGGCTTGCGAAGCAACGAAAAACCTGTCTCAATCTATCGGGATTAATGATGTAAATGATGGCTTTTCGTTGCAAGCATAACGACATAATTGACGTTTTTATCGGTTAAAATTAACCAACCATTAATTTGATATCTTCATCCACTTCAGTAATAGAAGCAATTCCGAAATTATCAACCAAAACCTTAGCTACATTTGGCGATAAGAAAGCAGGCAAAGTTGGTCCTAAATGGATATTTTTAACTCCTAAAGAAAGAAGTGCCAATAGAACGATTACCGCTTTTTGCTCGTACCAAGCAATATTATACGCAATTGGTAATTCGTTAATGTCTGCTAATCCAAAAACTTCTTTAAGTTTAAGTGCAATTACGGCAAGCGAGTATGAATCATTGCATTGTCCTGCATCAAGAACACGTGGAATTCCACCAATATCACCCAAAGGAAGTTTGTTGTAACGATATTTTGCACAACCTGCAGTAAGAATTACGGTGTCTTTTGGAAGTTTTTCAGCAAAATGAGTATAATAATCACGGTCACGCATACGGCCATCACAACCAGCCATTACAATAAATTTACGAATTGCACCCGATTTTACAGCAGCTACAACTTTGTCGGCAAGTGCTAACACTTGATTATGTGCAAAACCGCCAATGATTTCACCAGTTTCAATTTCTATTGGAGAAGCACATTTTTTTGCATGTTCAATAATTTGAGAAAAATCTTTTGGAGCACCATTTACGCGGTCAGCAATATGGGTATAGCCATTAAATCCAGCTGCACCAGTTGTATAAATTCGATCGTTGTAAGTTGCAGTGGAACGTGGAGGAACTAAACAATTTGTAGTAAATAAAACAGGACCGTTAAATGTTTCAAAATCGGTAGTTTGGTGCCACCATGAGCTTCCGTAATTTCCAACTAAATTTGGATATTTTTTCAATTCAGGATAGTAATGCGTAGGTAGCATTTCGCTATGCGTATAAACATCAACACCAGTTCCTTGTGTCTGTTTTAGCAACTCTTCCATGTCTTTTAAATCGTGACCAGTAACTAATATTGCTGGGTTTGTGCGAACTCCCAAATTTACTTTTGTAATTTCTGGATTTCCATAAGCTTCGGTGTTTGCTTTATCCAAAAGTGCCATTACAGAAACACCATTTGCACCACATTCTAGGACAAGTGCCACCAATTGGTCAGCGGTCAATGTGTCATCAGTAGTAGAAGCTAAACCGCGGTGCATAAATTCGAAGATTGCAGGGTTTGTTTCGCCTAAGTTGTAAGCATGTTCGGCATAAGCAGCCATTCCTTTTAATCCATAAATAAGCAATTCGCGAAGCGAACGAACATCTTCGTTTGTGGTGGATAATACCCCAACAGTTGTTGCTTTAGCATCAAATTCAGCTTCATCTGCTTTCCAAAAAGCACCTTCGTATTTTATGTCATCAACATTTATTCCTGCAGCAATTACTTGATTTTTAATTGATTCGCGTATTGCAAAAGCATCTTTTATTTTTGCAACAAAACGAGCTGTATCAAAATTTGCATTGGTAATGGTCATAAACAACCCTTCGAATACAAATTTATCAACTGCATTTGTGTTTAAACCTGCTTTGGTAGCGCGTTCGCTATAAATTGAAATTCCTCTCAATACGAACATTAATAAATCTTGTAAATTGGCTACTTCCGAAGTTTTTCCGCAAACTCCCTTTAATGTGCAACCGCTTCCTTTTGCAGTTTCTTGACATTGAAAACAAAACATTTGACTTTCCATAGTTCTAATTTTTTTAATTGATTATTTCTATTGTTATTTAATTGATTAATTTGATTTTTAAACCCATTCGTCGCTAATAATTTCACCTTGAATTCCTACAACAATCAGTTTCATAGGAATTTTACGACTTGCATTTGCCATTGCCATTTTTGCTATTTGCAGCAATCCACCACAACAAGGAACTTCCATAATTGCGACCGTAAGTGTGTTGATTTTTGCATCATCTATCATAGTGGTAATTTTTTCGACATAAGATTCTTTGTTAGAATCTAGTTTTGGACAAGCAATAGCTAAAGATTTACCTTTAAGCAATTTGCCATGAAATCCACCCAAAGCAAAAGCAGTACAATCAGCAGCTAATAGCATATCTGCTCCTTGTAAATATCCTGCATTTGGATTTAATAAGTGGAGTTGAACTGGCCATTGAGTTAACTCCGAAGGTTGATTTGCTGTGGATTCAGCAACTGGAGGAGCGGTTGGTTTGTTAAATTGCATCTCTCTCGATCCAGGACATCCACCACCTTGGTGATGATGTTGATTGGTTTGTATTGGTTCCATAATTGATGTTAGATTTATTTGAATATTATTTTGACGGAGGTATTCAACCCCTTGATTGAAAAATCCCATTTCGTTGTGATCTTTTAAATGTTTAAGATGAGCTAAAATGGTTTTTTCACCTTTTTCAATCATCCGTTCCATTACAATAGCTTCGTCGTATGGTTCTGCTTCGCGTTCTTCGAGAACAATAGCACCTACAGGACATTCGCCAATGCAAGCCCCTAATCCATCGCAAAAAAGATCGCTGATTAATCGAGCTTTATCGTCAATAATTTGCAACGCACCTTCGTGACAGCCCGAAACACACATTCCACATCCGTTGCATTTATCTTCGTCTATTTTTATAATTGTTCGTTTCATTTTTTTAGTTTTATCTGTTTGTTGAGGCAAAGATATCTGATTGTATTCCGATGAAGTGTAACCTATGTTACAAAAGGGTATAATTAAATATAAATAATTGATAATCAAATACAAAGAAAGATGTGGATAACTGAACAACCCAAAAATAATTTAGTTCATCAAAAAATTTCTGGATTTCATGTATCCAAAATAATCGAAATTTAAATATTGGATTTTAATATAAAAAACCAATTAATTATCTTTGCATAAAAAAGTATGGCAGAAGAAAAAAAAGAAAAGTGGCTAAATTATTTGGCTTTATCGACTATTATTTTTGCGGTATGTGCTACATTATCAACCTTTAAAGGTGGTGGTTTCAGCACACAATCGCTAATGAATCAATCTAAAGCATCAGATCAGTGGGCATTATATCAGGCAAAGAGTATGAAAGGCTATATGTTTGAAATGCAGAGCGATAATTTTGAAATTCAGCTGATAAATGCTCAAGAAAAACAATCGCAAAAGATTCAGAAAAAAATTGATGCTTACCAAGGTAAAATCAAACAATACGACAAAGAAAAAGTAGAAATAAAAAGCACTGCAGAAGGTTTTGAAAAAAGCAGAGACTTAAATAAACAACATTCAAATATATTCGGAATTGCTGTAATTTTCTTGCAGGTATCCATATTGCTTTCTTCTATCGCTGCATTGATAAAAAGAAAATATATTTGGTTTGTGAGTGTGGGTATAGGGTTAGTTGGTTTATTGTATTTTATTGATGGATTCTTTCTCTTTTTCATCTAGTGTTCGCAAAAAAATGGCGAATTATTAATTATTAAATCAGGTATTAGGATTCTAAATGTTTGCATATCTTTGTAAAAAAACAAATGGAGGCCGTAAATACTAGACTTTTATTTTGCCCATTATTTAAAGGAATAAATCCCGACGAAATTGGACAATTGATTTCTCAAGTAGAATATCACAAAAAGCGCTTCAATGCTGGAGTACTCATAGCTCAACGAGGAGAATTGTACGAATCATTAATGATAATTCTTACTGGTTCGGTTATTGGCGAAATGATTGACACGATGGGAAAAGTGGTAAAAATTGAAGAGATGAAATCCGGGATGCCACTTGCTACGGCAGTAATCTATTGCAATAATCCACGATTACCGGTAAATGTGACCACTTTACAAGAGACAGAAATCTTGTTTTTACCCAAAACATCGCTTACTTTATTAATGCAAAAAAGCAATCCATTACTGATCAATTTTTTGCAAATAGTCTCCAATCGAGCCACATTTTTAACCGAACGAATTTGGTTTTTATCATTTAAAACTATCCGTGAAAAATTAGCACATTTTATTCTTCAAAAATCAATTTTGGGCAGTAATAGAGTAAAGTTTGACCTTACTCAACAAGAAATTGCCGACTATTTTGGAGTCACTCGTCCTGCTTTAGCGCGATCAATCGCGAAATTGGAACTTGATGGAATTATTAGAACAGAGAAGAAAGAGGTGATAATATTAAACCGTGACAAGATAGAGAAAGTTGCATCTAACTAAGTTTTTAAAACTTTGGAATATTATCAAGTTAAATAATTTTAGGATACTAGATAATTAGCAAAAAAAAACTAATTTTGCATAATATAGTAAAGGCTCATGATTATAGATGTTTTTTATCCGTGTATTCACGATGGGTTTACTCCCCAGAACAGAGAAAACTTGCTCAAAATATTAGCACATGTAGGCGACCAAGCTTCTGATGTAATTCAGCCACTTTGTTGTGGTCAGAAAGCTTATTTATCTGGATATCCGCTACTAGCAAAGTCTTACGGTGAAATTTTCGTAAAACGATATGAAACCAATAGGCCATTAATCACTGCCTCTACCTCTTGCTTGGGTTATATGAGAAAATACTATACTCAATTCTTTTTCAATACTTCATTGCACAATGAATTAAAGCAATTTCAAGCAAATAGTTACGATATTACTCAATATCTGGTTAATGTAAAAAAGCAGTCTGGTATAGGAGCAGAATTTGAAGGAATTGTGTCGTATTACAAAACATGTTCTGCATCTCAAAAATGCAACCTAGAAGACGAAGCAGAAATTCTATTAAAAAACGTTTCCTCACTTACCCTTACAGATTATAAATCAACAAATTGCTGTGGATCAGGGGGAAAATTCCCCACTAATCATCCCGAATATGCTGAAAAACTAGCACTTATAGAATTACAATTGATGATGGACAAGGGTACTCAATACATCACGGCTACAGATGCTCAGTGCTTAGCCCATTTTCAAAAAATTATTGACAAACATAAATTCACTATTAAAACAATTCATATTATTGATATTTTAGCATCTGGATACTAATTTTATTTATGAAACATATTCTTAAATTCATTGTAATCATCATAATAACGACCTCTTGTAGTCATAAAAACAATAATAACCTCGATCAAATAGAAAAAAATTTTGCTTTAGGAAACAACGAAAAAGCACAATCAGATTTAGATCGATTAATTAAAGATGATAGCACTAATGCCTTAAATTTTTTTACAAAAGGCAATCTTTTGGCTGAAGAGAACAACCATCGTGATGCAATTGACGCTTTTTCAAAATGCATTAAACTTCAACCCGAATACACCACTGCATTCAACAATAGAGGATATAGCTATTTATTAATTGGTCTAACAGAGGATGCTATCAGCGATTTTAAAAAAGCAATTTCACTAACTCCCCGTTTCCCTGAAGCATACAACAATCTAGGTTTAGCATACAAACAACAAGGAGATTTTTCACAAGCAATATCAAATTACAAATTAGCGATTTCATTTAAACCCGATTACGCTGATGCACATTACAATATTGCAAACACTTCACTTTTACTTGGAAAATATAAGGATGCCATCAATTATTTTGAAAAAACATTAAAAATAGCTCCAAATTATGTAGAAGCATATCATGGTAAAGCAGTCGCACTCTATCAAATATCAAAATACGAAGAAGCCATTACTTCTGAATCAAAAGCTATTCAAATCAACCCAAATTATGGACAGGCTTGGTATAGCAGGGGTTTAGCCTATTCAAAAATTAACCAAAAAGAAAATGCTTGTAATGATTTTAGGGCCGCTTTGAATCTAGGCCAGCAGGATGCAATAAAAATGCTTGATGAATATTGTAAATAATTGTTAATTGTTAATAATGAGCTATTTTGAGTTATTAGTGATAGGACTAAGAAAAAAACGAATATTCTTATTGCTTTTTTTTGAAACTTGACCTATCTTTGTATTTATTTTATCAAAACAATAAATTAACACACCAAATTATTTCGATTTAGACGCCAAAAAGAAAAAGGATATTGTCTTTAAAAATAATAGGTAACTAATCAATTACGTTGAAACATAATATTACAATTAACGTATAACCAATCTATGAAAATGAAAACGCACATAAAACCATTACTTAAAGCACTTATAACAAGGTATATATTCTTTGTTTTTGTGATTTTAAGTGTTATAAAGGTATCTGCACAAAACTATTCTTTTTCAATATATGGTTATGGCGTTTATTGCACCAATGATGCATATATTTTTATTCCTGGCAATTTAACTTCCCATGATATGACTGTACCTGGTGTGATTAATTTAGATGGAAAAATTGAATTATGGGGAGATATTGATAATCAATCAACTGGTCCATTTTTTATTGATATTGAAGATGATCCTATTGGCGATTTAGTTATGGTTAGCCCTGATGGTTTTAACCAATCAATTAACGGCATAACTCCCATCGAATTTGAAAATTTACATTTAGATTTTTTTACAAAGAATCTAGAATTAAATAATTGTATTACATATGGAACCCTTTCAATAAATTCACGTTTTAATTTGAATTCAAATAATTTTATTTTAAAACGTAAAAACCCCGTTCAACCAAGTCCTCCTGGTCAGTTAAATTATGAAACTGGTCATATTCATAGCGAATCTTTACCGCCAACTTATGGAACTTTACAATGGAACATTAAAAATGGTATTGGTCAGTATAAAATTCCTTTTGGATCGGGTGCATCTGATGGAAGTGGAAATGATAAGGATTTAGAATTAATTTATGATGTTACAATTCCTGGTAGTGCAGATGGATTTGTAAAATTTGCAACTTATCCTACTCCTTTTGACAACAGACCTTTCCCTGTTGGAGTGTTTTCTTTAGCACCTCATAGCGATATTAATGTTGTAGATCGTTTTTGGATTATTGACCCCGATTATTCTACTCGTCCAGATATAAAACTTACCTTTAATTATATTGACGTAGAAACACGCTCTCCAAATTTTATCAATAAAAGCGAATTTAAAGCAATTCGATATAATCCAAATAGCTCTAGCTGGAATGATTGGGTTCCAATTTCTCAAAGTAATCCAGATATATATAAAGTATCTACTCAAGCAATTCCAAAACAACATTTTTTCACAAATTGGACTTTAGCCAGTGAAGAAGCTGGTGGAGATATTTGGATTCCAAATGCATTTACTCCAGATAGAGATGAAAGTTACCTGAACGAAAGTTTTGGTCCTGTTATAACATTCCCTTATGCAAAATATGAATTCTATGTATTAGATCGTTGGGGTGAGCAAATTTTCACTTCCGACAATATTCTTAACAGATGGGATGGAACTTTAGGTGGTGTCGTGGTTAATGGAGGAGTTTATACATGGTTAATTGTGCTGACCAAAAGCACTGGAAAAAAATATAAATATACTGGTACAGTAAACGTTATTTTATAATAATAATGAAGATGAAAGCATTTTTAATTAATTTCTTTGGAAAAAAAATATTACTTACCATATTAATTTTGGCAAGTATTGGAGCTCAAGCACAACAGGGGGTTTTAATTAGCGATAATAGTTCAACGAGTTTTGGACCACCTCAGGTTAATTCTGCTTTGGAAATTATATCCTATAATAAAGGATTATTAATTCCCAGAATGAGCACAATGCAACGATTAAACATGACTCCTACTACAGATTTAATAAGAGCAAATGGATTAATGGTTTACGATACAGATTTAAATTGTGTTTTTATATGGAGAAAAGATGCTGCTCCTCTTGCTGTAGATTGTTGGTTTTCACTTTGTAATGGAAGTGCTGGAACTGCTGGCCCTACTGGGGCAACAGGTGCTAACGGCACAAATGGCACCTCTGGATATGGGCTAGGTTTTTATATTGGCCATGATACTTTATTTGTTTTTGTAGATACTTTAGGCGTTGATTCTACTTTAAATTACTATATAATTCCTACTGGTGCTGCTGGTGCCACAGGCGCTACAGGTGCTACAGGAGATACTGGAGTTGCTGGAGTTGCTGGTCCTGGACTAGATTACTCATGGTCAAATGATTCTTTGTGGATTCACGTTGTTGGAAGTTCCGACTCATTAGGACATCCATTAATTATTGGTCCGATTGGTCCTACTGGTCCTACTGGATTAACAGGTCCTACTGGAATTGATGGGCCTACTGGTCCTATTGGTCCTACTGGAATAGATGGTTTGGTCGGCCCTACTGGTGCAACAGGTGCAACGGGAGATCCTGGTCCTACTGGTCCTATTGGCCCCACTGGAATTGATGGTTTGGTTGGCCCTACTGGATTAACTGGTCCTACTGGAATTGATGGCCCTACTGGCCCTATTGGCCCTACTGGAATTGATGGCTTGGTTGGTCCTACTGGCACAACTGGCGCCACGGGTGATCCTGGCCCCACTGGTCCTACTGGAATTGATGGTCCTACTGGATCTATTGGATTAACTGGTCCTACTGGAATTGATGGCCCTACTGGCCCTATTGGACCACAAGGAAACCCTGGAACTCCAGGTACCCCTGGGTCAAATGGATTACCTGGTGCAGCTGGTCCAATTGGTCCTATCGGTCCTGCTGGTCCTGCTGGTCCTGTTGGTCCTGCTGGTCCTATTGGAGACATGGGACCCATTGGCAACGATGCAACTATGGATATTGATTGGAATGGAACTCAACTTGGGATTAGTGTTAATGGAAGTCCTTATGTATATTCAGATTTAGTTGGCCCTATTGGAAGCCCTGGCACACCTGGCGCCAACGGGTCAAACGGTTTACCAGGTGCTCAGGGTGGCGATGGCCCTCAGGGTCCTGCTGGTCCTGCTGGTCCTCAAGGAATTCAAGGCCCTATTGGCGTTCAAGGAGATCCTGGATCTGTTGCTTGTAGTCAAAATAATTATGTTTTAAAAACTATTGGAACCACTGCTGATTGTTCTGGAATATATGAAGATGATTATTTAAACGTTGGATTAGGAAACTCTGATCCAAAAACGAAATTAGATATTAATGGCAATATCGCTTTAAGAGTTGACCCTGCAAATCCACAAATTTCTATAACTTCTGACGTATATAACCTTAATATTGGTCCAAATTCTTTTGTCCGATTATCGAGCGATGCATCTCATGAAGTTTCAGGAATTTTGGAAGAATTTGATGGTAAAATGCTTATCATTACTAATATTGGAGCAAATGACATTGTCTTTAAAAATGATAATGTAAATGGTGGAATTACAAATAGATTTTTGTTTAGCACTGGTGCAGATATTACATTAAGTTCTAACCATACTATTACCATTATCTACGACTTTTATTCAAAAAAATGGAGAGATATTTCTTTTAGATAATTGTTAAAAGCGTTATAAAAAAAAAGAGTTTGGCCGTGTCAAACTCTTTTTTTTATAATATAAATAGAAAAAAATGACTTTATTAAATAAAGTTTGTAGATTTACAACTAAAAATCATTTTTTTTCGTCTAACAATTATATAAATATAAATAAATCTCTTGTTCAATGAAAAAAATCAAGATAATTATTCTATTATTAAGTATTTTTCAAATATCGATATTTGCACAACCAACATTAACAACAAGCGTAACTCAAAATACAATTTGCGACGGAGTAGGTTGTAATTATGTAGGCCCATCGATATTAATTAACGAAGTAATGCTTTGTCCATCGCAATTTGACGGATCCATATATGGTGATGGACCTGGATTTTCTGCAAATACAAATGCAGGCGAATGGATAGAATTGTATAATCCTGATTACTGTTTTCCCAAAGATATTTCTGGATTTTTGTTAGGCAACAATGCCCCCGACAACGGAACAAATTATGGAGGTGGTTTTGTAATCCCTGCAAATACGATTGTTCCAAGTAGAGGATTCTGCGTTATTCGTGGTGTAAATGCAACACCAGTTCCCTCAAACTTACTTATTCAAAACGGGGGAAATACGATTGAAATTATTGTAAATAACACAAATTCATGCATTAATGGTGGATTTCGATTGTGGTTTCCAAATGCTGGTGGTTGGTTTGCTTTTTACGACCGAAATGGGAATCCTCAAGATGGTATTTCCTGGGCTTCAACAACAAACTCATGTTCAAATTGTAATGCATGTATTCCACCATCTAGCTCATTTGCGGGAACATTACCAACATATGATGCAATACCAGCAACAATGAAAACTTATATTTCAACAACTGGTCCAACCGCTGGTTTTACTTTCCGTCGTTACCCTGATGGAGGAGGATGGCAGATTTCAACTCCAGCAACTCCAACATTAGGAACGTGTAATGGCCCTTGTGTTTTACCAGCAGTAGTTACATGTAATGGCACAGCGCAAGTAGTTGCACAAGGAGGTACAGCGCCATATCAATACCTTTGGAACGGGGGTAGTAGTCCAATAAATTCTTTAGATACTGGTTTATGTGGAGGCACTTATATTGTAACTGTAACCGATAATGCTGGTCTTACATCAACTGCAAGTGTTGTTGTTCCAAATTGGGTTCCTTCATCTTCTTTTTCACTTACACCAGATACGTTTTGTTTAAATAATTCTGCAACAGCAACCTATACTGGAGATGTTGCTGATACAGCTACATTTAATTGGACAATTACTGGTGGTACGCTTAATTCTGGAATAGGTGTTGGTCCGCAAATAGCATCAACTACTACTATTGGAAGCCATACAGTTGGACTTACTGTTGTGCAAAATGGATGTCCTTCACCACTTACAGAGCATACTTTTTATGTTTTTCAAATACAATCGAATGCTTCTGTTGTCCATCCTCCATTATGTGCGTTATCATCTACTGGTGAGGCCACTGCGAATGGCTTAGTGGGTGTATCTCCCTACCATTATCTATGGAGTAATGGGAATCCAACTCAAAACGCGACAAGTTTAGCAGCAGGTCAATATATTGTTACCGTTACTGATGCAATCGGATGCACATCTTCATCTACGATCACGATAATAGACCCTTCGCCATTAACATTAATCACAAATGCCTCAGACGAAACGTGTAGCGGCTATTGCAATGGTTCCATAAATGTAACAGCATCTGGGTCTACACCACCTTACAGTTACGCATGGCAAGGAAGCACATCAACTACATATCAAGCCAATAATCTCTGCGTTGGTAGTTACTCCGTTATCGTTACAGATTCAAATAATTGTACAGCAACTGCCACTGAAATAATAAATTTCACGAACGAAATTTCTGCAATTGCAAATGCAAATCCACCAGAAGGTGTTGCACCTGCGGATATTCAATTTACTTACATAGGGAATGGCGCAACAACATTTGATTGGGGATTTGGAGATGGTAGTAGTGCGTTTAATGCAAACCCAATTCATCAATACGTAAATGCCGGAACTTATACCATTACCCTTATTGTAACGAGTGGTGCTCCTAATTTTTGCGCTGATACCACATGGTTAACGGTAGTAATAGTACCACCTTCTAATGTAACAATACCTAATATTTTCACTCCAAATAATGATGGATTTAACGATAATTTTTTTGCTGTTTCTTCAGGATTAGATCGCGAAACAATGAAAATTTACAACCGATGGGGAAGAGTGGTTTTTTCATCAGAAACTGTATCTGAGCCTTGGAATGGAAAAAACGGAAACAACGAAGAGCTTTCTGATGGTATTTATTATTATATTTATCACTCAACAGGATTCGATAAAAAAGTGTATGATTTTCATGGATCAGTAACTTTATTGAGATAAACAAAACAAAATGTTTATTGTCCCATTAGGCAAATATGATATATTTGTCAACAATTTCATACGGCATTTACACAAGCGCTTTTTATTCCTATATTTGTGATATTAAAACACACACAAATGAAAAAATCATTTTTTTTGGCAATTTTGGCAATTTTTATCGTGATGCCATTTATTGGCAAAGGCCAATCTGAACCCAATTTTGCAAAACTCAATGGCGCTTGGGAAGGCATTCTGGTTGCCGAAGGCGATTCTCAATGCATTGTTATTGAAGTTGTTGCCGACACTTCGTTGAAATCTACCGTTAGTTTACCTTGGACCGGAATGGCGAGTTTTATTGCCTCGAAAACAACGTTGGTAAACGATACTTTTTATTTTAAAGTCAGTCAGCCTACTTTTAGCTTCAAAGGAGTTTACGATGAAAAGAGCCAATCGATAAAAGGACTTTTTAAACAAGGAAAATCTTATCCTTTAGAACTTCAAAAAACGGATCATCCACAACGCATAAATCGTCCACAAACGCCAATTGCACCTTATCCATACATTTCAGAAGATGTGGAATTTTCGAATTCGAAACAAAATATTAAATTTGGGGGTACCCTAACTATACCTATCGGAGATGGACCATTTCCGGCAGTTGTGCTAATCTCTGGTTCGGGTCCACAAAACAGAGACGAAGAGCTTCTTGGGCACAAACCTTTTTTAGTTATTTCCGATTATTTAACCCGAAATGGAATTGCCGTACTTCGCTACGACGACCGTGGTGTTGGAAAATCAACGGGAAAATTCAGCGAAGGAACTACCCTCGATTTTGCCAATGACGCCGAATCAGCTTTTAATTTCTTAAGCACTGACAAGCGAATTTATGCCAATAAAATTGGACTCGTTGGTCATAGTGAAGGAGGTGTTATAGCGCCTATTGTTGCTTCTCGAGAGAAAAAAGTGGCATTTATCATCCTGTTAGCAGGCACTGGTGTCGATGGTAAAATTTTAATGTTAGAACAATACCGATTAATCTTAAAGGCATCCGGAATTCCGGATTCGATAGTCACTCCGTTAGTAGATTTGAATAGACAGGCATTTGACATTGCCCTGACAACTAAAGATAATAAGAAAGCCGCAGAAAAGATTAGAGTTGTCACAAACAATATCATCCAACAAATTGGAGTTGAAACCGCAAAGAAATATAACTTAACTCCAATGAGTGCAGAAAAACTCATTATGCAAATTTTAACGCCTTGGATGAAAGAGTTTATGCGCTTAAATCCTGCGGAGTATTTATGCAAAGTTAATTGTCCAATTTTAGCGTTGAATGGGGATTTAGACCTTCAAGTTCCTGCTATTTTAAATATTCCTGCCATTCAAAAAGCAGTTGCCAAGAACAAAAAAGGGAAACTCACCGTAAAGACGTTCCCAAAGCTTAACCATCTTTTTCAAACCTCAACCACGGGTTCTCCATCGGAGTATGCTCGTATTGAGGAGACATTGAACGAAGAGGTGTTGAAGGTGATGTTGGAGTATATACAGAAACTACCATAAAAAAACTCCGAATCGATTCACATCGTTCGGAGTTTGAAATCATGCGTTTGATTTTTCAATCAGAAAGCAAATTCTTTATAATTTCGGAAATAGCTTTATTATCGGCTTTTCCTTGTAATTGTTTAGAGGCCATACCCATTACTTTTCCCATTTCTTTTGCAGAAGTAGCTCCACATTGAGCAATAATTTCTTTAATTAATGCGGTAAGTTCTTCAACAGGCATTTCTTGAGGCAAGTATAATTTAAGTACCCCTACTTGGTTTTGTTCAGGTTCGGCTAAATCCAATCGATTTTGTTGAATATAGATTTCTGCTGCATCCAAACGTTGTTTTACCAACTTTTTAATGATACTTATTTCCTCATCATCAGTCAATTCACTAGTCGCACTTTTTGCGGCCATTGCAAGCGTAAATGCAGTTTTAACTGCACGAAGGGCTTCGAGTTTTTCTTTATCTTTAGCCAACATGGCTAATTTAATATCGTTGTTTATGAGTGAAGTAAGTTTCATTATTATGTGAGTATAGATTTATTAATCAACATTATCGAATAAATATGGATTTTTCCGTTTGATTTCAACTTGATTTTGATCGTTTGTAGCAATCAATAATGAAGAAGATTGAACATCAGATGATACATAATTGTCATTAATAGCAATTCCTTTTCGTTGATAAGCAGGAATTTTTTCAATATCAATAAGTCCTTGTTCAGTTTTAATCGTATTGTTTAAGTTAAATGAGCGAAGTTTCGATCTGCGTTCAGCATCTTTTTCATCAAATTCCTCTGAGTCAAGTTCTGTTTCATGAATTGGATTATATTGAGGAGATACGATTTGAGCATCATCGCGAAAAGCATCATTTTGAGAGTTTTGATTGGCAACTACTTTTAACGTTGGTGCTAAATTATTTTCTTGAGAATTTGAATTTGAAGGAGCATCATCGTCAGATAAGAAATGAACAATATGTTCTGGTTTAAGTGCCAGTGGTTGTTCTTGATTGTTGGTAGTTTCAATCTCAGAAATTTTTTGATCTACTTTAAAATCAGTTAAATTTGAGACTTGTTTCACAACATTTTGAGCTTCTGGTTTAGGCATTTCAAGAGATCGGATTGTAGTCTTTGAAGCCGAAGTTGATGAATAGTTTGGGTTATTGGAAGCCTGGAAACCAGTAGCAATTAGGGTAACACTAATCCCGCTTTCTAATGAAGGATCTACGCCATAGCCCCAAATCACATTTACATCTTGACCAGCTTCGTCCACTACATATTCTGTAATTTCTGTAACTTCATCCATCGTAAGTTCTTCATTACCATATGCCAAATAAAGGAGAATATCTTTTGCACCACGAATATTGCTATCATTTAACAGCGGAGAAGTTAATGCTTCTTCAACTGCTCTGCGAGCTCTGCCTTCGCCTTCGGATTTTCCACTACCCATAATAGCAACTCCACTGGAGCGCATTACAGTTTTAACATCTTCAAGGTCGACATTAATACCACCAATACACGTGATAATTTCAGCAATACTTTTTGCGGCTGTAGTTAAAATGTTATCAGCTTTATCAAATGCTTCAGTCATCTTAAGATTGCCATAGAGCTCTCTCAATTTATCATTACAAATAATAAGAAGTGCGTCAACGTGATCCTTAAGTTCATTAATACCTTCTTCGGCATAACTTCTTCTTTTACGACCTTCGAAGCCAAATGGAAGAGTAACAATCCCAACGGTAAGGATTCCCATTTCGCGAGCTAGTTCTGCTAACACTGGAGCAGCTCCAGTTCCAGTTCCACCGCCCATTCCTGCAGTAATAAATACCA
Source organism: Bacteroidota bacterium (assembly GCA_037130365.1). GTDB lineage: Bacteria > Bacteroidota > Bacteroidia > Bacteroidales > WCHB1-69 > JBAXTE01. The sequence goes on from JBAXTE010000001.1 coordinate 39,016, forward strand.
TTTCGGTATTATTTTCTAAAGCAGCTCTTAGTTTTTCTAAATCTTCTATAGCAGCTTCTTTACCAACAGTAGGAATTGAACCAGCTCCTAGTCCCTTTTTTCCAATTTGAATTTTATTAGGTACAGGGTTTATTTCTAACGATTGTGCATCGGTGTTGCAAACAATAAAATCTACACCACGAATTCCAAGTTCGTACATGTGTTTAACTGCATTGCAACCACCACCACCAACTCCAAAAACTTTAATGATTGAAGATTGATCTTTTGGTAATTCGAATTTTAATATATCGTTAGTCATAATCTCTTAATTATCGTTAGTTAAAATCTCTATTCTTTAGTAAAATTCAGTTTTTTGAATTGAATTTTTAAAATTATACATTTTCCATCAATTGCAATGTTAACTTGTCAAAAGTTTATCAACAAAATTGTGTTAAAATCAAACAAAAATTTACTTTACTTCCTCGCCACCAAAAAAGCCTTTGAGCATATCCGAAAGCTTTGTGTTCGAAATATCTCTAGGTGGTTTTTTTGGTTTTTCTTTTTTAACTTTGGCTTCTGTTGATGTAGAATTTACAAATTCATTTTCTGGCTCTACAGCTTTAGGTATATGACGATTAAACCCCTCAATAACCAAACCTATACTAGTTGCATAACTTGGATTAAGTAAGTCTTTGTTTGTTTCTGGTGAAATTTTTTCACTAGGAGCACCTATTCTGGCTTCCATTCCTGTTGTAAACTCAACTAATTCTTTTAAATGCTTCAACTGCGACCCACCACCGGTAAGAACAATACCAGCGATCAGTTTTTTCTTATATCCACTATTTTGAATTTCATAATCTATTTGCTCTACAATTTCTTCCACTCTTGCTTGAATGATATGAGCTAAATTACGAAGGGAGATTTCTTTTGGAGGACGCCCTTTTAATCCAGGAATTGAAACAATTTCATCATCTCTATTTTGTTCTGCCAAACAAGACCCATATTTCACCTTTAATGCTTCGGCTTGAACTTTTATTATGGTGCATCCTTCTTTTACATCTTCGGTAATTGTATTTCCACCAAGAGGAATAACTGCAGTGTGTCGAATGATGTTGTCCTGAAAAATTGCAATATCAGAAGTACCACCACCTATATCAACTAAAACCACACCGGCTTCTTTTTCTTCATCACTCAAAACCGATTCTGATGAAGCTAAAGGCTCAAGCACAAGAGCTTCTAGTTCAAGACCAGCTTTTACAACGCAACGATAGATATTTTTAATGGCACTTTCATTTCCTGTGATAATATGAAAATTAGCGCCAAGCTCAACGCCAGCCATACCGATAGGTTCACGAATTCCTGTTTCTCTGTCAATGATAAACTCTTGAGGAATAACATCAATAATTTGCTCCCCAGGTTTCATTACCAATTTTTTCATATTATCGGTAAGTTTGATAATATCTTTTTTTGAAATTTCGTCCACAGTGTTATCACGAAGTACGTTTCCACGATGTTGAATACTTTTTATATGTTGACCCGCAATTCCAACCACCACAGAACCAATCTCAACTCCACTTTCGCGTTCAGCCATTTCAACGGCAGTTCGAATTGAGGTGACTGTTTTTTCAATATTTGCAACTTGACCTCTCATCACACCTGTAGACTCGGCTTTTCCTGATCCTAAAATTTCAATATTGCCATTTTTGTCTTTACGACCAACGATTACAGCAATTTTTGTAGTTCCAATGTCTAATCCAACAATAAGTTCTGAATTTTCCATTTGTTAATTTCCTTTCTATTTTTTTGTACAAACAACTTGATTTTTAAACTTTAAATTAATGATGGCGTATTTACTCCATCCAGTCTGACTAAACGACTCCGTATATAAGGCTTTTAGCTTTGTAATTTTTTTTTCAAGATTATCAATATTTCCAACCACGATTAGCTGCCCTCCCACTCTAGAAACTAATTCAAATTCTCCTTTATTGGTAACAAAAATCTGATCAACTTGAGCGTCCATAAATGGGTCACTTTTTATTTTTTTTTCTAAAAACCATAATCTAAACAATACCGACCTATTTAATAATGAATCTTCAATTGAACTATTTTCACTTTCCAGATTGCGCATACTGGAGTAATAATCGAAGATATCACCCGTTGCAATCGGGGTTCGTTGAGTGCCATGTTCAGAAATTGGCATCATTTGACCCTTATCGGTAAGATAATACTGTTGCCCTTTGGCATTAAAGACTCTTAGAATTGGTTTCTTTTGTTTAATCTCCACATTCAGCTCTCCAGACAAACTTAAATTTGCTTGAGCTTCGCAAATAAATGGATTCGTTTGCAACATACTTTCAATAGATTGGACATTAATTTCTTTTAATCTCTGTCCAACTGGATCACCAAACATCTTCACCAAATGAGCTTTAACCTCTTCTGGTGTAACAAAAACAGATGCACTATCATAATCAACAATAATATTTAATGCAGTACATTTTCTATACCCATGGCCAATAATTGCAGCCAATACCACAAAAGTAGTCACTCCAGATATTAACAAGCGAATCACCCATTTTTTACTCATCGTTTTTAATATTAAAGTTCTGAATACACGCATTTTTAACTCCCTCAACTAATCGATCGATATCACCAGCACCCATTGTAACAATTAGCTCTGGATTTAAACTAATTAGTGTAGAATTTAATTCAGATTTTTCGACTTGCCACTTCTTCTCCATTTTTACCTTTGATAATAGCCAAGCGCCAGTAATTCCGTCGATTGGTTCTTCACGAGCTGGATAAATATCAAGTAAAATAAGATTATCGGCAAGTGCTAAACTATCGGCAAAATCATCAGCAAAATCACGGGTGCGAGAGAATAAATGGGGTTGAAAAACAGCCGTAATCTTTCTATTAGGATACATTTTGCGAATAGAGGTTAAACAGGCAGTAATTTCTGCAGGATGATGAGCATAATCATCAATATAAATTAATTTATCACTAATTATTATGGGTTCAAATCTACGATGTACACCGCAAAATGTTTTTAATCCCAATCGTAAATTTTCTATTGATATGCCTTGTTGTAATGCTAATGCAGAAGCAGCAACGGCGTTCTCAATATTATGTTCACCTCCAATTCCAAATTCAATATTTAAAATTGGACCTTGGGGAGTTGTTAAATCAAAAGAATAAACATTGTCTGTTAACGTAAAATTCGAAGCGTTAAAATCTGCTGTTGATGAATTTATTGCATAAGTAAAAACTGATTTTTGGAGATTAAAAGTGTCTTTAATTGATTCATTAACCAAAAGAAATTGAGACACTTGATTTGAAAAATCCACGAATGAGTGTTTTAGTTCATCTTTATCGCCATAAATATCAAGATGATCAGCATCTACCGAAGTAATTACTGCATATTTTGGATGAAGAGTAAGAAATGAACGATCAAATTCATCGGCTTCTACAACAAATAAATCAGAATTATCTGCCAACAATAAATTTGTGTTATAATTAGCAGAAATACCACCAATAAATGCATTTACAGGCAGGTTTGCCGTTTTGAGCAAATGTGCAGTCAATGCTGTTGTAGATGTTTTACCGTGCGTACCAGCAATTGCGATGGTGTTTCTGTTATCTGTAATCAAACCCAATACTTCTGAACGTTTCATAACAGGAATCCCCCGAAGTAAAATCTCATTCAGTTCATTTAAATATTTAGGGACTGCTGGAGTAATCACACATAAATCAACTAAATCAGGCATTTTACTCAAATCATCTTCATAATGGATATTTATTCCTTCACTTTCTAATTCTTGAGTAAGTGGAGAAATCGTTTTATCATACCCAGCTACTTTCACGTTATTGTGATTAAAATAGCGAGCAATAGCACTCATCCCAATGCCACCAATACCCATAAAATAGACAGATTTTAAGTAATTTAAATTTTCCATTAGAATTTAATCAATTTAACAATTTCATCAACAATTAGCTCATCTGAGTTTAGTTTTGATAATTTCCCAGCATTTTTACCAAGAGTATTCAATCGGTTTTCATCTTTAATTAATATGAGAGCTTCTTTACCCAAAATTGCAGGAGCATCCTTATCAGTAATCAAAATTGCAGCATTTGCATCAGATAAAACTTTTGCATTTTTAGTTTGGTGATCTTCAGACACATTCGGAGAAGGAATTAATATTGATGGTTTACTCAATCCACATATTTCAGAAATTGAAAGTGCTCCAGCTCTTGAAATTACTAAGTCGGCCACACTATAAAGATAATCCATTCTTTTAACAAACGGCATTACTTTTATACCAACCTCTTTAAGCTCAATAGATTTATCAAAAATACGATTATAGAAGTGATCTCCCGTTTGCCAAATTACTTGCACATCAGCCTCTTTAAAAAATTGTAATGAACCAAGCATACTTCTATTTATCGTTAATGAACCTAAACTGCCACCAATAACTGCAATCGTTTTTTTGCTAGGATCTATATTAAAATAGTTATATGCAACTAATGATTTTGATGGCATTTGAAGAATATCGCTACGTACAGGATTTCCTGTATAGACAATTTTATCTTTCGGGAAAAACTTTTCCATCCCTTGATAAGCAACACAAATTGTCTTTACTTTATGTGAAAGCAGTTTATTTGTGATTCCAGGAAATGAGTTTTGTTCCTGAATTAATGTAGGAATATTAAGGGATGCAGCCATTTTAAGAGTAGGTCCACTGGCATATCCACCCACCCCAACGACAACATCAGGATTAAAATTCTTCAAAATACGTTTTGCGTCCATCAAACTTTTTAATACTTTATATGGAAAAGTTAGATTTTTTAGAATATTCTTAAGCGTAAATTTTCGTTGCAAACCAGAAATTTTAATACCAACAATATTAAACCCAGCCTCTGGAACGCGCTTCATCTCCATTCTTTTTTGTGCTCCCACAAAAAGGATGTCTATATCAGGAAAGCGAAGTTTTAAGGCATTAGCAATCGCCAATGCTGGAAAAATATGTCCCCCAGTTCCACCTCCACTAATTATTGCTTTAACTTTTTTCATTTTCAATATTTTTGTTTGCATTAGAATCCTTTGGATACTCTAGCATTGATGGGTCCTCTTTATCCACCTCTTTACTAACACTTAATATAATCCCAAACGAAATACAAGTAAACCAAATTGAAGTCCCTCCCATACTCACCAAAGGCAATGGCTGACCGGTAACAGGTAATAAGTTCACTGCTACCGACATATTGATGAGTGCTTGAAACACCAACATTAAACTCAACCCTAAAGCCAGAAAGGCGCCAAAGGTTCCGGGACTATTTGTTGCAATTCTCATTGCTCGATACAGCAATATCAGATAAGCAATCAGCACTAAAAAGCCACCAATTAAACCATATTCTTCGATGATAATTGCATAAATAAAATCGCTATACGGATGAGGCAAAAAGTTACGTTGGTTGCTATTTCCTGGACCTTTACCCACTGGATAACCAGAAGCAATCGCTATTTTTGCTTGATTTGCTTGATAATTTGCATCCGAATCTGGATCTTTAAAATTTTCAATTCTCTTTTTCCAGGTTCCCAAACGCCCCTGATCTGAAGAGTTCATTAAGATGACCAAGAATATTGCAAAAACCACAACAGCAACTCCAGACAACATTAAAATGTGCTTCATGCTTACTCGGCCAATAAACATCATAATTAAGCAAGTTAGAGTAAGGAGCATTGCTGTAGATAAATTTGCAGGCAAAATCAGCATTACAACAAGTGCAATAACTAATACAACAGGGACAAATCCTTTTCTAAAATCTTTAATTTCATCTTGTTTGACAGCTAATATTCGAGCTAAAAAAATCACTAAAGCAAGTTTTGCTAAGTCAGAAGTTTGAAACGTAATGTTTAACAATGGAATTACAATCCATCTACTCGCATCGTTTAATTGAGAGCCAGAAAACAGCGTATAAAAAAGTAATGGAATTGATATTACTATTAACAATCTCGATAAACGAGCATACATTGTATATTTTAAAAGATGAGTTACAAACATTAACCCCAGACCAGCAATAAGAATTACAAAGTGGCGCAACAAATAATACTCGGTATTTCCACCTTGCTTTTTATAAGCAAGAGCGCCTGTAGCACTATAAACTAGCAATATTGAGGCAACCGACAGAAATAATACGATAATCCATATTACTTTGTCTCCCTTAATTTTACTCAAAATTTTGCTCATAATTATTTGATTTATTATTCCAATTATAATTCAGCCACAGCTCTTTTAAATGCCTCACCCCTAGCTTCATAGTTTTCGTACATATCAAAGCTAGCACATGCTGGAGAGAGCAAAACAATATCGCCTTTGTTTGCCCGATAATATGCTCTCAACACTACCTCATCCATAGATTCTGATTCTGAAATATCATCAATAATATCAGAAAATGCTTCAACAATCGTGTGTTTATCTTTACCTAGACAGATGATTGTTTTCACTTTTTCTTTCACAATATCGCGAAGTTGGCTAAAATCGGTATTAGTCTCGACACCTCCAACAATCCATATTACAGGACGATTCATAGACTCCAAACCAAACCATGTAGCATTTACTTTTGTCGCTTTTGAATCGTTAATAAAATCGATACCTCTTACTGTAGTTACAAATTCTAAACGATGAGCTTCATTGTTAAAATCGAATAGACTTTCACGAATTCGATCTTTTCTAACATCCAACAACCGTGAATGTAAGGATGCTGCCAATGTTTTTTGACTTCTTGTTCCTTGTAATGCAATGCTTTCGATACTCATAGTTTTGTAATTGAGATGTAATTAATATTAGGTAGTTATCTGATTTTTAAGGTAATTACAGTTAGTACAGCGAGAACTATTCCCACAATAATAAATCGTTGAACAATTTTTGCTTCGTGATATCCCTTTTTTTGATAGTGATGATGTAGTGGCGACATTAAAAAAATTCGTCTTCCTTCTCCAAACTTTCTTTTGGTATATTTAAAATATGAAACTTGAAGAATTACAGATAAACTTTGTACGAAAAAGATTCCGCAAAGAATGGGAATGAGTAACTCTTTTCTGATAATGATTGCAAATACGGCTATTATTCCTCCTAAAGTTAAGCTCCCAGTATCGCCCATAAATATTTGAGCCGGAAAGGTGTTGTACCAGAGAAACCCCATACAAGCCCCCACAAATGCACCTATAAAAATTACCAGCTCACCCGTATTTGGAATATACATAATGTTTAAATAATTTGCAAACACGGTATTACCAGACACATACGCTAATATCCCAAGAGTAATTCCAATAATTGCCGATGTTCCCGTGGCTAATCCATCAAGTCCATCTGTTAAATTTGCCCCATTAGAAACTGCAGTTATGATAAAAATCAAAATTGGAATAAACAACAAAAATGCCCATTTGCGATATCCTTCTCCAAGCCATTTAAGTCCATCAGCGTAGTCTAATTCATTGTTTTTTAAAAATGGAATCGTTGTTTTTGTCGATTTTACAGACTCGGAAGAGTAAATCGCTGGTGAAGATTTATAACTTTCGACTTGAAACATATTTTCTGTTTGTACATAATGTTGATTTACCGCTTTTTCTTTGATAACTACTTGAGGGTGAAAAAAGAGAATAAGCCCAACGACCAAACCTAATCCAACTTGACCAATAATTTTAAATTTTCCCGACAATCCTTTTTTATCCTTTTTAAACACCTTAATGTAGTCGTCGATAAAGCCAATAACACCGAGCCAAATGGTGGTAAGTAACATTATAATGATATAAATATTATTGAGTTTTGCGAACAATAACACAGGAATTACAATAGCAGATATTATGATAACACCGCCCATTGTGGGAGTTCCTTGTTTTTTTTCCTGACCTTCGAGTCCTAAATTGCGAACAATTTCACCAACTTGCTTAAATTGAAGATATTGAATAATTTTTTTTCCAATTATCAGCGATATGATTAAGGAAATAATAATTGCAGCTGCAGCTCTAAAAGAAATATATTGAAACAATCTTGCTCCAGGAAAATCAAATACTTTATCTAACCAATCAAATAAATAATACAACATAACTTATATATTTAAAAAATAAATCAATTCTTCTTTATCGTCAAAATGATTTTTTACACCATTTATTTCTTGATATTTTTCGTGACCTTTGCCTGCTACCAAAATAACATCTCCGGATTGCGCCAAAATGCATGCTGTTTTAATGGCATCCTTTCGGCTCTCTATAGTTAGCACGTTTTTCATTTGCAAAAGGGTTAATCCAGCTTGCATTTGCTCTAATATCTTTTTTGGATCCTCTGTTCGAGGATTATCGGAAGTTAAAACCACCTGATTACTATTATCTGCAGCAATTTGAGCCATTTTTGGTCGCTTTAGTGCATCTCTATCACCACCACAACCAATTACTGTAATAATTTTTTCATTCCCGGTGCATACATCTTTAATGGTTTTCAATACATTTTCTAAGGCATCAGGAGTATGCGCATAATCCACTACAGCAACAATTCCGTGTGTGTTTCTAACATATTCAAAACGACCTTCTGCAGAACTAAGACCACTTAACGTTTGTAGTACATCATTACTTGGTATCCCTAGCAAACAAGCAGTTCCATATACGGCCATAATATTGTGGGCATTAAATTCTCCAACCAATTTAAACCAAACAGGAATTAAATCAAATTGCAAGCAAAGACCTTCAAGGGTGTTTTCAATAATTTTACTACGAAAATCGGCCATTGAGCGAATGCTGTAATCATTTTTTTTAGCCTTTGTATTTTGGAGCATTACACTTCCATTTCGATCATCGGCATTGGTGAGCGCAAAAGCAGTAGCAGGAAGTTCGTCAAAAAATTGCTTTTTAGCTTTTAGATACCCATCAAATGTTTTATGATAATCAAGGTGATCGTGGGTAAGATTACTAAAAATTGCTCCAGCAAAAACCAACCCAGCAATTCTCTGTTGAACTATAGCATGAGAGCTAACTTCCATAAATACAAATTCGCATCCTTCCATAACCATATCGTGAAGCAACTCATTTAATTGCACCGCATCAGGAGTTGTGTGAGAGGAAGGAATTATTTCCTCTGCAATTTTATTATGAACTGTAGAGAGCATTCCACATTTATAACCTAAGTTTGTGAAAAGCTTATGAAGCAAAGTTACAGTCGTGGTTTTTCCATTTGTACCTGTAATTCCAACTAATTTTAATTTTGAAGACGGTTCATCATAAAAGCATGAAGAAATGACACCCAATGCATTCGAAGAATCTTCAACCAAAATATAAACAACCTCAACGTTTAAAACATCTGGCAAACATTCACAAACTACAGCTACGGCTCCTTTAGAAATAGCAGAAGCAATAAATTGGTGACCGTCGGCATTTACTCCACGTTGAGCCACATACATCGCCCCATCAACAACCTTTCTGGAATCAAAAGCTATCGACAGTATGTCAACATCAGGATTACCAACAACCTGAAGTGGTTTGCAGTTTTTAATAAGATTAATTACTCTTTTCACTTTTTTTCACTTTTTGTTCTTTCTTCGAACCCTTAGTTGCTTTTTTGTCTTTTAGTTTGGCAACTTTAGTCTTTTTCTTATCCGTGTTTTTTGGTTTGGTTGTGGAAGATGTTTTATTGTCCACACCTTTTTTCTTATCTTTATTTGTTACCTTTTTCTTATCCTTTACAACAGTATCAGTAATTACAACTTCGTTCGCTTGCTGTCTACCGACCATTTTATTGATGGAATCTTTAACCGCTTGAACTACATTAATTGAATCCATACTTCTGGCCATTTCTGCAACTTTCATCACATCAGGCATTCCAAGACTCAATAAAATTACGGTTCCTTTTTTTGCAGGTGTATTGGCTTTTATCGATTGATTTAGGACCATTCCTTTTCCATTTACAGTTACAATGCAACCAATAGATTCGAGAAGATAAACCGCATCTCGAGCGCCCATTCCGATAACATTTGGAACTTTCTGTTTATCTACAGCAACCGACTTCATCCGGATAGCATTACCAACAGTTTCTTCTGCTGACACCCACTCCGAATAAGAATCCGCAGAAAGCGTATTAAAATTTACAGTTTGATATATCACTTTTAACTCTGATTGTTTTCCAAACTTTACGAGCGGTAAATTTTTATTACGAATTGAATCAGGAACATCTTGTTTGATATCAATTTGACTAGAATACACTTTATCTGCAATTTCTTTAAATACAGGAGCGGCAATTTCTCCACCGTAAAAACCTTTTTGCTTTGGTTTATTTATTACAACAATGCAAGAATATTTTGGCTTATTTGCAGGGAAATAGCCCACAAATGATGCTTTATAATCAACATTTCTAACTTTATTTTTATCGTTTCCGTAGCTTCCACCACTCGCTATTTGAGCCGTACCTGTTTTTCCGGCAATACTATACATGGTGTTAAACAACTTTTTAGCAGTTCCATTTTTAACAACACCTTCGAGGCAGCATTTTGCTTTATCGATTGTTTTTTGAGAACAAATACGCTCAATAAGCACTATTGGATCATTTTTCTTGATTACTTCACCAGTATTTTTTACTTCTTTTACAAACTGAGGTTTCATCAATTTGCCATTATTAGCTACTGTATTATACATCAACAGAATATGAAGTGGTGTAACTTGAATTTCATACCCAATCGACATATAAGGAAGCGTGGTTGTATTCCAAGGATTTTTATTTTTTTGGTCTTTACGAGATTTCGGATCTTTTATAAACGGTATTCCCTCTCCTTGAATTTCAAGATTTAAATATTGACCAATACCCATTTTCTTTAGCAAATCAACATACACTTGCTCTCTACCTGCAAAAGCTCGAACAACCAGGTTTGAAATTCCAGCATTAGACGAAACTTCAAATGCTTTTTTAAACGACACATTCCCATATCCTTGTTCATGAGAATCTACCATTTCACGATCGCCATATTTTGCTTTTCCCGTCGGCACAATTGTGTTCGTGTCAAATTTACCATCCTCAAGAACTGCAAGCAATGAGGCCAATTTAAAAGTAGAACCAGGTTCAGCACTTTCCCAAATAGCATAATTCATATCTTCACCATAACTACCATCAGTGCGTCTTGTTAGGTTAGAAATAGCTTTGATAAAACCTGTTTCTACTTCCATCAAAATCACACATCCGTGATCTGCTTTAGTAGAATCCAATTGTTTCATTAATGCATGAGTTGCAACACTCTGAAAATCAATATTAATTGAAGAATAAATATCTTTACCATTTTGTGGATCTACTTGATCTTCTTCAGAAATTGGCATCCAAAATCCTCCACGAATTCGCTGCTCAATTCTTTTTCCATTAATTCCTTGTAAATACTGACTATATGCGCCTTCTAAACCGACGTAATAGCCTGTGTCGCGGCCACTTTTAGTCTTAATTTTTCGTTCGTAGCCTATAGTTCTCGATGCCAACAACTTGTATGGCATTTTACGAACGTCCTTTTTCTCGATAATTAATCCGCCTCTATTTTTTCCTAATTTAAATATAGGAAATTCTCTTATTCGTTTAAGAATTGTGTAGGAAACTTGATTTTGGTCGTTTCGTAAATCAGATCTACGAATTAGCGTATAACGATTTTTACTTTTATAATTATGAACCAAATAGGTTTTATAATAAGTATAAGAATTATCGACAAATAGTTTGGATAACTGAATAGCTAAAGCATCAACATATCGATTAAAAGTATCTTTATTTACCGCAACAGCATCCCAATAAATATCAAAAACGGGAACAGATGTTGCCAATAAACTTCCATCATCGGAATAAATATTTCCTCGAGATGCCTCTATTGGTCTTTCTCTTATAGTATTTTCTTCCGCCATTTGCCTATATTCGTCACCATTAATATACACAAGTGAAAAAATGCGTACAAAAATCACTATACCCACAATAAGTACGAGGACGTAAACCAAATAAGCACGAAATAAAATATCTTTTCTTACCGCTCCCATAGCCTACTTTTTTTCTGATTTTGTTGTGTTTAGATAAATCTTATGTGGCGGATTATTAGATTCTTTAATCCCCATTGTTTCAAGTTTCTTAAGAACCATAGATTGCTTTAGGCTATCCATCATATCTGCTTTGCTCGAAATGTATTCGTAACGAAGTTCGATAAGTTCTTTTTTAGTTCGTTCAATTTTAATTAGGTTTTTTTCTGCAACATTGTTGTTATAAATATATAAACCAGCAAACAAGGCCATCATGAGTAAAAAAGGAAATTGCTGAATCACAGAGCTTTTGGAAAGCATTTCTCCTCCCAATATCTCTCTAAATCCTTTAAAAGCTCCCTTATATTTAGGATTAATTGGAGTTCTTTCTTTTACCGCTTCTTTCTCTTTCTCAACAGGAATTTCAACTTCTTCTTGATATTCTTCTTCTTCCTCTTCAATTTTTTTAAATCTATTTGCCATAACTACTTTTTTTCTGCAATTCGTAACTTAGCACTACGGGCTCTGGGGTTTTCACTAATTTCTTTTTCGCAAGGAAGGCAAGGTTTCCGAGTAATTGCATTAAGTGGAGTAAGCATGTTACCATAGAAGTCTTTTTCAATAACACCTTCAATATTTCCACTTTTTATGATATTTTTCACCAATCGATCTTCTAATGAATGATAGGAAATCACTACTAATCGTCCACCTGGTTTTAAGCAATCGACTGCTTGAATTAAAAACTCAGATAAAACATCCATTTCGTGATTGATTTCAATACGAAGTGCTTGAAAAACTCGAGCGTAAAAGCTATTTTCTTTCCCTCGAGGAGCAATTGATGACAATACTTGTTTAAGTTCAAAAACCGTTTGAATAGAGCTGTTTTTGCGAGCATTTACAATCATTTTTGCAATCTTTCGAGAAGTTGGCAATTCTCCATATTTAAATAACACGCTCGCAATTTCTTGTTCTTCTGCCATGGCTATATAATCTGCAGCATTCATCCCTTTTCTTGTATCCATCCTTAAATCCAAAGGACCGTCAAAACGAATGGAAAAGCCACGTTCTGGAACATCAAATTGATGGGATGAAACACCTAAATCAGCCAAGATTCCATCACAAGGAAATGCTTGATAGAATTTTAAGAAACTGGATAATCGGCTGAAATTACTATTAATAAAGGTAAAACGATCATCTTCGATAAGATTCTGTTTTGCATCTTCATCTTGATCAAAAGCTACAAGCCTTCCATCAATTAATTGCTTCATTATTTCGCGCGAATGTCCTCCACCCCCAAAGGTAACATCAACATAAATTCCATTAGGATTTATGTTTAATCCGGAAATGCTCTCCGTTAATAATACGGGGTTATGATAAGTGCTCAGTGGAAGTGTCTCCTATATTTTTATGTACCATTACTTCTTCTGCCAGATTAGCAAAATCATCAGGTTCGTTGGTTAGAAGATTTTCGTATGTGTTTTTGTTCCATACTTCAATGCGATTTGAATATGCAAAGAGCACAATATCTTGCTCTACTCCAGCATAATCAAGCAACGAACGAGGAATTAGAAAACGACCATTCGTATCTAATTCAAGTTGTGATGCACCACGCATAAAGTACCGAAAAAAATCACGATTCTTCTTGCTGTATAAGTTTAGCTTATTCAGCTCGTCGCTGATAATGTTCCATTCGTCCTTTGGATACATTACCAAACATTTTTCAAAACCACGATTCATGACAAAAGCCCCCGATTTATCGGATGGAAGCTGTTTCTTTAACGCAACTGGCATCATTACTCTGCCCTTTGCATCAATTCTACATTCATACTCTCCCATTAAACTTATCATGCTCCCACTTTTTTTACTTATCTGATAAAAACAGTACAAAAATATCCACTTTTTACCACTTTTTACCACTTGTTGATAACTTTTATACTGAAAGAGCTGCCTAAAAGTTTCATTTATTCAAAGAACTAAACGTATGTGTCTGATTTTGCGAACATTATTACTAACAATCGGTTGATAACTTTTTTATACAATCTTATAAAAATAAAAAAAGTGCTATAAAAGCACTGAGTAGATTATGTAAAAAATAATGATGCATATTTTTGTCCCAAAAAAGAAAACAAAAGTTAGAAAACTCCTTGAAAAAATTACAAATTGCTATAAACATAAAAGGCTGGCTCATTAATGAGCCAGCCTTTTAATTTCACAAAATGAAAATTATTTTTTAATCAATTTGGATGAGAATATTGATTTAGATGCAGAATTAACTTTCAGAACATATATCCCCGCCTTTAATGAGCTAATATTGATTAGAGCATTTCCAGCATTTGAAAATACTGCATTTTCATTATATACAACTCGACCAGTAATATCTAGAATCGAAATAGCTGCATTTGTATTTGAAACCTCTGGAATAGTAATCCACAAATTATCAGTTGCAGGATTTGGATATAGAGTTACATTATTTTGAACTGTATAATTTTCAACCCCTTGATATAAACCTTGAACTGATCCAGTCCATCCTTCGCCTTGCACTGTTGTGTCGGAAGTGAAAACAAGGTATAGTTTTCCACCTTGAACAGTATTTATTACTGGAGGAGGAGTTATTCCAGAATATGAACCAATTAATGAATCACCAATAGCATCTGTTGTTCCATGATATATTTTCAAGAAATCATGATCGGCTTGAGTGTTAAAATAAGTAAATGTAAGTTTAATTGCCATTGAATCTAAATCGATAAGCATTCTGCAATCTGAATTATTTTTATATTGCGACATATTACTTCCATCATTAAAAGTAAAGTTTGGTTCGTTAAAAACGCGAGTTTCGTAACAGAATTTTTGAGAAAGTGGAGCAATGTTTACAATTAGACTTTGTGATGCATTGAATCTTCCACTGCTAGTTGTTAGAGTATCTAAAAAGTAATATCCATCAGCGGCTCCGTCCCAGCCCCAATTCATATGGAAATACTTGTTGTCATTATAACCATCGCAAACCCAAGCATGTCCACCTGCAGCTGTAGTAGAATCATCAGTTGCAGAATATAATACAGGTTGATGAGCGTCAATATTATCTTTAATTACACGTTGCCAATTTAATAATGTATAATCAAGACGGCTAATTGAACGAATATCTGGACGATATCTAAAATTATTTTGTAGCGCATAAGCAGCATAAGCAGATTGAGTACCCGAGCCATCTGGTCCATAATTCATATTTACAGAAACTCCTGCATGAAACATTAATTTTGAAATTTCTGATCTAGAACCTGCGTTTGCAGTATTTGTCATATTACTCCATAAATATTCTACACCATCAAAAGATGCGGAAATTGTACCAAAATAGATATGTGAATATGAATTGCTTCCATTTCCAAATTGAGGATATTCATGATAATTCATAATTTGAGCCATAGAAGTAGCAACACAACCAGTTACACATGGTTCAGTAGCTCCAGTAACTATTGGGCAAGAATCATTATAACCTGTACCTTGGCCCCAATGGCTGGTTAGTAGTGGTGCAACTCCTTTAACAGTACTTGTTGTTTGATGAGAAAAGTTATTAGTCATCAATTCAGTCCATTGTGCGTTAACACCTGATTTTGGATTGCTAATTTGAAGATCTGCAACAAACTCTTTAATTGGATTTAACCAACGGGTTACTACTGCCGGAATATTGTTTACGTCGAAGTTTCCTGTAGGAGAATACGCGATAATGGCAGGAGCTCTGTCATCAGTTGTTGTAATTACAAATCCTTCTTCCATATTAAAAACAAACATCGTTGGTTTTCCTGAGAAAAAAAGCGTATGCTCATTAATAACAGAAGATGAATTTAAATTCTGTTTAAAAAACGTTGTTTTGTGCTTGCAATATGCAATTGCAGCTTTTTTTGCGATAGCTCTATCAATAGGTGCTGAATTGACCTGAATGAATAAGCCAAAGCATACAACTAAAAGCAAAAGGTGTTTGATCTTCTTCATATTCCTAAGTTTAAATTATTTATTTTTTATTGTTAATTATCTATATTTCAATTATTTAATAACCTAACAGCGAATTTTATTTACCAAACTACTAAATAAGGTTTTTGAGTATACGGACCTTAATCAATATTTTCAGTGTCTTTCAATCTGCAAATATAATTTATTTTAGATGTTTTCTTCAATTATTTTGAATATATTTTCTCTTTTTTTTTATTTTTTGATATAAATTTTTATTTTACATTAAAAACCAGTGTATTTATCTGTTTTTTTATAAGATAAAAGGAGATAAGTCAAATAGCTCAAATTATAAAAGTATTGATATTTTTTAGCGTTATAAAAGTTACAAGAATAAATTTTTACTGATCGATGTATAAAATGATGTATTAAAAATCGAAACCACGTGTATGCATATTTCAGACCAAAAAAAGATTGAGTCCTAATCAGATTGTTTTTTCAAATACTTAAATAGCATTGCAAAAATTTCTTTTTGTTTAAATGGTTTGGCTATATAGTCATCCATTCCTACTTCAAGGCATCTATTTCTATCTCCTTTCATTGCATCAGCAGTAAGGGCAATTATTGGCAAATTGGCACCTTGAATTGTTGCTCTTATTTTTGTAGTCGCTTGAAAACCATCAAGAATTGGCATGTGAACATCCATAAAAATCAGGTCGGGTTTTGCGGTTTCAAATTTGACTATTGCCTCCATTCCATCCACAGCTTCAATTACATTATACCCCCCCATTTTAAGAATTTGTCTTATGATCTTCATATTAATTGGATTGTCTTCTGCAACGAGGATCGTTTCATCACCAGTAACGACAAAATCAGGTAGTTTTTCGGAGAAAATATCAGGCTTTAGCAAAATTTCTTTTCCACTAATTTTATGAAGAATTCCTTGCAAATCACGCATTTTGACTGGCTTAGTAATAAAATACTGAATTCCACTATTTTGAACTTTACTAAGTAGGTTTTCTCTATTTGTGGATGAGAACATCATTATATATGGTGCTTTTTCAAAACGAATATTTGCTCGAATATAATCAGCTAATTCAACTCCATCCATATCTGGCATTTGATGATCAATAATCAGCGTATCTATTTCATCTACATTTTGTTGTATGAATTCAATAGCTTTTTGAGGAGTATTTACCGTTGTGTTTTTAACTCCAAACCAATTTAGCATTTCATGAATAATTTTCAGATTTGTTTCATTGTCATCAACCACAAGAACATGTTTTAGTGGAATATCCCCCTTGAATTCGTCTGAAATTAGATCAATCTTTAGAGGAATTTCTAACCTAAAATCACTCCCAACTCCAAAATCGCTGTGTACATATAGATCTCCTCCTAAAAGTTTTGCCAAACTTTTGGAGATGGTTAAACCAAGACCAGAGCCACCATATCTTCTAGTAGTGCTAGCATCCGCTTGTATAAAACTGTCAAATATTTTTGATAATTTATCTTTTGATATTCCGATACCAGTATCTTTAACCATAAGCACAATTAAAGGTTGTTCGGAATTTCCACCAATTGAAACGTCTACTAATATTTCTCCTTTTTCAGTAAATTTTATGGCATTACTAAGTAAGTTTATCAAAATCTGTTTTATCCTCAAAGGATCACTTATCACTGTTTGAGGGATATTAGGATCGATGTGACAAAGTAGCTCAAGTTCCTTTTCTTGGCATTTTGAGCTAATAATTGGAATCGTATTTTCAATCAAATCACGAAGATCAAACACAATTTCCTCAAGATCCAACTTTCCCGCTTCAATTTTGGAGAAATCTAAAATATCGTTTATTACGTCGAGCAAGGTATAAGCTGAAAACTGTATTGACTCTAAATATTCTCTTTGTGAATCAGATAATCTGGTTAACAAAGACAATTCTGTCATACCCAAAATTCCATTTATTGGTGTGCGAATTTCGTGGCTCATATTTGCTAGGAAATCACTTTTTGCTTTATTTGCAAGTTCTGCAGAATTTTTTGCTTCAATAATTTTATTTTCATAAAAAATCAATTCCGAAATATCTTTATCATAGCCACGATATCCAACCAAATCACCTTGAACATCAAAGATCGGAGTTCCATTAGATTCAATAACAACCTCTACTCCATCCTTTGTCAAACAAGTATGAATTAGTTTAACTAATTTTTTCTTTTGTGAAGCAACTTCTGTAAAATCTTGATTACAACGAGCAATATCTTTAGAGGAAATGTAATCAAAAGCGCTTTTTCCTAATACCTCTTCAATCTGGTATCCTAAAATTTCGGTAATTTTACTAGAACAATATGTATAATTACCTTTAACATCTACTTCCCAAATCCAATCAGCACTAATATCTGCTATGTCTTTAAATCGTTGCTGACTTTCAAAAATGTCATTTTTTTGTTTTTTGAGATGTTTTAAATATCTATATGAAAAATAATAAAATAGGAGAATTAGGAGCGCAATAATTGCAATAAAAAAATGATGAATGGTATTCATTCCGTTCCAATCGTTTTCTTTAACATCAACACCTAAAACCGCAATAACTTCTCCCGTTGAGGTATTAATAATTGGAGCTAAACCTGAATAAAACACGCCCCATTTATCTTTTTCAGGACCTGTAGTTGTGCTAATTCCAGTTTTAAAAACATTCATCAAGCCTTCAGTAGTGTCTAAATAAACTTCTCCTGGAGCAGCCAGACTTGATTCCTTATCAATATTCTTATTGTTTTCCGATTCTGTATCTACAAAGAAGCAAACCTTATGATTTTTAATTCTCATAATATAGATAAATCGAAACAACGGATTTTGGTTAATTATTTTGGTTAGTTGATCCTTAAGGCGTAAATGATCGATTGAAGTCAAATCTGTTGAATCACCTTTTAAATTCAACACCCGCTCATAATTTATTGCTGCTGCAATCGTTTTAGCAGTTTGTTCTATGTTTTTTTCATACAAGTTTTTGTTTAAACTTGATATTTGAACATCTACAATTATACTTAAAAGGATTATCACAACAAAACCAGCAATAAATCCATATTGTTTTAAGATATTCATAATCTATAGTTTTCTAATATTTGAGATGTATTTTTTGTAAAACATTCTTGACATGCTCTAAGCAAATGGGTTTTGCAATATATTCATTCATCCCAACTTTTAAACATCTTTCGCAATCCTCGTCAAGGGTGTCGGCTGTAACAGCTATTATTACAGTACTGGAATTGTCATTGTTTGTAGTTCTAATTTGCTTTGTAGCAAGATATCCATCCATAATTGGCATGTGAATATCCATAAAAATATAATCATACTTTTTTAGGCCACACATAGCGTAGCCTTCATAACCATTTTGAGCAATTTCAACAGAAAACCCTAGTTTTAGTAGAATATTTTTTAAAATGGTTTGGTTTACCTTGTTATCTTCAACAATCAAGGCTAATTTATTAATAAATGCTTTTATGCAATTGTCATTCTCAATGCTTGAATTATTTGCCATTCTAAAACACAATTTAGTAAATTCATTTTGTAAAATTTTTCGACAAAAAAATCAAAAAAAAATACAATTTTCTTATTACATTTAAATCTAAAATTGCACGAATAAAATTAGAGTACAAATACATTCTCTAATCACCATCAATCTAATAAATTAAATATTTAAAAGGACAGATTTTTTAGCAATTTCTAGAATAATTACCAAATTTACAAAAAATCACAACTTAGAACAAATATTTTTTCAAATATTCAATAATTATATTTTTATTATATGGCTTTGTGATGTATTCGTTCATACCTATTTTTAAACAATTTTCTTTATCACCAGGCATTGCATCAGCAGTAAGCGCAATAATTGGAATTTTGTTTTTTCGATTATCTTCAAACGCTCTTATTATGATAGTTGCTTGAATTCCGTCCATTTCTGGCATATGAACATCCATAAATATTAAATCGACATGATGTGTTTTGAATTTTTCAAGCGCTTCAACGCCATTTTCAGCTTGAATGACAGCAATACCCATCTTTTGAAGCATCTCTTTAATTATCATCATATTAATTCTATTGTCTTCGGCAACAAGGATGATTTTATCAAAACGCAGAATTGAATCTTCAGGATCTATTGCTTTAACCAACTTATCACGAAAGGTTTCTTGTAACAGCATATTAAGATTTTCGAATGAATAAGGTTTGTTCAAATGGGAAAGTTGATTCTGTTCTATGCTTATATGTTTGGAGATTTTCACAAAGATGGTTGGAGAGCATATAACAATCACCTTTTTCTTTAGGGATAAAAAAAGTTGAATTGATTTTAGCTTGCTCTCAAAATCAGGAAGATTATAAAGTAGATTAAAAAAGACAATGTCACAATCTGTGAATCGTTCGTTATTATTTCCAATAACCATAGGATATTCAGAAGAAAAAACACATTCTATATTTAAAAACTCAAAGTATTTCTGCAAAACTTGCATGTTAGAGTTTAGATTATCAAATACTAATACTTTTTTTAATTTTAATATTTTTGGTTCAATGGCTTTATATGAGTCATTTATCAAGAAAGGAATTTTAAAATAGAAAGTGCTACCAATGCCAAAAGTGCTTTCAACCCAAATATCACCTTCCATCATTTCAATTAATTTTTTGGAGATTGTTAATCCCAACCCTGTTCCTTCATGTTTTTTAGTCAGACTTTTATCCACCTGCAGAAAACTTTCAAAAATTTCAGTTTGATTTTCTTGAGGGATTCCAATACCGGTATCTTTTACCGAAAATATTAATTGAGGATGAAGTGGGTCGTATTTTGAATCTACCGGTGCCACTGTCAATACAATTTCACCATGATCCGTAAACTTAATCGCATTCCCCACAATATTCATTAGCACTTGTTTTAGACGAATTGGATCTCCGTAAAAGGTGCTTGGCAAACGAGGATCAATAAAACAACTTAATTCTACTCGTTTAGTTTCGCATTTAGCTGCAAAAGTGTTTAATGAGAGTAATATTACTTCCGAAAGATTAAACCGAATATTTATTATCTTTAACTTGCCTGCATCAATCTTTGAAAAGTCCAATATATCGTTTACAATATCGTAAAGTGCATGTGCTGATTGTTTTATATTATTTACATACACCTCTTGATTCCCTTCCATTTCGGTTTGTAAAACCAAATCTGTCATTCCCAAAATTCCATTTAGCGGTGTTCTAATTTCGTGGCTCATATTTGCCATAAACTCAGACTTTATATTATTCGCTTTTAGCGCTTTTTCGTGTGCAATTGCTGCCGTAAATATTGCTTTTTTATAATTATCAATATTCACAATGGTTCCATGAATTCCTATTACTTCATAATCTTTAGTATATAATGGTTTTGCAGTAATTGACACCCACAACGGCTCACCATCTTTACACTTAAACACTTGTTCCGTTTGATAAAATTGATCTTTTAGAATTTGTCTATCAACAATATCTTTTTTTAACTTATCAAAAAACAAGACTGCATTCTCATGGGAATCTTCTGTAAACAAATCTTTGATTAACAATCTTTTAAACTCATCCACACTATATTTTGTATGCTGATAAACGGATGGAGTAATGTACGTAATATTAAAATCCAAATCCATTGTCCACACCATATCGTTAATATTATTAATTAGCAAACTAAGATCTTCATCCTTTTTTTGCAATACTAATTGTGTGTTTTTATGGCTTTCGATTTCAGAAAAAAGCAACTTTTGAGTAGCAAAATGCGATACTATCAACATGGAGATTCTACCAAACTCATCCTTTCTTTTTTGTAAACTTTTCAGAAATGAATCATCATTAAATTTGAGTGAATTTGCAATTTGTTTCATTGGCGCACTCACCCAATAATTGATTAATAATATGGTAACAAAAATTGTTAATATCAAGACAATTATACTTGTAATTATGGTCCATAAATCGATTACTCCCCATCGGTTTATCGATGATAAATGATTTTTAAAATTCAACAGTCCCACAACCTCATATTTCCAATTTAGGAGTGGAATGGTAATGGTAAATGAATAATCTTTTTCGGTAGTTGAGTACAATTCTTTTGACTTTGAATTTGTGTTTAATTCAAAGTCAATTGTAGCATCACAATAAATGGCTAATTTTTCTATATACGCTTTACTCCAAAGTTTCGCTACAAAGAAATAACCTCTATTAACATTGCCTTTTTCTTGAAAATATTCATCGGAGCCAACAATTTTTCCTCCAAAGATTTCGATTATTTGATTATTTAATATGGTATAGAAGTGAGCACTTTTGCTCATTCTGAACAAAGTTGGAATTTGATTATTTGGTATAGGAATAGTATCTAAAAGCTGAACACGAGCAGATCTCTTTGCTGCTAGACATTTTAATTTAGGAGAATAAATCCACATATAATCACCCTGATAAATATCTAACGAGGTTTGAATGTTATCATCTTCCCATTTTTTGGTGGGTTTGTTAATATATTCGACCATGTCATCCCACGAAGAATAGTCGTTTACTAACTGAACATACTTGGTTTGCTGATTTTGAATAACATTGTTAATGATAATTTTTTTACTATCTACTATTGAGTTATAATGTATTTGACGCTGATTAGAGTTTAATATTCGATAAAACATCAGAAACAATAGAACTATAGCAAAAGATGCAATAATTAATGAAATAATTTTATGTTGAATCTTCATCGTATCATGTTAATGTATTTTGGCTTATAAATGCAATGAAAAGATTAAAAACGCCAAATATTGACCGTAAATTTAAAAAAAATACATTCCCAAAGCGAAAATTTTTAATAAATATTTACTTGATGCATTTATAGAAGGTATTGTTTAACTCAAAAATTGATTATCTGGTAATACTAAAAATTGATTTTTCAGCAAAAAACATATACTGAGCCCATTGAATAGGTATGCGATGATAGCTCAATGTCGATAATTTATAAAATCTCTCATTAATATATGTTAAATGAATTTGCTTTTTTGTAAATTTGCCAAAAGGATATCATTGAAAAAGATTTTAATTATTCGTTTTAGCTCTATTGGAGACATCGTTCTTACCACACCGGTAATTCGTTGTATTAAAACTCAACACCCAAATTTTGAGCTCCATTTTGTGACAAAGAAACAGTTTGTATCTGTCCTCGAGAACAATCCATACATCACAAAAATTCATAGTTTTGATGGTAGATTCAGTGCTTTATTGAAAGATTTGCAAGATGAAAATTTTGATTTTGTTATTGATTTGCATCACAGTTTACGATCCCGACGGTTGCTACTAATGCTTCGGAAACCAAGCTCTTCATTTCAAAAACTAAATTTTAAAAAATGGTTATTAATCAAATCAAAGGTTAACATCTTGCCAAATATTCATGTAGTTGATCGTTATTTTAAAGCTGCATATAAGTTAAACATTGAGAACGACCGAAACGGTGCTGACTTTTTCATTTCGCCAGACACTACACTCCCAGGAAAGATTCATTCTTTTTTGCTTCGCCCCCATGTAGTAGCAATTGCTGTAGGCAGCAAACACGAAACCAAGCAGTTACCTGTTGATAAAATTCGAGAATTACTAAAACTTACTACATTTTCCGCAATTTTATTAGGTGGAAAAGAGGATATAAAAAAAGCCAATGAAATAATACCCGAATTTGAAGATCGGGTTATGACAGCATGTGGACAACTTTCATTACAGGAGTCGGCTTTAGCATTGTCTAAATGTAAAGCAATTGTAACTGGTGATACAGGATTAATGCATATTGCAACAGCACTCCAAGTTAAAGTCTTTTCTATTTGGGGAAACACCGTTCCTTCGTTTGGAATGTACCCCTATGCTCCAAAACAAAAACATCTATACGATATTTTTGAAGTAAAAGGACTAAAATGCCGTCCTTGCAGTAAACTTGGATTTAAACGTTGTCCAAAAGGACATTTTAAATGTATGCTTAATCAAGATATGATGCTGATTGCACAGGAAATCACAAAGCATCTATTAGGCTGATAATATAACTGCTAACAATTCATAATTATTACTTCTCCAAAAAAGTTCTTAGTGATTGAGGAACGAAAAAACTGAACCCGTTATAAATCATTAACGTTGGAAATTTTTGTTCTTTTCCACTAATCTCTACAATATTTTTATTAGCTGGAATTCTAATCGTTTTGTTATTATTTTCTACAATAAGAACTTTATTATTTACATCGCTACTATCAATTTTTTGGTGAAATCCTTGAAAAACAGTGTTTTGATTAACAAAATACAAGTTCGTTAAACTATCTAAATTAGTATTATTTAAAGCTTTTTGCATATAAAAATTAACCTCATCATTTTTTATCAAACCCGTAGGAGCATTATTCCTTGGATCAAAAATAGCAATAAAAACATCTTCGCCTGTATGTCCAACTGTGGTGAATCCAATATAAGTTCTACTTGAAATAATAGAGGCAGTGAGTTTTTGAATATTAAGATTATTTTTTTTCAGAAGACCTTGTTTTACCAACTTTTTGTTCGAAAAATAGTTGCGTAATGAGTCTAGTTCTTTGCTAGCTAAATTATTAACACCATATCTTTTAAAAAAGACATCTTTAATTTGTTCATTCGTAGAGTTGCTATCAATAAATTCTTCAATTGCTTCGGCTGTGTTTTTTGCATTGATTAAAGGGTACATCAACTCTTTAAGCGTAAGTTTATCGTATTTATCAGAACTTCTTGCATTTCCGATAGATATACCGCTATTACCATGATCTGGAACCACAATAACGAGTGTGTGTCCATCTGATTTTGCAAAATTGATTGCTGCTCCCACGGCTTTATCAAAAGCTAAATATTCAGTAACCATTCCCACAGGGTCGTTATCGTGAGCCGCCCAATCTACTTTACTTCCTTCAACCATCATAAAAAAACCTTTTGGATTTTTCGACAAAATTGAAAGTGCTTTTTGTGTCATATCAGCAAGAGACGGTTCTTTATCTGCATTCCGATCGAGATCATTTTTTAGTGCTTTTGGAGCAAAAAGCCCCCAAACCTTTGAACCGTTAAAATCGATCATTTCTTTTGGAGTTCTAATCAAAGAAGTTCCATTTTCGGAAAGCACTTTAGTTAAGTCTAATTTATCGGCACGTTTGTCTGGTTTTAAATAAGAATAGCCACCACCAAAAACTACATCAATGTTGTTATAAACCATTTGTCGTGACAATAAATCGTAATTATCACGATGTTGAGAATGCGACGAGAAATCTGCTGGAGTAGCATGTGGAAAGTGGCAAGTGACGACTAATCCAGTGCTTTTACCTTGTAGTTTGGCGGCTTCCAAAACGGTGAACATTGGAGAAAATGCTTTTTTAGAATCGGTAGCAATGATATCGTAACCGCTCATCACCGAATCTGGATATGTAGACACAAAGCCAGTTCTCGACAAATGGCCTGTTGCATAAGTGCTGCCTGTTGGAGCAGAATCTCCAATTGGGGTATCGGAGCAGTGTGTTTTCACCAATCCGCGAATATATGGATCTATAGCTAAAGGTTTTCCATTATTATACCATCTCGCCAGTGCTAACACATCTATACTCGTACCATCAGGAATCATGATGATAATATTGTTAATTTGAGGAGTTTGTGCAAAGGCCGTGATTATTCCTGTTACAAAGAGAAATGAGAAAGAGAAAAATCGTTTTTTCATTTTTTTTTATTTAAAAGGGATTCAAAAAATAGAATCCCTTTAGTTAAATATTCAAATTTCTTAAATTGTTATCTTAGCTTTTCAAGAATTTTATCCGCCAATCTACTGGCTCCAAATCGCAACCATTGATTGTTCATCCATTTTTCGCCAAGAACATTTTCCACCAATTTCAGATAGTTTAGCGATTCTTCAGCAGTTGCAATTCCACCAGCAGGCTTAATTCCAACCATTTTTCCAGTTGCATCATAATGTGCTTTAATGGCTTCGAGCATAACCAACATTGCTTCAGGAGTAGCATTTACGGCAATTTTTCCGGTGGAAGTCTTAATAAAATCTGCTCCAGCTTGAATTGCAATTTCACTCGCTTTGTATATATTTTGAGGAGTTTGTAATTCACCTGTTTCTAAAATCACTTTTAAATGGGCATTTCCGCATACACTTTTTATGGCAACAATTTCGTCGAAAACTGTTTGATAATCCCCTTCCAAAAACGTTCCTCTCGAAATCACCATATCTATATCATCGGCGCCTTTTGCCACAGCATATTTTACCTCTGCAACTTTGACTTCAATCGGTGATTGTCCTGAAGGAAAAGCGCCAGCAACTGAAGCTACTCTGATATTTGTGCCCACAAGAGCTTTTTTTGCAGTTTCTACAAAAACTGGATAAACACAAACAGCTGCAGTGTTAGGAATATCAATACCAAGCGATGAAAATCCTTTTGCTTTTTCGCAAAGCTCAATCACACGCTGGTGTGTATCGGAACCTTCTAACGTGGTTAAATCAATAACATTTAATGCTAATTTATACGCATCTCTAAAACTCATTTTAGCAAAAGGTTTGCTATATATAGCATTAAGTTTTGAGTTGATTTCGTCTTTAGTAAACGTTCTGTTCGACAAGTTCATAATTCAATTTTATTTTGTTCTTAGTATCTTTGGTTATCTAATTAAGCACATTTTTCCGAACTCCTTGGTAAAATATTTTGAAGCTCCTGAATCTCTTTTCTCAATGCCTTCGCCATTTATATTTGTAACCACTCGGTATAAATAAATTCCATTTGCCAATTGATCTCCAAATTCATCTTTTCCATCCCAGGAGTAATCTGTTATGTTTCTACCAATGTGCAATAATCCTAATTCAGACAAGTCAATTTCACGCACCAATTTTCCGGTAATGGTCATAATTTGAATTTTGAAATACGTTGGTATTTCTGAGCCTGTTAGCGTGAAAACAAATTTGGTTGACGTAGAAAATGGATTAGGCCAATTCATCACATCAGTTATTGTTGATTTATTAATAACTTCAAATGAAATTGTGTATTTATTGCTTCCAGAAGCATTATTAGACTTATCCATGGCTTCTACTTCTAGTTGATAAACACCATCTTTTAAAAAGTTTGCTTTATAAATAATATAACACTTATTATTTGCTGTTGCAGGAATAAACTGCATAACTTCAAATCCATTGCTATAAAATGGCACGCTAGAAAAATAGGTTTCTGACGGTCCTTTAATATATATTCTGAATTGTGTGGTGTCGGAAATACTGTTTAAAAGCAAAAATCTATTTTCATCTTTTAGTGTGATTTGAATGCTTGGTTTTGATGAAATGATATCCCCATTCATAATTCTAACCCCATCAAAAGTAACATCTAACATTGGGTTTATTTTATCGGCATCAACATTAAAGTTTACTTCTGCAATATTGTTAAAATGATATTGCTCTGGCTGATCAAAATTTGGATTAAACTCAACTTGCATGGTGCTTGCACCAGATAGTCCAGTGGTAGGCGCTGATATAGAATCAATTAAAATATCATTAGATGGATGTGTTCTTAATCGTTTTGTTTTGGTCCAAATGGGTATGTTATTTCGGATTATTCGATACGTTACCAGAAGACTATCCATGTTTTTTGCACTAATATTATGCGTGGCAATTGCAAATTTTAGCGAATCTCCTTCTTGAATAGGATTAGCATGAAATGAAAAGTAGGATGCTGGATCAATAGCTGTTTCTGGTGCAGGTTCGTAAAGCACATGCCAACTTTTTAATTGTGTAGATGAATTGTTTATTAAATCCTTCGCATTTAAAACTAACTTTAAATATGGATATAAATGAGCATCAATCTGGCTTCCAAGATTATAAATATCTGGAGAACTTTCTGGGATGTTAACAATTATTGGGACTTCTACCCCTTGAGAAGTAATCCCAATAATACTCAAAGTAACCGAATCTGTAGATGGCTGTTCAAGTGAGGAAATCCTCCAATGTACAGAACCCCAACTTAATGCTGGTCCAATTATTTCGGAAACTACTGAACCTTGATCCCAATTGGTGTTAAACGAGGTAGATAAATCAACTAATGCCGTTTGACTTCCAACTTGTTCAATAACAACTGGGTCGCCAATTGCAACTCCTTTTTTCCCGAAAATAATATATGGCGTTGTTCCCTCTAAAGTTCTAATCATGTTACTACCTATGGATTCAAAAGCAGAATACAAATGAGAATTAAACAAAGGCGCATTATTATTACGATGCGTCATAGCCAGCACATAATATCCATTTGGAATAGAATCGATAAAATTGGCTAATTTATTTCGCGAAGTGCTATCTGAAGTAAAGAAATCAAATGCATAAGTAGCATAGCTCATGCAATTTGTTTGGCCCATTAATCCTGTCAAGTTGGTAGTAAATCGCTTAGTAGAATCGGGATTCAACCATGTAGCTCCAGATATTGGGTTAAAAACGGCAATTTTAAAACCATTTCCATTGTTTGACAAACAAGTCCATTGATCCATTATAGAACCGTTAATTTTGTACCAAATTTCCGTCCAAGGCATTCCATATCCAAAAAACCCAGTTTGTGCTTTTAATGATTTTATTTCTTGTACAAAATTAAATTTTCGATTTTGACGGTCATAAAAAATCAATTGATATTGGTCGTTTTTAAATTGAAAAAAATGTGCTTGCCCCCAACCCGTTTTCCCTTGAATATATTGAAATGAACTCTCTCTCCAGTTTGTATCTCCAGTTTTAGTAACATGCCAAAAATAAACAGTACTATCGGTTAACGAAAATGGAATTTGCCATTGAACTATTCCTCCAGGAGAGGAGAATGTTGTGGTTCGCTTAGCTGGACTATTGAATAAATCAGTAGTGTCGATTTCAAACGTAAATGAGGTTATCGGCAAAAAAGGAGATCCTGTTGAAGCTTTTAAGACCACTTGATTTGTGTCAATTACAGCATACTTTGCTGGATAAATTGGGATGATATCGCTAGAAATTATCGATAATGGAATCGTGATTTTATTGTTTGTCTCACTAATTTCATCCACTACATTATAAGCATCAAGCGTTATTTCAAATTGATTTGAGCCAATTCCTTTCACACGATTGATTGGGAATCTAACGGATAATGTATCTAAGAAAAATGGCGCTTTAGTCTTGACAAAAATATTTTCGCTGCTATTATCCGGAAAGATCCGTTTAAGATGTATGATTATGCTATCGTTGATTGCTCTTCCAATATTGCGAAGTTGAACATTTAGTGTTAAACTATCAAACTCAGTAGTTACAACTGAAGGGTTGAAAGACACATCTGAATTTTCGATAATATAATCGGGCTTTGGCGATGAATTTAGGACAATTGCAGGATCACCATGATAGGTTAAATCCATACAAGTTTCTTTCATATTGTTATTATCACTAAAGCTATTAATCGTTTGCTGAATACAGTATCCAATTGATTTGCCATAGTTTCTCTGTCCAAATTCTTTGTATAACTGATCGGAATATTGAAAAAGGTAAGAATCAATGGATGTACTTACTGAAGCCAAATATGCGATGGAACCTTTGTTTTCGATGAGCACAAATTGTTCGCTACTACTCCCACGGTCGTAACCTTGTCCTGTTGTATATAAATCGCCAGCGTAGCATGATAATCCAATAATAAATGGGTATTTGCCATAATTTGTGTACTCTTCTGGATTGTCGATACTTATATCAAATCCAATCCCTGCCGCATGGCCAAAAAAAGTCATCAGGGAGACTCCGTTATTGATAATATTTTTCAGAGAATCTGATTGATTGATTTGAATAGGTTCAGTCGTTGTTTTTTCATAAGTACGAACGTATCCTCCGAAAAGTGTATCTTCAATTGTGTTTTTAAATTGATTTACATAACTAAGCAAACTATAATGAAGACTGCCAGTTCCGCCAGCAAAATGCAACACATTTTTCATCCATGATTGTGGAGTTCGCATCGCATTTTCATATTCTCTTACTTTGTTAAGATAAAGAGTTACATGTCCCGGTGTTTTAGCACTTAAACGGCCAGTTGGAATAAGAGTAGAAAAGTTTGAGGAGTCAATAAGTCCAGATGTAAACATATTATCTGATGGTGGCACCCCAAATGTTGGGACTAAAGTTAGATTATACCAGTTTCCATTTTTTCTATAGATTTGCATCGAGTTCGAATTTTCACCAGCACGATATGATTTTCCTATCAAGAATAAATTCTTTGGTGTTTGATGAAAGTATGTCTTCGCAAATTTTGCAAAATTTCTAATTGCAACAGGGTTTTTACGAATTCCGTATGCAAATTGATCATAAAGTTCATCAACATCTGCAATTATTGGAGTGTATAAATTTGGATAGCCTGAAGTTTGACGATAGTTTTTATATGCAATAGCTTCTGCCATTAAACTTTTATGTGTAACAATTAAATAGTCACTACTCAAGTATGGTTCTGTGCCAAAATTTGTAAACACACCAGTTCCATTTACGGGGGTTAGTAAGGTAATAATTCCTATTTTTTGTTCGGATGTGAGGTACATTTCTTTAGTTTCACCATAATTCCTAACTAAACAGGTAAACTGAGTACCAGATTTTACTGGATTAATCCGAATATTATTTGTCAAGTCGTAAAAATATGGAATATCACCAGCCGAAGAAGCAATACTTGCGGCATTAATTTTTAATACTGCATTTGGCAATGCCCCAAAAACAGGTAAAAACATTTTATAAGTTGGTGTATTTTCAAGGTTAAGTGTGTGAGGATAAACTAATTTAAAATACGAAATTGATTGATAATTTTCTTCCGTAGCAGATGCAAGAGATTGAATAGTTACTGGAGTGGTAGATGCACCCAAAAGCGAATTAGGCACTTGAACATTTGTTCGAATAACTGGATATCCACTAAAAATGGTGTCTATTGTTTGTCCAGGAAATTGAATCTGAAGAAGATGCGTAGGTGCTGATCTTCCTTGAGTACAAACTTCAATTTCTGTTTGAGGTCCAGATATATACGCATTTGATGTGGAAATATTTTGAGTATAAGTATACCCCTTATTAAAAGCGCCTCCAACCCAGCCTTCGCCTTCAGTGTATTCGGCTTTTCCAATACCATAACTATCTAAAAATCCTAGATAATAGCTAGAGTTAAAGTTGATTTCGCTATATTTTAGAAAGTATGGGACTTCGGAATAAGTAGAAAAATTGGTTCCATTTTCAATACTCATCCGCTTGCCATTCAGCAAGGTGGTGTAAGATAAATAATACGATGCAGTATCGTTGAATAAACTATAGTATGGATTGGGTTGATGTCTTGGATCTGAATATAATTTTGCATCATACCAACCATCATTTTTTTTGGCATAAAACTCAATGTAATCTCCCTGATCAAAACTGCCATCCGATTCACCATTAACAAATACTGCGACTTCAGAACCTCGTCCATAAATTTGAAATCCTCGAGGATTAAATTGAGTAATGGAAAGCCCAATTTGTGTAAATGCCTGATTTATTGTATTGTAGTCTATTCGATAGACACTATCCCTCCAAACATCAATTCGAAAATATTTCTGATTGTAATTTATCCATTCGTTTCCAATGGTTTGACCAAATGATTTTACCCCAAACAAAATGGTGAAAATAAAAAAAACAATTTGCTTTAATTTCATGAAATATCTTTATAGACAAACAAGACTTGGAGTCGTTTGTTTTTTGTTTATATTTAATCGCAACGAAAAAATATTAGAATACAGCGCAATAGAATTGTCTCCAATATCACTAAGTGCATAATCAATGGCTAATACTTTTTTTATAACAACGCCAACACCAATATTAAACTGGCTTGTGTATGCTTTTTTATTGATAAAATCTGTTTCTTGCTGAATGTTTCCAACTCCTCCTCTAACAAAAATCATATTTTTATATCCGATCTCAATACCAGCATGAGGATCTATGCTAAATGGATTACTTTTGATAAGCACATTTCGCTTGCCATCAGTAGTAATATCTAAGTCTATTGCTGCAAGAATAGTAATTTCTTTGGGTAAATTAAATTTTCTGGATGCTCCCAAAATAAGTCGAGGAAGTGTAATTTCGAGGGAATTTGAAGGTATTTCGTTGTTTGTGCTAAGAAAAACCTCCTTGGTGGCTTCATCCAAAGTCGTATTCCAAGCATTAAATGTAGTGGTTATATCTCGCGCAAAAGCACCAAAGTTCCAATTTTTATATTTATACTGAGCACCGATATCTAAACCAAAGCCCCAAGAGCCTGAAAAATCTCCAATTACTCTACGAATTATTTTTGCATTTCCTCCAAATTTTAACCCAGATATTTTGGGAAATTTTCTTGAATAAGAAAGCAAAATGCCATAATCAGCAGCAGAAAACATCGTGATTTTATTATAATCAATATTTCCTTGATTGTCAATTAATTGGGTAGTGTTTGGAATATTATCAATGCCAAATCTAATTACTGAAATAGCTCCAGCAGAATTCTCATCAAATTTTATTGCAAACGAACCGTAGTCATATTTTGCAATTCCTGCAAAGTATTCTGCATGCATTAATGTAACTTGACGATCACTATTCATAGATACTAAACCCGCTGGATTCCAATATCCTGCAGTACCATCGTCGATAAAAGAAACTTGAGTATTAGACATTGCTAAGCCTCGTGCTCCAACCCCAATATTCAGAAATTCATTGCTATACTTTGGCGTTTGAGCATTTACAAAAAAGCTTACATTTAAAAGCGTTAAGAAAGTAAAAAATAATTTAATTTGTAGTTTCATTTAGTTGATTATTTGATTCTTATCGTAACGTGAAAAAACCTGTTTTTAGTGTGCAATAAAAATTTCATAACAAAGGTAATCATATTTTCTCCGAATGCCATAATTCTTGCTTGCAAAAATGCGTATTTTTTTCCAGAATGTCACTTTATTAAAACATCCGTTTGGGCGGATAGAGATATCATTGCAGCAACAGGATATCGTTTTCCCATTCTCCAAGCTATAAAACGCAGATAACGGGGATCGAGCAGATTATTGGGTATTAATATCTGTAATTTAGCCCTATTTCATCACTTTTTGCTTTGAAAATTTCATTTCTATCAACTTTTTCATATAATTTTGCATTTAATAGCCATTTTCTTTCACGCACGAATGATGATAATCTCATTAATTTTAAAAACATCATGCAAAAATTCACATTATCAATTGATCAAGGGACAACCAATTGTAGAGCAATACTCTTCGATGCAAATCATCGAGTAATAGATATTGAACAAAAGGAGTTTACTCAATATTTTCCAAAACAGGGATGGGTTGAGCATGATGCACTTGAAATTTTTGAAATTCAAACAGCGGTTATTCAAATGCTATTTTCCAGAAATGGAATTAAATCAGATTACATCAAAACCATTGGTATCACAAATCAGAGAGAAACAATTGTTGCATGGAATAAACGCACAGGTTTGCCGGTTCATAAAGCAATTGTATGGCAAGACACACGAACATCTGAGCGGTGTTTAGACATAAAACTAGACCCAGATTTGAGTAATTATATTCACAAAACAACCGGTTTAATTGTTGATTCATATTTTTCGGCAAGTAAAATTGAGTGGCTATTAACTTACTGTGATGAAGCCAAAACCGCGCTCTTAAATAATGAGCTTTTAGTTGGGACCATAGATTCGTGGCTGTTGTGGAAATTTACGGGTGGATTATCTCATTTTACTGATGTAACTAACGCATCCAGAACGATGCTTTTTGACATTAACACCTTAAAATGGGATGAGAAATTATTGGATTTATTTCACATACCAATTTCAATTTTACCCCAAGTAAAACCATCCTCGTTTATGTTTGGAAATACGGATCCGCTTCAATTTAGAAATTGTTGCATTCCTATTACAGGTATTGCGGGCGATCAGCAAGCATCCCTTTTTGGACATCAATGTATTTCTCCAGGAATGATTAAGAATACGTATGGTACGGGCTGTTTTATGTTAATGAACACTGGCAATAAACCCATCTTTTCGAGCAATGGACTTATAACCACTATTGCATGGCAAATCGGCAACGATGTAATATACGCACTCGAAGGATCTGTGTTTATTGCTGGTGCTGCTATTCAGTGGTTGCGCGATAATTTGGGCATTATTAGACATGCCTCGGAGAGTGAGGAATTAGCCATAAAAGTTCAAGACAATGGGGGCGTATATTTTGTCCCAGCATTTGCTGGTTTAGGTGCTCCTTATTGGGAAATGAATGCCAGAGGTGCAATCTTTGGACTTACGAGAGCTTCTCAAAAAGAGCATATTGCTCGTGCAGCCTTAGAGTCGATTGCTTTTCAAACTTTAGATGTAATTGAAGTGATGCGAAGCGACTCAAATCTCGAAATTCCCTCACTTTTTGTGGATGGTGGCGCTTCTGTAAACAATTTTTTGATGCAGTTTCAATCGGATATTCTTGGCTTAGACATAGCCCGAAATAACAATTCCGAAATTACTGCTCTAGGAGCCGCCCTTCTGGCAGAGCGATATTTTGATGAACAAGAATCGAAGTATATCAATCAATACACTAATTTCTCAGCAAAAATCGACTTTATTAAACGAGAAAAACTCAAAAAAGGATGGCAAAATGCTATAAAAAAAGTTATAGCAAATTAACACCTGAGACAACCTGATTCTAATTTATTTATTTTTGAATTATCCATAAAACCACGCATTAATAAAGGATATCAAACTAAAACAAAAATATTTAACTCTTTTTAACTATAATTTAGCATTATAATAGCCAGACTCTATTATCTGTTAATTTTTATTTTAATATATTTGCAGTTATAACTAAAAAATTAAAAATTATGGACTTTCAAACATTTATCAAAAAACCTATTGTAATAGGCAACTTGCTTTTATTAGTATTTTTTGTATTATTTCCTTATTTTACATTAAGTATGGGTGGATTTGGAAGCGTTTCCAAAACTGGTTTAGGGCTATTCTTTACAATTTTCGATAAGTTTAGCTTTTTAAATTTATTACTGATTTTAGTTCCAGTTGCATGTGGAAACATGTTATTCCAAGCGTGGAAAGGATCTAATTCATTGGTAATGGTTTCAAAAATTGTTCTTTTGGTAATTTTGGGGTATCTTTTTTTACAAATTGCATTTTTTGCAGAAAAAAGCTCCATTAAATTTGTAGGAATCGGTTTATGGCTTTCATT
Organism: Bacteroidota bacterium; assembly: GCA_037130365.1. Taxonomy (GTDB): domain Bacteria; phylum Bacteroidota; class Bacteroidia; order Bacteroidales; family WCHB1-69; genus JBAXTE01. The sequence continues at coordinate 74,187 of JBAXTE010000001.1, forward strand.
AATTATGGCCATTGCGATGATGTTTGAAACAAAAATCACAGAATTGATTTGTCCAAATAAACCAGACCAAAACAATCCAGTTGATTAATTCTCTTCAAAAAATTTAAATTAAAAGCTACTTTTTTAGGTAGCTTTTTTTATTTCAATACTTCGTTAAATTATTTATTTTGCAAACTTACATACTTGTAAAAGCTTAATTATCTGCGCTTTGTCTCACGATAACAATCGTGATCGAGCAGTAGCGAGAACCGAACGTAGCGAGCTCTCCGAAGGAAAATCTCGCTGATAATCAATTATCTGCAAAATATTACCGAAGTTTTATTATTTAATAAAAAAACAAATATAGCTCTGAACAACAAGTGATTTGATGACATCCAAAAATTCTCTTTTAACCTAGATTCTGAATTAAATTATTTCAGTTTATAATCGCTTAATTATAAGTTGTTATGAATTGAACTAAAAGTACATACGAGGACAGAAAATAAAAAAAGAATACATCAAAGCGTCACTTTTAATTTATTTCATCAATAAACGGGTTACACTTCATTGTATATCTCCTTGAAACTGAATAATAATTTGGAAAATCGACGCAATTTTCGCACTTTTGCATGTTCTATTTGAAGAAACAAAATAATTGAAGATTAATAATATATAGAATTATGCAAACAAGTAAGTTAGGGCTTGATTTTAAAAAAGTTGAAGCAGCAAAACAAGTTTCTAAAAAAATTGCCGACGACGTTCAAAAGTTCGTAAATGGCTACACCACCGTGGCTGTTGAGCGTACATTATGTCGTTTAATGGGTATTGATGGAGTTGATGCAAACGAAGTTCCGTTGCCAAATATCGTGGTGGATGAGCTTAAAGAAAAAAATGTATTGGGCCAAGGCGTTTTGTATTACCTCGGAAATGCAATTATCGAAACTAGATTAACGCCACAACAGATTGCGGAAAAAATGTCGGTGAATCAACTCGATATTTTGCAACTAAAAATGAATTCTACTGCTGATATTCACAGAGCGACAGAACCTTATGTAAATGCAAGTGTCCAAAAAATTAAAGCCAATCGTGCGCGTCGAGATAATTTCTTAGCAACTATTGGCGAAGGTTCCAAACCATATATATATGTCATAGTTGCCACCGGAAATATTTTTGAAGATGTTGTTCAAGCTCAAGCTGCTGCTCGTCAAGGTGCCGATATTATTGCGGTAATTCGGACCACAGGACAAAGTCTTTTAGATTATGTTCCTTATGGAGCCACCACCGAAGGTTTTGGTGGAACTTATGCTACTCAGGAAAACTTCAGAATTATGCGTACTGCACTTGATGAAGTAAGTCAGGAAGTGGGACGTTATATCCGTTTGTGTAATTATTGTTCAGGACTTTGTATGCCCGAAATCGCTGTTATGGGCGCACTCGAAGGCTTAGATGTAATGCTAAATGATGCACTTTATGGCATTCTATTCCGCGATATCAATATGCAACGCACCTTGGTTGATCAATATTTTTCTAGAATTATCAATGGTTTTGCAGGAGTAATTATCAATACGGGCGAAGATAATTATTTAACTACAGCCGATGCTTTTGAAGAAGCTCATACTGTTTTGGCTTCCGATTTAATCAACGAACAACTCGCTTTACTTGCTGGTTTGCCCGAAGAACAAATGGGACTTGGCCACGCTTTTGAAATGCATCCAGATTTAGAAAACGGATTTTTATACGAACTTGCTCAAGCTCAAATGACTCGAGAAATCTTCCCAAAAGCTCCTTTGAAATATATGCCTCCAACAAAATTTAAAACTGGCAATATATTCAAAAGCCAAATTCAGGATGCGTTATTCAACGAAATTTCTATTTGGACTGGTCAGGGAATTCAATTGTTAGGGATGATTACAGAAGCTGTTCATACTCCGTTTATGTCAGACCGCTATTTAGCTATCGAAAACGCAAAATATATCTTCAATAACATGAAAAATATTGGCGATGAAGTTGAATATAAACACGATGGAATTATTCAAAAAAGAGCTCAAAAAGTTTTAGATGATGCAATTGAAACGGTATCAAAAATTGAAAAAGAGGGACTTTTCTCAGCACTAGAAAAAGGAATGTTTGGCGATGTAAAACGACCTAAAAATGGAGGAAAAGGACTAGCTGGAGTAGCCGAAAAAGGAGCAAATTATTATAATCCATTTGTCGGAATTATGAAGGGATAATAAAATAAATGTTATTTGTCATTCTGAACGAAGTGAAGAATCTGCATCTAAGACAAGAGATGCTTCCTTTGTCAGCATTTCAAAACCAGAAATTATATAAAAGCACATTAAAAGTAAAAAAATAAAAATATGAGTGGCGGATTATATTCAATGGAAGGACGAGATTTTGATATTACCCTCGACCTCAAAAAAATAAAGCCTTACGGCGACACAATGAATGATGGAAAAACTCAAATCAGTTTTACATTACCTGTTTCTTGCAACGATGAGTCGATTGAAGCAGCAAAATTATTGATGAAAAAAATGGGTTTTGAAAATCCTCAGGTGGTTTTTTACAAAGAGCTAACCGAAGGCTTTACCTTTTTTAATTGTTATGGAACTTGCACACATACAATTGATTATACCACTATCCATGTTCCTAAAGTTGAATCAACAATTATGGATATGCACGAAACCGACGACTTTATCCGTGAAAACATTGGTCGAAAAATGGTGGTAGTTGGTGCCAGTACTGGAACCGATGCACATACCGTTGGAATAGATGCAATCATGAACATGAAAGGCTATGCGGGTCACTACGGACTTGAGCGTTACGAGATGATTGAAGCGTTAAATATGGGAAGTCAGGTGCCAAACGATGAGTTTATTGCAAAAGCAATTGAGATGAAAGCAGATGTACTTTTGGTTTCGCAAACAGTAACTCAAAAAGATGTACATATTCAAAATCTAACAGAACTTGTAGAAATGCTAGAAGCTGAAGGTCTTCGCGACAAAGTAATTTTAATTTGTGGTGGACCACGTATTTCGCACGAGTTGGGACAAGAGTTAGGGTATGATGCAGGTTTTAGTATGAATTCGTATGCCGATGACGTAGCTTCGTATGCGGCTCAAGAGTTAGCCAGAAGAATGAGTAGAAAATAAAAATTTCAAAAATATGGACAAAAAGCAAGTTAGAGAAGTTATTGCAAGACGAATTGCTCTTGAACTTCACGATGGCGATGTAGTTAATCTAGGAATAGGTTTACCAACATTAGTTCCCGATTATCTTCCTGTAGGAATGAAACTTACGTTGCAATCTGAAAATGGGTTACTAGGAATGGGTCCAACTCCAGAAGCTGGAACCGAAGATTTAAATCTTACCAATGCTGGTGCTGGTTATATTACAGCGCTTCCAGGTGCTTCATCTTTTGATAGTGCAATGTCGTTTGCTGTAATTCGTGGTGGGCACGTTGATGTTACAGTGTTGGGCGCTATGCAAGTGGACGAAAAAGGAGACTTAGCAAACTGGATGATTCCAGGCAAAAAAACCCCAGGAATGGGCGGTGCTATGGATTTATTAGTGGGTGCAAAAAAGGTAATTTTAGCTATGGAACATACTGCCGGTGGTGCACATAAAATATTAAAAAAATGCACACTTCCGCTCACAGCTGCTGGTCAAGTGAATTTAATTGTAACCGAAATGGGTGTAATGGAGATAACTCCTGAAGGCATTGTTCTTAAAGAGATTCATCCTGAATTTACAGTGGAAGAAGTTCAAGCTCAAACCGAAGCAAAATTGATTATTTCTAAAGATTTAGCTCCGATGAAATCGTAAAGCGAAAAATTACTTTAATAATAGCTTTTTTCGAGTAACATCATATAGATTTAACAGATTTTCATTGTTCCAAAACAATTTATTGATATAAAAATGGAATTTGAAATTTTACCAACTTTACTTTTAAAAGAGTATTGTCAAAACACAGACAATGCTCTTTTGGAAAAATACAAGCAATTGAAAGAGAGTGAATTGTCTATAAGTACATTTAGTTTCTATACTTCGGTATCTGCTGTGTTTTCCTCAAAAATTGAAGGGGTTGATATCGATTTAGATTCTTATGTGAAACACAAGCGCTTTGGAATTGAATATTTGCCCGATTATACCCAAAAAATTGATGATTTATACAATGCATATTCGTATGCAAAAAATTCTATTTGCAATAAAGAGAACATCGAAATAGCACATCAACTAATCACAAAACATATTTTACCTGAAAGTAAACAAGGAAAGATAAGAACGGGAAATATGTTTGTAACCACTTCCGACGGAAGAATTGAATATGTGGCAACAGCTCCATCTCAAATAAAATTCGAATTGGAAAAATTTTACAACGATCTCACTTTGCTGATGAATAGCAAACTCACGTTGCAAGAAATCTTTTTTTATGCATCTTTATTACACTTGGTCTATGTTAAAATTCATCCTTTTGAAGACGGCAATGGAAGAACCTCTCGCTTGATTGAAAAATGGTTTTTGTCCGAAAAAATTGGAGAAAAAGCGTGGTTGATACAATCTGAGAAAAATTATTACATCAACCATCATTTGTATTATTCTAATATTAGAAAATTAGGATTGGAATACGAAGAATTAGATTATTCAAATGCAATGCCTTTTCTCATGATGCTACCTCAATCATTAAACTTGAATCTGTAAAACAGAAATTAGAACTTTAATTATACAACATAGAAAATTAATAATTTTAAATATACAAAAATGAGCAAAGTTTTTATCGTAGCTGCAAAACGTACAGCAGTTGGAAAATTTAGCGGAACCATCGCCGGAGTAAGTGCTGCGGAATTAGGTTCTATTGTAATTAAAAACATTTTGGAAGAGACCAAAATCGATCCTGCAAAAATCGATGAAGTGATTGTTGGAAACATTCTTTCCGCAGGACAAAAGCAAGGTGTTGCTCGTCAGGCTTCGATTAATGGTGGAATTCCGAAAGAAGTGCCAGCATACGGCATCAATATGATATGCGGTAGCGGAATGAAATCTATTTTGAATGCTTATAGCAGCATCAAAGCAGGCGAAGCAAACCTCATTATGGCTGGTGGAACAGAATCGATGTCTGGGGCAGCATTTGCGTTACCTGCTTCGGTAAGAAATGGCGTTAAAATGGGAGACTTAAAAATGGTCGATACCATGATTTTGGATGGATTAACAGATGCTTTTAGCGATTTACACATGGGAATTACGGCAGAAAATATTGCTGAAAAATATGGAATCACTCGCGAAGAACAAGATGCATTCTCATACAAATCACAACAAAATGCAGCCAAAGCCATCGACGGCGGTAAGTTTAAAGGGGAAATTGTTCCTGTTCAAATCGTAACTAGAAAGGAAACCATCACTTTTGATACCGACGAGTTTGTAAACCGTACTTCTACTCCAGAAAAATTGGCTGCACTTCGTCCTGCATTTAAAAAAGATGGAACAGTAACTGCTGGAAATGCTTCTGGAATCAACGATGGAGCTTCATTTGTACTCGTTGCTTCCGAAGAAGCAGTTAAAGAATTTGGTTTAACACCATTGGTAGAAATCGTTGCGGTTGGCCAAGGCGGTGTTGATCCTTCCATTATGGGAATGGGACCAGTTCCTGCCATTGGAAATGCACTTCGCAAAGCAAATTTAAAACTTGCCGACATGGGTGTTTTAGAACTTAACGAAGCCTTTGCAGCTCAATCGTTGGGAGTAATTACACAATTATGTCAAGACCATGGTGTAACCAAAGAGTGGTTTAATGAAGTTTGTAATGTAAATGGTGGAGCCATTGCAATTGGTCATCCTATTGGTGCATCTGGAAACCGAATTACCGTAAGCTTAATTCACGAAATGAAACGTTCTGGAAAACAATACGGATTAGCTTCGTTGTGTATTGGTGGAGGTATGGGAACAGCGTTAATTTTGAAAAACATCTAATATTTAATACTTAATTCATAATGAGTCAATTGCTTTATTGCGGTTGACTCAGTTTTTTTATAAACTGTATGAAATTTATTACCTTTGAGAAATTTAAAAATAAAGCCATGACATACAAAAGGTATTCATCTAGATTAAATTTTTATTTGTTTTTTGGATTGTTTTTAGCTATTTATCTCTTTTCTAGTTGCTCTGAAAATAATAACAAGAAGGCTGAAACAGAAATAATTGGTACAGATGCTTCTACAAAAGATACTATAATTAAAGTTGAAAACAAAACGGTAGAACTTGTTGATAAAAAGCTGAAAAAGGAAAAAGCTCTTTTTGTTAAGCAAGAAAAAAGAAAAGATATTAAAGATTCAGTATATACAATAGATTTTAATGCAGCTGTTTGCGTGGAGGAAAATTGTAAATATTTATTTCAAATACACTCAAAAAAATATCAAAAAAATATTTTAAACTTAAAGATTGGTTTTTGGTGTCATGGTAATCATGAATCCTTTGACTATTGTTCGGCTCAACTAAGTAAGGGAATCCTTAAATTAACCTTGTTAAAAGCATGGAAGCCTGTAAAAGATAAAAATGGAGCTATTACAGTCTGTAAAAATATTTGCCCTTATACATTGATGATAAAAATTAAAGGGTTGAAAAAGATGCCAAAACAAATTACTTTAGATGATGAAGTTTTAATAGATAATTCAAAATAGTTAAATTCCTTATTTTTTCTTTATCTCTTCATATTTTTGAAACCACTCAGGGAAGAATTTTTTAAACTGAACCAGCTTAAAATTATCTTTACTCACCACAATATGGGTTGAAAAACCGGTGGCACAGATATCACCATCTCCATTTTCGATACGATAACCATACAAAGTTTTAAATGGGGCGTTCTCTTCAACCCAAGTTTTTACGAATACTTTATCCCCATATTTTACGGGTTTTTTATAGGTTACTTCCACTTTTTGAACGGGAGCATAAAATCCTGATTTTTCCATTTCGAGATAATTAAATCCCACATCTTCAATTAATTGTGATCTGCCTATTTCAAACCATTTTACATAATTGGCATGATAAATTACACCCATCATATCTGTGTCGGCATACGAAACTTGAATCTCTTTTGTTGAGATAAATTGGTTTTCCATTCTTTTTCTTCTATTATTAGACTTCAAAATTAGTACATTAAATTTAAACAAAAGCTATGAAATATCAAATGATTTGACAAAAAATTAAAATCAATATTATTTACTTTTAAACTATTGATATTTAAAAAAATTTATCATTAAATTTGCATAACCATAAATTGAACCTGCTCTACAATGAAAACAAAAAACATCTACTTTTTTTGCACAATTATTATCGCTTTTTTTGCATTTAATGCATATTCACAATCGTATATCCCACTCTTACAACATGGAAATCAATGGAATGTGTTACGAGATGCAGCAAATCCAACGGTTTATACAAAAATATTCAAGATAGATATTGATACCGTAATAGGTGGAAAACAGTGTGTTAAATTGGTATCCTCTAACGATTCTTCATCTATGGCTAACTATCATTTCAGTAACTACATGTATGAAGATACGATAACAAAGAAAATATACACATTCGATAATCAGTTAAATATGCATTTGTATTTTGATTTTAATGCTCAAGTTGGGGATAGTCTGTTTCTTTTCGACCCTTTTTCGGGGATTTCTACTTGTGATACATTTATAGTTTCGAATATTGAAAACATAATGATAGACAATCTTAATCGAAAAAAATTTACAATGAGCTATCTTTCAAATAATATCCAATATCCAAATTGCGACAATTGGATTGAAGGAATTGGCTCATCTCGTGGTATTATTTATGGCGCAGTAAATCCATTATGGGTGGGTTCGCCGTATAAACTTTTATGTTTGAAAAACAGTGATCATTTAGTTTATCAAAATGCGAATTACTGTTATTTCACAAATGTTGGAATAGAAGATAATGAAAAAAATTCTGTGTTAGTTTATCCAAATTCAGTTAAAGATATGTTGATTATTGATAATGTTAAAAACATGCAGATTAAAGTTTATGACTTGCTTGGAAGATTGCAAATTCAAAAAAATTTGACTGAAGGAAACAACCAAATTGTGTGTTCAAATTTAACAGCAGGGATATATAACATTGTGATATAGAATGATAACACAATGATGACCAAGAAAATTATCAAAAATTGAGTTCTGATAAGATGTGTGAATTATGTAATTTCTCCCCAAAACAATAACGAATAAACCCTCGAAAATGAAAAGCATCTACAAATTTTTAGTCCTATTGATTTTGATGAATTGCAGTGTGCTATTTGCACAGCCTTACAAATCGATATTTGGCAGTAATTCCACGGTTTGGAATGTGTCATTTATAGGTGGAGATTGGTATGGGACCGATTCGCTCAGAGTAACAGCAGATACTGTAATTAATTTGTATAATTATAAAATTGTTGAAATATCTAATTTATACAATATTCCTCAAAAACTCTATGTTAGAGAGGATACAAATAGTGGTAAATATTATATTCGCAACCAAGATGATTTACAAAATGAATCCTTATTTATGGACATAAGTTTGAATGTAGGTGATACATTCGTAATTCATAACAGCCCTTACTTTTTTTTAGATTCTACAGCTGTTGTAGACTCTGTAAAATATGTTAACAATTTAAAAGTTATAAAAACCAATTTACCAATTCAAACTTTAGATTTTTCGCAAACTAAATATCTGTATTTTTATGAATCGGTAGGTCCGAGTAATGGGCTTAGTTATATTTTTCAATCGTATAATTATAGAAACGGTTTTGAGTTAATTTGCAATTTTAGAGACGACACGTTGTATTTTCATAATCCGAGTGCATTTGAATCTGAATTTTGCCGTGCTTGGGGCGGCGGATATGTGCCAGAATTTAAGAATTCCATCGTCAAAAATGTTTATCCCAATCCAACTTCTAGTCAATTGAACATTAGTTTTAACTCTAATTATTCGGGAACATTATCAATAAAAAATCTTTTGGGGCAGACAATTCTTGTGGAAATTATTTCAGACAAAACCAGTCACCAAATTGATGTTTCTGGCTTTGCTAATGGGTTGTATGTGATTTCGTTAAAATCGGAAAACGGTGTAATTCATTCAAGTTTTATTAAAGAATAAATTGTTGATATAATTCAACAAATGCGACTATTTGTCGCACTCATATTATTCCCTCTTTTTGCGTGAAGGATAGTAGTGGAAATCCTTTTTTCAATTTTTTCTGGTTAGTGACCTGATGACTCTAAGTCATCTGATCACTACTATCTTTCTGGAAAAATTGAAAAAAGATTGTAACGAATAGCCTGACCCGTAGGGACACGCCCAAATTTGACAAAAATCTATTTCATATTAATGCAAGTCTAAAAAGAACAAAATAACTTAGGTTTGTATGTGACATATATCTGTTGAAAAGCGGGTTGCCAAAATCTGTCTAATCCCAATTAGTGTGAATATTAAGCACTTAAATATCTATTCAGCACTTTTTTATTACACTATTTTTTTGTAATTTTGCACCCTGAAATTAAAAAAAAGCAAAGGAGATCGCATGGGACGAAAATATCCAGAGTACAAGCAACTTAGTTTAACCGCCATTCACCAAGAGATTTTAGAGTATTGGGCGGATCATCATATTTTTGAAGAGAGTTTGAAAAAGAGTGAAAATAACACTCCATACATCTTTTACGAAGGACCTCCATCCGCAAATGGTTTACCTGGTATTCACCATGTGCTTGCTCGCTCCATTAAAGATATTTTCTGTAGATATAAAACCTTGAAAGGGTATTACGTTTCGCGCAAAGCGGGTTGGGATACACACGGTTTGCCAGTTGAACTTGGTGTGGAAAAAACGCTTGGAATTACCAAAGAAGATATTGGCAAAACAATTTCTATTGAAGAATATAACCAAGCCTGCAGAAAAGAGGTGATGAAATACAAAGACCTTTGGGACGATTTAACCGTAAAAATGGGGTATTGGGTGGATTTGAACGATCCATACATCACTTTCGACAACAAATATATCGAGTCGGTTTGGTATCTGTTAAAACAAATGGACAACAAGGGTTTGCTCTACAAAGGTTATACTATTCAGCCTTTTTCTCCCGCTGCTGGTACAGGTTTGAGCTCTCACGAGTTGAATATGCCTGGTTGCTACCGCGATGTGAAAGACACCACTTGTGTGGCTCAATTTAAAATTAAAAACAATCAGTCGAAAATAACTTCATTGCCTTTGGGTCTGACTAAAGATTCTTTGGAAAACACATTTTTCTTGGCTTGGACAACCACTCCATGGACGCTTCCATCAAATACGGCGCTGGCTGTAGGTGGCAATATCGATTATGTTTTAGTGGATACTTTTAACCCATATTTGGGCAATCGCATTCAGGTAATCTTGGCAAAACCACTTTTGAATTCGCTGTTTCCTGAAAAAAATGCAGAATTAGCGTTTGAAGATTACAAGACTGGTGATAAGAATATTCCATTCAAAGTGATTGCCGAATGCAAAGGGACTTCTTTAAAAGACATTGATTACGAACAACTTATTCCATGGGTAAATCCTGGCGAAGGTGCATTTAGAGTAATTTTGGGTGATTATGTAACCACCGAAGATGGTACTGGTATTGTTCACATTGCTCCTACTTTTGGTGCTGACGACGACCGTGTAGCTAAGGCTGCAGGGGTACCGCCATTGATTTTAATTGACGAAAATGGTTTCAGACAACCGATGGTTGACCGTCAAGGTAAATTATTCAAGATTTCTGAACTCGATGCCGATTTCGTGAAATTAAATGTAAACACCGATTTATATAGTCCATTTGCAGGAAAATTTGTAAAGACCGAATACGACACAAATCCACAAGCTGAATCGTTGGATGTTGAACTTTGCGTGATGCTGAAAATGGAGAATAAAGCATTCAAAATTGAAAAACATACGCACAATTATCCACATTGTTGGAGAACCGATAAACCTATTCTTTATTATCCGCTGGATTCGTGGTTTGTAAAAACTACCGATTATAAAAAACGGATGATCGAACTCAATAAAACCATAAACTGGAAACCTGAATCTACTGGTACAGGCCGTTTTGGCAACTGGCTCGAAAATCTGGTAGATTGGAATCTTTCTCGTTCACGTTTCTGGGGAATTCCAATTCCAATCTGGGTTACCGAAGATAAATCGGAACAAATTTGTATCGGCTCCATAGAAGAATTGGTCAACGAAATTGATAAGGCTGTGAAAGCGGGTGTCATGGAATCCAACCCATTTGGAAAATTTGTTCCTGGCGATATGTCCGTAGAAAACTATTTGACAGTCGACCTTCACCGTCCGTATGCCGATGATATTATGTTGGTTTCTGCAAGTGGAAAACCAATGCGTCGTGAACCCGATTTAATTGATGTTTGGTTCGATTCAGGTGCAATGCCTTATGCTCAACTTCATTATCCGTTTGAAAACAAAGAGCTTTTTGAAAAGAATTATCCTGCCGATTTTATTGCCGAAGGTGTGGATCAAACCCGAGGTTGGTTCTTTACGCTTCATGCCATTGCCACGATGTTATTCGATTCTGTAGCCTTCAAAAATGTGGTTTCTAATGGCTTGGTGCTCGATAAAAATGGAAACAAAATGTCGAAACGCCTCGGTAATGCCGCGGACCCATTCGAAACCCTTGCCAAATATGGCGCAGATGCCACTCGCTGGTATATGATTACCAATGCACAACCTTGGGATAACTTAAAATTCGATCTTGAGGGAATTGGAGAAGTACAACGCAAATTCTTCGGCACACTTTATAACACGTATAGTTTCTTTGCATTATATTCCAACATCGACGGTTTTACGTATGCCGAAAAAGATGTTCCTTTCGAAAATCGTCCAGAAATAGACCGTTGGATTCTATCAGAATTAAACACGCTGATAAAAAATGTGGATAATTTCTATGCAGAATACGAACCTACAAAAGCAGGCCGCGAAATTCAACACTTTGTAGATGAATATCTTAGCAATTGGTATGTACGTTTGTCACGTCGTCGTTTCTGGAAAGGTGAATATTCTGAAGATAAAATCTCGGCTTACCAAACTCTATATACTTGCTTGATTACGTTGGCAAAATTGAGCAGTCCAATCGCTCCATTTTTTGCAGACAAACTTTTCCTCGACCTAAACACAGTGACTCAGCGTGAGGATTGTCCTTCGATACACATGTCGGAATTCCCAACTTTTGATGAATCCATAATTGACAAAAAACTTGAGGAGCGGATGCAATTGGCTCAAAAAATCTCTTCGATGGTTTTGTCGCTTCGCAAGAAATCGTTTATGCGTGTTCGTCAGCCACTCAGCAAAATTATGATTCCAATACTCGATCAAGAGTATAAACATCAAATTCAACAAGTTGAGAGCTTGATACTTCATGAAGTGAATGTGAAAGAGGTTCAATATATTTCTGAATCTGATGGAATTTTGGTTAGAAATATCAAACCAAATTTCAAGACCTTGGGACCAAGATTTGGAAAGTTGATGAAACAAATTGCTGCCGCTATTACCGAAATGAACCAAGAACAGATTTCTACTTTGGAACGTGATGGGAATATTAACGTTATGATTGATGGAGCTGCCCAGACCATTGAATTGGGCGATGTAGATATTTTTGCTCAGGATATTCCAGGTTGGGCAGTAGCTAATGAAGGTCTGGTAACCATTGCTTTAGACCTTACATTAACCGACGAATTGTATGCCGAAGGATTGGCTAGAGATTTTGTAAACAGAATTCAAAATATCCGCAAGGAACAAAACTTCGATGTTACCGATACTATTCAAATATTTGTGGAGCAAAAAGAACTAGTGGCTGATGCATTATTGAAAAACATTTCCTATATTTGCTCAGAAACTTTAGCTGATAAACTCGAAGTAATAAAAGAAATTGAAAAGTCAGTAGCTTTAGAAATTGAACTTACTGATGAGATTGTACTAACAATCAGTGTGTTAAGAAATAATTAATTTATAAACAAAAATTAATACTCAAGAATATGAGCGAAAAAAACATTATGAGATATTCCGACGACGAACTAGAGGAATTCAGACAACTTATCAATAAAAAACTTGAAACAGCTTACCAAGATTTGAAAATATTAACCGAAACTTATAGCAATACAGCTAATAACGACATTATGGATACTTCTCCTACCTTTAAAACACTCGAAGAAGGACATGGTGTTCTTAACAAAGAAGAAAACAGTCAAATGGCTCAACGGATTCAAAAATATATTCAAAACTTAGAAGCTGCAATTATTCGAATTGAGAATAAAACATTTGGTATTTGCCGTTTAACGGGAGTGTTAATTCCTAAAGAACGTTTGCGCGCTGTTCCTCATGCTACTTTAAGTTACGATGCTAAAATGTCGCAAACTAAGAAAAGGTAAGTCTTGTGAAATTAAAAAAAGAGAGCTGGATTGCAATAGCGATTATTTTTGGAGTGTTATTAATCGACCAAATTCTAAAGATATGGATTAAAACGCACATGCATATTGGTCAGGAGTATTCTTATCTTTGGGGTAAAGGGATTATCCATTTTACCGAAAACGAAGGAATGGCTTTTGGAATGACTCTTGGCGGTTGGTGGGGAAAACTTGCACTTAGTTTATTCAGAATAATTGCAATTACCTTGTTATGCTGGTATCTTGTTAAGGTTATAAAAAAAGGGTCTACAACAATTGGTTTTGTGATTTGTTGGTCGCTGATTATTGCTGGAGCCACTGGGAATATGATTGATAGCGCGTTTTACGGTATTATTTTTAACGACTCATATTATCAAATAGCATCCTTGTTTCCTGCCGATGGAGGTTATTCTTCCTTTCTTCATGGGCGAGTAGTAGATATGTTTTATTTTCCACTTTTAAATGGTCATTGGCCTGAATGGATGCCTTTTTGGGGTGGTGAAGAATTTCTTTTCTTTAGACCTGTTTTTAATATTGCGGATGCCTCAATAACTATGGGAGCAATTAGTTTGCTTTTGTTTAACCGAAAAGTATTTATACCAGAAAAGCATAATATTGAGATTTCCGAACAGCAATCTATAGAACAAGAACCTTCCAAAGATATTGAAGATTCAAAAACTCACGATAGTTTTTAGTAATTATTATCAACGATGGCAAAGATAATAGGATTCTTTACTCGTAATCCCAAATGGTGTGCATTTTTGATTGGTGTTATCTTCGTTTTTTGCAATCTGGTAATTGCGAACAACACCCGAAGTAATGGCCGAAGATACATTTTCTGGTCAGATGCTATGGGATATTATGCATATCTGCCATCCACTTTTATTTATCAAGATTTATTAGGCTGTTCTTATGATGTGGATAAGTGTTTTAAAAATGCAGATCCAAACAAAAGAGTCATATTTAAATACACTTCTGGAGTAGCAATACTTCAAACACCGTTTTTCCTAACTGCTTTAGGTGTCAGCCAATTTACCGAAACAAACCCCGATGGTCTCTCCGAAACTTTTGAGTTTTGCATTACAATGGGAACAATTTTTTACTGTTTTATGGCACTATTGCTTATGTTTTCGGTGCTTAAAAGATATGTAAAAACTCAAAGTGCCATAATAACTGTAATCCTAGCCTACTTTGGAACAAACTTATTCTATTACACCATTGGTGAATCGGGAATGTCGCATGCTTACTCATTTTTTACCATGTCGTGGTTTATATATTCTGTACATGGATTCCTTGATAAGCCTACATGGAAAAACAGCATACAAATAGGGTTCGCATTTGGGCTCTCGACTATTATCCGTCCAACAAACTTTTTTATTATCTTGCTTCCATTTTTTCTAAAAATTCAAAATTTTAAAGATATTAGCACACGAATACAGTTTTTAACACGTCAACCTTTGACTTATTTAGGAGTTTTATTTGCATTTTTAGCCATACTTCCACAACTAATATATTGGAAATTACAATCTGGTAAATTTTTGTTTTTTTCATATTCCGAAGAGACGTTTGTTTATTTAAAAAACCCTCATATTGCGGATATTCTTTGGGGAAATGTATCTGGATTATTTGTTTACACCCCACTTTTGTTGCTATTTATTCCTGGACTTTACTTTATGTGGCAAAAAAAATGGCGATTTGAAGCAGCCATAATTCTCACTATTTTTGCAACAATTACCTATTTTAATGCCAGTTGGTGGTGTTACACATTCGATTGTGGTTTTGGACACCGAGCATTTATTGAATATTATCCAATGTTACTTATTCCGATAGCTTTTTCGTTTGATGTGCTTTTTGTAAAGTGGAAATCAGTAATCTTAACTTTAATATTGGTGCTATTTTTCTTTATAAACATAAGAATGAGCTATTTATACAAGAAGTATCCTTGCTGGAAAGATGATTGGGGAATTAAATGGGGCTGGTCAAATGTTGCGTATGTGTTAAGGGTAGTTTTTTATATTGATCCACGACCTACATACCACTTTCGTGTAATAGATAAATTGCCCAATACAAATTAGGACAATCAATTTTAACCCCATTAATAAAAAATAAAATCACGAAATTCCAACCCAATCACACAAAGAGAATTGTGGAGTCATAAAAAAAAATGTAATTTTGTTGTGATTATTAGTTAAAGAAGCAAATGGCTCATTTGACTATCCTGTTTTTCACAATTCGTTTAATAGAAATAACTTTTTTCATGAAACAAATTCACATCAAAAAGTTCGTTAATACCATTGCCTTTTGTGTTTTTTTTATAATTGGCTTTGTGAGTTGTAAAAGTTTAAATGTCGAAAAACCTAAAGAAGAATACATTCCGTTAGCTTATACTCCTAAGACTTCCGTTATTAATCTTCCGATGGACATCGATTTAAAAAAGGTAGAAAAGGCCGTAAACGATAAGTTTAAAGGATTAATATATGAGGACAATAATCTTGACGATGACAATATGCAGTTAAAGCTTTGGAAAAGTCAAAATTTTGTCTTTAATGCTTCTGGCAATCAGCTTCAGTACAAGATTCCAATGAAAATTTGGAGTAAATTTGGTTGGAAGATCGAAAAATTTGGAATAAGCATCTCCGATTATTATGATGTTGCTGGAGAAATTGCATTAAAATACAAATCATCATTAACAATCACTCGCGATTGGCAAGTAAAAACTACTACAGTTTCCGATGGTTACGAATGGATTTCAAAACCTACACTTTCAATTGCGGGCGTTACAATTCCGATAACTTCAATTGCAAACTTAGCGCTGAAATCTTGTTCCGGATTAATAAATACTCAAATTGATAAAGCAATTACTCAAACCGTGTCGTTGAAAAGTGAAGTTGAAAAAGCTTGGATATCTATGCAAACCCCTATGAGCGTGAATAAAGATTACAATATTTGGCTAAAAATCACTCCTCAAGAGCTGTTTACGGCACCGATGAGCACTCAACAAAATCACATAAAACTTAATATTGGCGCAAAAGCGGCTGTTGAATCCTTTATTGGATACCAGCCAGATAGCATCCTTACTCCAAGAGCTCTCCCAGGATTAACGTTTGTTCAAAAAGCAGAGGATTCCTTTGTTTTAAACTTTAGTTCCGATGTTACTTTTAAACAGATTAGCACCATTGCACAAAAGGAACTTGTGGGAAAAGAATTTATTGAAGGAAAGCGAAAAATAAAAATCACCAAATTCGATGTCTTTGGCAGCGATGACAAAATGATTTTTATGACCGAAATAATTGGCTCAATCAAAGGGATAATCTACTTTACAGGAACCCCTTTTTATAATGCAGACTCAAATACAATTGAGATGAAAGATGTAGATTTTGAACTCAACACTCGTAATGCACTTATAAATTCTGCAAACTGGTTATTACATGGCACATTCTTACGTTTGATGCAACCATACTTAAGTTTTCCTATTTCATCACAAATTAAGGAGATGAAATCAACCATCAATAAAGAGTTAGCAAACTATAAAGTTACGGATGGAATACTCTTAATGGGACAAGTCAACGACATTGAAATTGAGTCGTTTGGAGTTGTTCCTGGAGCATTAAAAGTGTTAGGTTCGGTTAAAGGAAAATTGCAAATGAAAGTTGATGATTTGAAGTTTTGATTTTCTTATTGCACTTTAACTATTTTTTTTACGATAACCGTATCATCAGATAAACGAACAATTACAACATAAAGCCCTTCGTTCCATTTTGATGTATCAAAAGAACAATTCTTATCTGTAATATCTTTTGATATTATTGTCTGACCTAATCCATTGAAAACAGCTACATTTTTAAACAATTGATCGCTTTTAATAAAAAGGGAAGATTTAATTGGGTTTGGATAAATCTGAAGCTCGTTGTTGTTATTATTCAAAACTTCAACTGTAGAATTTCCACAGGAGGTGCCAAAAATGTTATTTAAAGAATATCTGTCGTGTGCAGGATTATTTCCAGAACCCATAACGTTTGGAGTTCCAATTACTCCCCATTGTTGAGCAGGAATAAAATCAGGACGATGAGTGTAAGCATACGAAATATCAGGAAGCGCCACTGTTCCAGATGGTACAATGGTACCCTTGTTGTTGTTTCCATATAAAAAATGTCCAGTTCCTTGAATTGTATAATTTACAATACTATATGGACTGGTGGTGTTTGGAATATCGTTTCCAATAAAAATCTGATTTGGCGAAGTACTCGCGCTAAAAAAAATACCATATCCCTCGGCTCTATTTCTGAAAAAAGTATTATCTGGTCCATTTTGTCCATGAGAGTCATCAATAACGATGTTTTGACAAATATTTCCTTCAAACAAATTTGCGTACGGATAATTTCCATGTAAGACCATGTCTCCTGCGGAATTTGCTGGTAAAAAAATGCTGGAAGTTTCCCATATTGGATCAAAAGAATAGTTGTAAGCAAATACATTTCCATTTGCTCCACTTTGCAAAATCATCGAATGGCGTAAATGTTCAAACACATTATCTTCTACTCTGCATTCGTTAGTGGTTGCATTTAACAAAACCCCATAAGCTCTACCGTTTGAGCCATACCAAAATGCATGATGAAAATAATTCCTAGAGATTAACAGGTTTGAACTAACTTCTGCATCAATGTGTGCAAAAGTACAGTTATGTGATTCAATACCACTTACCCAACAATTAACCGCATACAAAAAATTAATATTGCTCGATTGTTCTGGAGCTGTGCTGTCTATTCGTTCAATTTTCAAACACTCAATTCCAACATTTTTTATTGGATTAATTTTTCGAATATGAGCAAATCGGGAAATCACAAAATTAATTCGCAACGGTGATGCTAGCGTAATTTTGTTTCCAGAAATACTGGTGATGTTTAAAATCTGTCCCACCGTGTTTTCTGCCCATGCTGATGTAACCCAATCAGTATCAAGTTGCATAATTTGAACCCAGTCACCTATAGAAAAATGAGAAGTATTTTGAACTACAATAGAATTGCTGTCTTTGCTTGATGATTGAATTAAAGAAGTGGTGTCTACATTAGATACGGTGCCATGAATATTAAAAGAATTGCCTGCGCCATTCAAATTCATAGTGAAAATGGTATTTGCAGCTCCCTTACCTTTAATAATTACATTTGCTGGAAGCGTGATGGTATGATTAAATAGAAAATTACCGTTAGGAAATTTAATTATTGCTCCAGTGCCAACAAGTGATGAAATTACATTTGAAAGAATTGTGTCGTTTGATGTAACTCCATTACCAACAACACCGTGTGTTTGCATGTCTATTTCTTGAAAACCAATTGTCGTTGTGTCTCTCAATCCTGCAATAGTCCAATTTACACTTCGAGCAGAAGGTAAGGTTTGACCATATATTTTTGGAGAAAAATTAAGTAGGAAGCAGATTACAATGAGTAACAGCGTAAATTTTGCATTTTTCATGATACAATTTGTTTAAGGTTTAATCGTGGCCACTGTCAAATTAATTTCCAAATATAATAAATTATTTGACATTATGCCAATTTTGAGAAATAATATTTGAAATTAGCACGTTTACTTCAATCTTTCCCCAAATGTTGTTCTAAATAATTGTTTCTGTATCACTTGAGTAAAAAAAAGACAATAAACGATGGTTCGTCAGATTCTTTAATAATCTAGAAAAAGAAAACACTCCTTATAGCTAGCGCTATGGATAAAAAATCTGTCGACAAGAAACTAATAAGTGCTCATTTGACGACAAACTAAAAACCTAATAAATTTCTATTTTTTCAATACCACAAAAACTGTTCGTCTATTTTTTGCTCTCCCGTCTTCGGTGTCATTTGTAGCAATTGGCTTCGTTTCGCCATATCCTTTAAACGAAAGCCTATCAGTACTTACACCAGTTGAAATAATATAGTCATATACGGATTTTGCACGATTTTCGGAAAGAACCATATTACTGTTATCGTTACCAACATTATCTGTATGCCCTTGAATTTCAATATTTACCGTTGGGTTTTCATTTAAAAACTCAATAAATGCATCAATTACTAATTTACTTTCTCTTTTTAAATCAAAAGAGTTTGTTGCAAAGTAAATATCATTAAGTTTATAACTTTTCCCCTCTTCAATTGGACTAATTTGAAAGTCAACTTTGTGTGTAGTGGGTGCAAGGGTGTCTTTTGAGTCAATATATTTTGTTTCATAAGCATATCCCTCTTTTTTCACCGTAAGCACATAATCATTTTTGAGAAGAGCCACCATTGCGTATTTCCCTGTAGTCTGATCGATTGGAATTTGAATTACTTTTTTAGTTTCAGTATTTTTCAACTCTACACTTGCTTCAATTGGAGAGCCATCTTCCGACCGAACCTCACCCTTTATTAAGGCAACACGTTGGGGTCGAGCTTCTGTGTATAATTCAAATTCATATAAATCAAAATTGCCAGAAAAATTCGAACTATAATAACCTTTTGATCCATCAGTACTAACAAAAAAGCCAACATCGTCTAATTCTGTGTTAATTGGAACTCCAATGTTTTTTGGCTTTTCCCACTGTCCGTTTTCATTCTTCTTTGAATAAAAAATATCCATTCCTCCTACACTTGTATGACCATCCGAAGAGAAATACAACGTTTGGCTATCACTGTGAATGAATGGAGTTTTTTCGTTTTGTGTTGAGTTAATAACATTTCCTATACTCTGTGCTTTTTCCCATTTTCCAGTTTCATCTCGATGTGCAACCCAAATATCATAACCACTTGTCTCTGCATTTCTGTCGGTAATAAAATACAAGGTTTTTCCATCTGGACTAATACTTGGTTGCGATTCCCATGTATTTGGTGTGTTAATATTTGGGCCTAAATTGGTAATAGGAGTCCATTCATCTTTCTTAAATTCAGAAAAATAAAGATCTGCATTTTTGTATCCATTTTGCTCAATATTACATTTAGCAAAAACCATATATTTGTTATCTACGGTTATGGTTGGACTTCCTTCGTTTTCTCCTTTATTAAAAGGCTCGGGCATAATATTGCCATTATCAAAACGCAGATTTGAATCACGAACACTCACATAAAAGTACTCTTTGGGCTGTCCTTTTGAATTTATTGCTCCACGCTGAGCTGGTGGTTGTAATACTCGCGTATAAAAACAAATCTCATCATCTGGGGAGATGCAAAACAAATATTCGTCGTTTGGAGATGAGATTCCGTCCACTTTTTTAAGATTAAAGGGCACTGGTTTATTTAATACCTGATCTAAAAATATACAATAGTTGTAATGGTTTTGAGCATCCAAAAAATCATTTTCATTTTTACTCCTATCAAAATTTTTTAGAAAATAATTAAATGGCGCAACTGCTTCCTTAAACCGATTTTGAGAATACAGCATTTTCCCAAGATAAAAATAACAATATGGATTTATCTCCTTGCATGCAGCAATTGCTTGTGAAAAATAATTCTCTGCTTTTTTTACTAGTTGATTAATTTGCTCATCCGAAAGACCTTTGCCTTTTCCAGCTTCACCACTGTATTTTTCTATTTGCTTTACCGTAATCATTCCCATTAAATAAAACGGATCGGCAAAAGTTGGTTCTTGTTCCGATACATCGGTGAAGAATGCAATCGATTCTACATATTTTTTTATCTGATATGCTTCGAGTCCTTTTTCAAAATCCTTACGAGCCCCTTTACTAATTTGTTTAATGGTAATACATCCATTTTGAGGCTCATCATCGTCATCTTTTTGTGCTTGGAGAGACAAAGATGAAAGCAGAATACAAATTATGAAAGATAGATTTAACAACAATTGAGTTTTTGGTGTTATCCTTTTACTCACCCAGATTAAAAGTTGGATTGGATTATATGAATACGAAGGAGCAATATCTTCAATTGTTTGAAGCATTTCTGTTTGATTTGTGGCCATTTTAATAATTGTTTTTGCAGAAGAATTACCTATCATGTTTATCGATTTGAAAACAAAATTACAAAAAAATAAAGATAACTGGTACGCAAATAAAGGATGATTTAATAAAAAACAGATATTGTTTAATCCAATTAAAACATCAAAATTTAAAACTTTTAAGATGGTTTTTTTTAAATTATTAGTTTCCTCCGACTTTGTTCATCCCTTATTAACGATGCTTGCTCATAATCTTCGTATTCAACAGCCAAGGTTAATAACTCTTGTAATTGTTCGTCGGTGTAAGAAGTAAACGAGTTATCATCAACATCTTCGGTTAACGTTAGATCTTCATCATCAATATTTTCGAAAAGTTTACTTGCATTTGTGTTATCAATAGCCGCAGTTTGCATAATTTCTTCAAAAGTGTATATTGGGCATCCGAAGCGCAATGCTAACGATACTGCATCCGAAGTTCGAGCATCTAATTTAACAACATTATCGTTGCCAATACAGATTAAATTTGAATAAAAAACGCCTTCATCTAAACGGTAAATAACAACTTCAGAAATGTTTACAGAAAAAGCTGACGCAAAGTTTTTAAATAAATCGTGAGTTAATGGACGGGAATATTTTATTTTTTCAAGTTGAATTGCAATAGATTGAGCTTCAAATCCTCCAATAATTATAGGTAAACGGCGCTCACCATCAGCTTCTTTTAAAATTAAAGCGTACGCATTATTTTGTGTTTGACTATAGGTCAATCCAAATATTTCGAGTCTTATCCGTTCCATACTAATTCTGATTCTTGATTTTGAAACGATAAAATTATGAAAAATGTTCAATAAGTCAATTCATTTTTTACAAAATGGATAGAATCAATGAAAAACAGTATTAAAAAAAAGGAATAACAACCAATTCTAAGCATAACCGTACTCAATGAACAAGTTTACTTAAAACAAGAACAAACACCTAAAACTAAAAATTTATGTAAAAATCTTGCTAAATGGGCATGATTTTTGCGGAAAATTATGCGCAAAATTAATTTAATATCCACCAAAAAATCAGCCGTATGAAAAAAATTATCCTTTTAATTATTATTTGGGCGTCACTATACCCAACAGCAAAAGGTCAATCTTGGATTAAGGAATACCCCGATGGAATAATGAGATACTTAAACTGCTCCAGCCATAGCGACGTTTATGGAGATTTTTATGGCGGACGACGATACATTTGGAGATGTCAGAATAATATTATTGACACAGTTTATGATAGCGGAAATATGGCTAAAATAATAACCATGGCTAATTCTGGCGACTCACTGTTTTTTAGCACTTACGACGGTTTATATAAAATGAAAGTAGGTGAACCAGCAATCTTTGCTAATATATCAAATAGCAATGTAATTCAGCCATCTACAGTTAATCAGATTGTTACAAAAGGCACTAAACGATGGCTTGCTTCCAATCTTGGTTTAATTTATTTTGATGGAACAACATATTCTACCAATAATAATTATAACACAAACTGCTTGCTTTTAGATGTTGACAACAATAATAATGCATACGTTTATCAGAATAATGCCCTTTGGAAAGTTAACAACACTCAGTATACACTTATTGCCGATACAATACCAAATATTATCAATTTAAAAGTTAATCCTGTAACCAACGAACTCTATTTTTCACAGCAGTGTCAATTGTACAAATATACAGGTACAACAATTTTACCGATTGATGTTTATTCAATATCAGTAAATAACACAAGCAATGGGTATGGTTTAAATTTTATATCATTTTCGCAAACCCAAGATAAAATCCTACTTTTATATAAGAAAATCACCATATCGGATACACTCTATTCTTTAGTAACCAATAAACAGAATTATACTGAATTTAAAGAGCTTTACATCCCCAAAATTGGACTAACTAATATTATTGCAACTATGCCAATCGTCGAAAACAATAGTGTTTTAGAATACATTTCTGTTAATAATGTATACAAAAGCGAAACAAGCTTTTTTAGCAATAATTTAGAGAATCAAGCTATAATTGATAAAGGCAACTTTAGAGCATTAATCAATAGTGATGGTTCGCTATTTTACAGTAAAAACACCCGAGCCAATCTTTTCGAATTTCCTAAAAATAGCGGCAAAAGCACTAATTTTATTTCGAATATCTGGTTAGCTGGCATTAACCAAACGAACGACACTTGCGTTGCGGCATGTAGATTTGGGAATCTTGGGCAAGATTTTTGGCCAGGACCTATCGCTCAATCATATTCTATTTCGTATGATAATAAGTACGATAATATTTGGAAGATTGATCGTGCCCAAATCGAAAATCATATTACTCATTATCAAAGCTCTGGATATGTTACACCAAATGTAATTCTTTCATGGCCAACGCATGGGGATGTTACAAACGGCGAGGCTGCATATTTAGCTCCATTTTATGATGCAGATTCAAATGGAATTTACAACCCTTTAGATGGTGATTATCCTATCATATTTGGACAACAAGCTGCTTATTTTATTTATAACGAATCGCGAAATCCTCATACCGAATCAGGTGGAAATCAGTTAGGTGTGGAAGTGCATGGTTTGGCTTATGTTATGGATAGTTCGAATGTAGATTTAAAACACACACTTTTTGTCAAGTATAATATCTTCAATCGATTAAATAATGATTTTCACGATTTTTATATCGGAAAATTTGATGATTTCGATTTAGGCTACGATAAAGATGATTATATTGGTTGCGACACTTTACGACAAACGTTTTATGTTTATAATGGCAAAAACAGAGATGGGAGCGGAAGTAATCCTTCCCATTATGGACTTGCACCTCCTACTCAGGGTTTAACATTTTTAAATAACGACATGACTCAATTTGTATACTTTAATAATAGCGTTGGAAACGCAGCTGCAAATGATCCAAGAACTTACAATGAATATTATAGTATACTTCAAGCACATTGGAAAGACAACACACCATATACTTTTGGAGGAAATGGGTACGGTGGTACAATTCCCGTTCATTTTTTATTTTCTGGCAATCCATTAGCAGGTGCATCTGATTGGACTGAAATTTCGGAAGGAAATGCTCCTGAAGATAGACGAGGTGTTGGCTCTATTGGCCCCATAGATTTTATGCATGGAACCAATTATTGTATGGACATTGCTTATGTCTATAGTAGAGACTTTGAGGATACACTGACTTCTACCGCGTTGACTAATTTACAACCAATGCTATCTAGAGTCGATACTATTCGCAACTATTTCAATGACAATAACTTGTCGTGTAATATGAATAATATTTTGTTTAGTGTAAATACTATTCCCGAATTTTCATCGTGCCAACATGTTGCTGCATTTGTCAATAATAGTCAATTAAATTATAGTTTATCCATCGATAGTGTGATATTAGCAAACATCCAGGGAATAAACCCCATGTTAGTAAACACGTCATGGTTAATTTATCAAGCAGGTCAGACAATTGCTATAAACGACGTTCCGTTTCATGTTCAAGATAATGTTCCTGTGGTATTATCCTTAAATTTAATGCATAATCCGAACACACACATCATGAATTCCCAAACTATTCAATACTTTGTGGAAGGGCTTGTTGGCATTAATGAAGTTTCCGATTTGCAAATTTCAATAGCTCCTAATCCAGCAACTAATAAAGTCAGAATTAAAGGAATTGAGAAGGCTCGTTCCATTGAAATCCTAGACATTCTAGGACATCGAGTTCAATTTATTGATCTTAATGGTCGTCAAACTATGGTGGAAGTGGATGTATCAACACTTCAAAAAGGAATCTATTTTGTAAAGGTAATTGGAAACAAATCGAAACAAATCACAAAGAAAATAGTGGTTCAATAAACAATAAACACAAAGTTCTATAGCACAGCAATCGCTGTGCTTTTTTTTACGTTCATTTGTAAATTACAAAAGTTTAAATCAATAAAATCAGGATATTAAGTTTTGCTTATAACTAAAATGCAATTTCTTAAAACTTAATCTTCAACTAGAGGGTATTATTAAATCCCAAAAATATTGTAACTTCGCACTCAATTTTAAAGGATTAAAAACAGATTATCATGTTACGAACTCACACTTGCGGAGAACTTACCCTCAGTAATTTAAATCAAAAAGTAACCCTTAGCGGATGGGTACAACGTTCGCGCGATTTAGGTGGAATGACCTTTATCGACCTTCGCGATAGATACGGAATCACACAACTGGTCTTTAATATGGACACCAATGCCGAACTTGGCGAACAAGCGAATAAACTTGGTCGCGAATGGGTGATTCAAATTGAAGGCGTTGTTGCCGAACGTTATAGTAAAAACGCCAATATGCCAACCGGCGATATCGAAATAATCGTAAGCAAAATCAACGTATTAAACGAAGCCAAATTACCTCCATTTACCATTGAAGATAATACCGATGGTGGCGATGAACTTCGTATGAAATATCGTTATTTAGATCTCCGTCGAAATGTAAATAAAAATAATCTGATGTTGCGCCACCAAATTGGAATTGAAGTGCGTAACTACATGAATAACATTGGTTTTCTGGAAATCGAAACTCCATTTCTTATAAAATCTACCCCCGAAGGCGCTCGCGATTTTATTGTGCCATCACGGATGAATCCTGGACAATTTTACGCACTTCCACAATCACCTCAACAATATAAGCAACTGCTGATGGTTTCGGGTTTCGACCGCTATTTCCAAATTGTACGTTGCTTCCGCGATGAAGACCTTCGTGCCGACCGTCAACCTGAGTTTACTCAAATCGATTGCGAAATGGCTTTTGTTGAGCAAGAAGATATTTTAAACACCTTTGAAGGGTTGGTTAAACAACTTTTCAAATCAATAAAAGGATTGGAATTCAACCAATTCCCACGCATAAGCTATGCCGATGCAATGAAGCAGTATGGCTCCGATAAACCCGACACTCGTTTTGAGATGAAGTTTGTGGAGTTAAACGATATTGCAAAAGGAAAAGAGTTTAAAGTTTTCGACGATGCCGAATTGATAATTGGCATCAATGCAATAGGTTGTGCCTCTTACACACGTAAGCAAATCGACGAACTTACCGATTTTGTAAAACGTCCTCAAGTTGGTGCAAATGGATTGATTTACATTCGTTATAACGAAGATGGAACGTTAAAATCATCGGTAGATAAATTCTTTAACGAAGCAGATTTAGTAAAATTTGCCGAAAAAATGAATTCAAAACCAGGCGATTTAATTTTAATAATCCCAGGCAAAGAAGAGAAAACACAAAAAGCGCTTAGCGAACTCCGATTAGAGATGGGAACACGTATGGGATTACGCAATCCTGGTGGATTTTCGCTACTTTGGGTTGTTGATTTTCCATTACTCGAATGGGACGAAGAAACCAATCGTTTTTATGCTAAACATCACCCATTTACAGCTCCTAAACCCGAAGACATTGCACTCCTCGACACCGATGCAAAAGAGGTTAGAGCAAATGCTTACGATTTGGTAATCAATGGGGTAGAAATTGGTGGTGGCTCCATTCGTATTCACGACAAAGCGTTACAAAATAGAATGTTCTCCATCCTTGGATTTACCCCTGAAGGAGCACAATCGCAATTTGGCTTTTTAATGAATGCCTTTGAGTATGGCGCTCCTCCACATGGTGGTATTGCCTTTGGCTTCGACCGTTTATGTGCCGTCTTTTCTGGCGTTGATTCCATCCGCGATTTTATTGCTTTTCCAAAGAACAACTCGGGCAGAGACTTAATGAGCGATGCTCCATCGGAAGTTAGCGACGAACAACTTAAAGAACTATATGTGCGTGTAGCAGATTTGCCTTCCAAAATTTAAATTGCAAGGAATCAATAAACAATCGGTTTTAGCAATGGAAACTCAAATTTTTAGAGCAAAAAAATGCTAGATGAAATAATTACTATTGACAAATAACGTTTAAAATAATCGGTAGATTGTTTTGCAAAAGTTAGTATTTTTGTATTCGGATATCAAATTTATAAAAACATGAGAACTAAGTTTTTCCTTTTAATTATAGTCATTATTTTTGTTGAAAGTTCGTGTAATAATATTAACAAATTTAGTCTAGCTTGTGACTTTTGGGGAAAAGGTTTAGAGCCATATAACAAAGGACTCGCAAAGTTGCAAGATAAAGATACGGCAGGTAGTATTAAATTTTTTAATGATGCATTGCCAAATTTTATAAAAGCGTCAAATACCGATACAAGTAATTCTTATTATCGTAGATTAGTTGCCGATTGCCTATATTATACACGACGGTATCATTCTGCTGCATTAGTTTATCATCGAGTTTTTTCTAATCAACCTGAATTGACTTCGTCCGAAGAACGCGAAAGCTATTGTAAATGGGCTAAAGCTGAAAACAATATTGGAAATTATAAAAAGGCAAATGAGATGAATCAACGCGTCGTTAAAATTCAGGAAGATTTGGATTATTCTAACAAATTAAAATCGGAATCATACGCGAATGAATCAGAAAATCAACATTACAAAAGTTCATCATCATACGATAATACATATTCTTCATCAAAATCATCGTATGAAAGTAAATCGTATAAAAGTACTTATCATCCCACTTATAGGCCTACAAATACATATAGACCCAGAACTAGATATAAATAATATTCAAGAAAAATCTAATTTTCTGGATCCTACTAAATATTTTCATATCATTTAAATATCTTTTTGAATTTAATTGATGAATCTACTTTAAAAAAACTTAAACCATAATCGGGATTTATTTGAAAAAAAGAACTACTTTTGCAACCAATTTCAATAAGCACACACATAAAGACCTGATAACATGACCGATAACAAGAGTTTGAAGCGCTTTTCATTTAAAAAGTTTGTTAGATATTCTCTTTATACTGTAATTGTTTTTTTTGCCATAATTGGATTTGGGTTAACTACGGCTTATTTTGCAGTTAAACTCCATTTGACAAACGATCCTGGTGGAGTAGATAAAAACGATCGTGTATATCAGGACTTAGCAAACCGAGATAAAAATTTAGCATTTAATGATTCCACGTATTTTGCAGGCCTTGATAATAGAAGAGCGCTCGATTATTATAAAATTATGATTATTGGAAAATTTTATCCTGTAAACTCAAATTTTATTTTAGATGGACTAACATATAATAAAGATGCAGCTCTTGCCTCAAAAATGATTGCCGCTGTTGAAATGAAGCTCCAAAATCATCCTGAATATCAGGAATTGATAAAAAAAGGTGAAGAAATATTCAACACTAAAATAAAAAAACAAGATACACTTGCAAATTGCTTTGTTTGGATGAATGTTCCAGAATGGTCAGTTTTAAAGCAAGCAATAATAAAAGATAAGGCCGTTATCGATAGTGCTGCCCGAATTAGTGGGATTGAATCTAGAATTGTTGTGTGTTGCTTAATTGGTGAACAAATTAGAATGTTCAACTCCAAACGAGAAATTTACAAATCGTATATTGCACCTGTAAAAGTATTATCCGTTGAAAGCACTTTTTCTCTTGGTGTAACTGGGATTAAAGACTTTACAGCGGCACAAATTGAGAGCAACCTGAAGGATAAAAAATCACCTTATTACCTTGGTCCACAATATGAAAATTTACTTGATTTTTCGACAGAAGATATTGAAAAAGAACGCTTTGATCGATTAGTAGATTATAAAAATCACTATTATTCATATTTATATGCTGGGTTATTTGTGCACCAAGTAAAAAAACAATGGGAACGCGCCAAATTTGATATATCAAACCGCCCCGAAATACTAACTACTTTATTTAATGTTGGGTTTATAGCTTCTGTTCCTAAAGCAGATCCAAAAGTTGGCGGATCACATATTGAAATTGGTGACAATGTATATACTTTTGGCGCAGTAGCATTTGATTTTTATTACTCCGGAGAGCTGTCTAAAGAGTTCCCATACGAAAAAGTCAAATTCAAACTTTAATTAAATGAAACTTTTTTATCGTGAATTCGGTTCTGGTCAACCGTTGATTTTGCTTCATGGGCTTTTTGGAAGTAGCGATAATTGGGTGACTTTTGCTCGTACTTTAGCAGAAGCTTGCAATATTAAAATATTTGTTCCAGATTTACGAAATCATGGACAATCACCCCAACATCCTGTATTTTCTTTTGAGGCATTAACAGATGATTTATTTGAATTTATCGATACAAATAATTTATCTAACCCTATTGTTTTGGGTCATTCTTTGGGTGGAAAAATAATTTTGAAAGCCCTAGTAGAACAACCCAGATTTTGTAAGAAAGCCATTATTGTAGATATGGGTTTAAGAAATTATCAGCCTCGTTATGGTCATGTTGAAATTCTAGAGCTGATGCAAAACAATGATTTGTCGAAGTTTGCTTCGCGAAAAGAGGTCGAAAATCTTGTATCCAATCATATTTCTGATAAACGACTTCAGTCATTCGTGCTTAAAAATGTTTATTGGAAAAATTCAGAAACATTAGATTGGAAAATAAACGTGGAATCAATAGGAAATTATCTGCCCGAAATTTTTACTGGAATTTCTTTTAAAAATCCTATTAATGTGGAGACTTGGTTCTTAAAAGGTGCGCTTTCGGATTATATCAATCATGAAGATATTGAATTGATTAAAACACAATTTACCAACGTTTACTTTGAAGAAATCAAAAATGCTGGGCACTGGGTGCATGTGGATAATCCAAAAGATTTTTTTGCAACTATTTTAAAAGCAATTAATCAAGTTTAAGCACTGCCATAAAAGCCGATTGAGGTACTTCAACATTCCCTATCTGACGCATTCTCTTTTTGCCCTTCTTTTGTTTATCGAGCAATTTACGCTTTCGTGAAATATCACCACCATAACATTTTGCGGTAACATCTTTCCGAACCGCTTTTACTGTTTCGCGCGAAATTATTTTTGCCCCAATTGCAGCCTGAATAGCAATGTCAAATTGTTGCCTAGGAATAAGCTCTTTTAACTTTTCACAAATACGACGACCAAAATCATACGCATTATCAACGTGAATTAAAGTGGAAAGAGCATCTACAAACTCCCCGTTTAACAAAATATCCAATTTTATTAATTTCGCAGGTTTGTAATCTTTAATATGATAATCAAATGAGGCATATCCTTTCGAAATGCTTTTCAATCGGTCGTAAAAATCAATAACTATCTCGCTCAGGGGCAAATCAAATGTAACTTCTATTCGATTACTCGTGAGATAAACTTGGTTAAGCAACACACCACGTTTGTCAATACAAAGCTTCATAATATTTCCTAAATAATCGGGCTTTGTAATAATTTGAGCCCAAATATATGGTTCCTCTATATAATCTATGTTTGGAATAGGTGGCATTCCGCTAGGATTATGAACTTCAAGGAGTTCTCCTTTTGTTGTTTTAACTCTAAACGAAACATTTGGCACAGTGGTGATTACGTCCATGTTAAATTCTCTATCAAGACGCTCTTGAATAATTTCCATGTGAAGTAATCCTAAGAAACCACATCTAAAACCAAAACCCAATGCTGCAGACGATTCTGGTTCAAATGTAAGCGAAGCATCGTTAAGTTGAAGCTTTTCTAAAGAAGCACGTAGCTCTTCATATTCATCTGCATCTATAGGATAAACACCAGCAAAAACCATTGGTTTTACCTCTTGAAATCCACTTACCATATCTTTAGTTGGTCGAGCAACGTGTGTAATTGTGTCTCCAACACGAACTTCTTTTGAGGTTTTAATTCCTGAAATTATATATCCCACATCACCAGCTGATAAGGTTTTACGAGGCTCTTGTTTCATTTTAAGCACTCCAATTTCATCAGCATGATACTCTTTATCTGTGGAGACAAATTTTACCAAATCATTACTTTTAATTGTGCCATCGATAATTCTAAAATAAGCAATAATTCCTCTAAACGAATTAAATACAGAGTCGAAAATAAGCGCACGTAATGGTGCTTCTGGATTACCACCAGGAGCTGGAATTTTATGGATAATAGCACTTAATATTTCTAAAACACCCATTCCTGTTTTCCCGCTAGCCTCGATAATATCCTCACGGTTACAGCCAATTAAATCTACAATTTGATCTTTGACTTCTTCTGGCATGGCACTGTCCATGTCCATTTTGTTCAACACCGGAATTATCTCTAAATTATTTTCGATAGCTAAATAGAGATTTGAAATTGTCTGAGCTTGAATACCTTGAGTAGCATCTACAATTAGTAAAGCTCCTTCGCATGCAGCAATAGATCTTGAAACTTCATAAGAAAAATCAACGTGACCAGGAGTGTCTATTAAGTTGAGGACATATTTTTCGCCTTCGTGAACATAATCCATCTGTATGGCGTGGCTTTTAATGGTAATTCCTCGTTCGCGTTCTAAATCCATGTCGTCGAGTACTTGTGCGACCAAATCACGCTCCGAAATGGTGCCTGTATGTTGCAATAAACGATCGGCTAAAGTGCTTTTACCATGATCAATATGTGCTATAATGCAAAAATTTCTTATGTTCTTCATTCTAATTTAAAAAATTTGTGTAAAACGAAATGAAGATAAATAGTGCTATGAATCTTCTTTTCAGCGCAAAGATACAAAAAAGGAGCAAATTCTGCAAAATCAATATTCAATAACATTTATGATAAAGGTGTTCTAGAATTATTCTATACCATAATACTCCCTATTTTCTGGCAACTACTTATCAATGTGTATTCTATCGAAAAATAATTTTTATTTATTTAAAAAAATTCAACGATTTAGCTATTTTTTTTGTAGTTTTGGGGCAACTATTTTAAGACAGAGTTCGTCTAAAGATCGTTTACTGGAAAAAAAGGGAAAATTAATTATAAAAACATGAAACGAAACATTACATTAATCATCACATTATTCTGCATAATGGCGCATTACAGCACCTTTGGACAGTCATATAATATGGGAGCTGCTGGTGCAAGAACTGTTACTGGCTGTGGTATTACGGTATACGACAATGGTGGTCCGTCTGCCAATTATGGGAATAACAGAAACGACACGATGACCATTTTGTCTGGAACTCCAGCAACACCATCCGTAATTGTCACGTTAAACGAAGGAGATATTGCGAACGATGATTCGTTATTTATCTACAACAGCAACACCGCTGATCCTACAAAAATTGTCTTTATGGGTCCGTTAAATGCTCCGTTTTTCAACAACAGTAATATGATTATATTAAACGACTGGTCTACCTATGCAACCATCGACAATCCAGCAGGTGCAATTACCCTTCGTTTTAAATCAAATGGAGCCAATAGTGGAACAGGTTTTAAAATTACAGTTAGTTGCCAAACGCCTTGTCAGCGAATAGATGCTTTTATTGATTCAGTTGCATCTGTTCCAACACCTCATCGATTAACACCAGATGATGGATTTCGATATATGGATGTTTGCGAAAATATGCCTGTTCGATTAGTGGCAGGTGCAAACTTTCTTGATAATAACTTTGCCTATAGCCAAAGATTAGATTCATGTACATTCAACTGGCAATTAGGAGATGTAATTGTAAACTCAACAATGGGCGATTCAATTATAACCCACACCTATGTTTCTGGTCGTGGTTATGATGTAGTTCTTACCATTCGCGATCATCGGCAGTGTTTTAATGTAAACTTTGCTGGAATGCGAATCCGAACTTCGGTAAACCCAATCAGCACCGTGAGCCCGCTCACCGATATGTGTACAGGCACAACACGAATAATTTCTGTAGGTTACAGCGATTCTTCAAATATTATTGTCACCCCAGTTTCCAGTGTTCAAGAATCTAGTTTGTCCTTTGACAGTACCATGTTTGTTCCCGATGGACCTAATTGCACGGGAGTTTCAGATTGTTATAATACTTTTGTTACTTTTAATTCCTTTTTACCTGGTCAAACTGTAACAGCTGCAGCAGATATTTTATCTATTTGCTTTACTATGGAGCACTCTTATTTGGGTGATTTGCAGTTTAGAGTTGTTTGTCCAAATTCACAAAGTGTAATCACTCACTCACAGCCCAACGGTGGTGGCTTATGGCTGGGTAATGCAATAGATGATAGTGGTGGATGTTCTCCCGTAATTGCAAATGCAGGTGTGGGTTGGAATTATTGTTGGTCAAATTACCCAGGATATTCATATCATGGCACTGCACCAAATTATCTACATCAAGGACAAACCACGAGATGTGATTCTTCAAACCGGGCAGCGCATACAAATTTTTATCATCCAATGACCTCATTTGCTGGTTTAATTGGTTGTCCACTTAACGGCACATGGTCTATAGAAATTTGCGATTTATATGGAATTGATGATGGTTGGATTTTTCAATGGCAACTTAATTTAGATCCAGCACTTTTACCAACCCCATGGTCTTATCAAATTGGAATAACAAATGTACTTTGGACTGGTGCTTTTATTTCCCAACTAACAGATACTACTGCATTATTAGCTCCAGCTCAAGGAGGCACTTGGGATTATACATTCTCTGTAATTGATGAGTTTGGATGTGCGTACGATTCTGTAATGGTGTTAAACGCGGTAGAAATGCCAACTCCAAATTTAGGAAACGACACTGCTTTTTGCTCAGGAGGAACCATTATCGTTGTTGACCCACATTATGGCATTGCAGGAACAACATACCGATGGAGTGATTTTACCAACGATCCTACACTTCCAATTTTGTATCCAGGAACATTCTCGGTAACCGTTACAAATTCTAATGGAAATATTCAATGTGTCGACGCAGATACTGTAACCATAAATTATTATCCCCAACCAGTAGCCGAATTTTCAGCGACACCAACCGAAGGGTGTAGTCCGTTAATTACACAATTTACCGATCTTTCTACCCCAGATAACATCAACTACACGTATGCTTGGGATTTTGGAGATCCGTCGGCTACCGTAAATACATCTACCGAACAAAATCCAATACATTGGTATAATCAATATGGAAATTTTGATGTAACGTTATCAATTACAAGTCCCGAAGGTTGCTCTGCAGAGATTATTAAACCAGGATTTATCAAAGTACACCCAACTCCAATTGCAAAATTTACTCCTAATCCATCAAATGTATCCTTGTCTGATAATCCATTGGTTTCATTTGCAAATCAAACCGAAAATTACATCATTGCAGAAACGTCTTGGTTTTGGAATTTTCAAGATGGAACTACCTCCACTGAAATGAGTCCAACACACGAATATACAGCTCCCGGCGATTATACAGTAACTTTAGTAGTAACAAACGTTTACGGCTGTTCCGATACAATAACACATGTTGTAGTAGTTGAAGATGAGTTGTTTATCCCAAATATTATTACACCAAATGGCGATTACAGTAATGATGTTTTGGTAATTGGCAATATCAATCCGAATAGAGAAAATGTATTAAAAGTGTACAACCGTTGGGGTAAAAAGATTTACGAAAAAGACAATTACAACACCACAGCACTTTGTAAAAAATTAGATCCAGAAGGCAAAAGCTGGCAATGCGGAGCAGCTGTTAATGTCGACAAAGGCTGGAATGGCGAAGGTTCCCCCGATGGAGTTTATTTCTATACATTCCATTATATTGGGATTAGCAAAACCATCGATAAAAATGGCTCAATAACGATTATGGACAAAAAATAATTCGTTAGAATATTAAAAAAAAGAGGTTGGCTATTAAGTCAACCTCTTTTTTTTAAATTATAATGTAAAATCGTTTTATTGTAGTGTTGGTGCAACCATATTAAGAAAGAATTCGTCTAAAGTTCATTCATTAGGAAAAAAATGGAAATTTAAATATAAAAACATGAAACGAAACATTACATTAATTATCACATTATTCTGTATTATGGCGCATTATAGCTCCATTGGGCAGTCATATAATATGGGAGCTGCTGGTGCAAGAACTGTTACTGGCTGTGGTATTACGGTTTACGACAACGGTGGTCCGTCTGGCAGTTATGGAAATAACAGAAACGATACAATGACAATTTTGTCTGGAACACCAGCAACACCATCCGTAATTGTCACATTAGATCAAGGAGATATTGCGAACGATGATTCGTTGTTTATATACAACAGCAACACCGCAGATCCTACAAAAATTGTTTTTATGGGTCCATTAAATGCTCCTTTTTTCAACAATAGTAATATGATTATTTTAGGTGACTGGTCTACCTATGCAACCATAGACAATCCAACTGGAGCAATTACTCTTCGTTTTAAATCAAATGGAGCTAACGTCGGAGCTGGTTTTACAATTTTAGTTAGTTGCCAAACACCTTGTCAACGCATAGATGCTTTTATTGATTCTGTTGCATCTGTTCCAACACCACATCGATTAACACCAGATGATGGTTTTCGTTATATGGATGTTTGCGAAAATATGCCCGTTCGATTAGTGGCAAGTGCAAACTTTCTTGACAATAACTTTGCCTATCACCAAGGAATGGATTCTTGTACCTTCAACTGGCAATTAGGAGATGTAATTGTAAACTCAACAATGGGCGATTCAATAATAACCCACACCTATGTTTCTGGTCGTGGTTATGATGTAGTTCTTACTGTTCGCGATCATCGGCAGTGTTTTAATGTAAATTTTGCAGGAATGCGTATCCGAACTTCGGTAAATCCAATCAGCACCGTGAGCCCGCTCACCGATATGTGTACAGGCACAACACGAATAATCTCTGTAGGTTACAGCGATTCTTCAAATATTATTGTTACCCCAGTTTCCAGTGTTCAAGAATCTAGTTTATCCTTTGATAGCACCATGTTTGTTCCCGATGGACCTAATTGCACGGGAGTTTCAGATTGTTATAACACTTTTGTTACTTTTAATTCATTTTTACCAGGTCAAACAGTTACAAATGCAGCTGATATTTTATCAATTTGCTTTACCATGGAGCACTCTTTCTTGGGTGATTTACAGTTTAGAGTTGTTTGTCCTATTGGTTTAAGCGTAATCACTCATGCTCAACCCAATGGAGGAAGTTTATGGCTGGGTAACGCAATTGATGATGGAGGTGGTTGTTCTCCAGTAGCTGCAAATGCAGGAGTGGGTTGGAATTATTGCTGGTCAGAGTATCCAGGATATTCATATCATGGTACTACATCTACACATTATTTACATGAAAATCAAACCTCAATTTGCGATTCTTCAAATCGAGCAGCGCATACAAATTTTTATCATCCAATGACCTCATTTGCTGGTTTAATTGGTTGTCCACTTAACGGCACATGGTCTATAGAAATTTGCGATTTATATGGAATTGATGATGGTTGGATTTTTCAATGGCAACTTAATTTAGATCCAGCACTTTTACCAACCCCTTGGTCGTATCAAATTGGAATAACAAATGTACTTTGGACTGGTGCTTTTATTTCACAACTAACCGATTCCACTGCATTATTAGCGCCAACACAAGGTTCGCAAGGGCAACCTAATGGATCATGGTCATATACATTTTCTGTAATTGATGAGTTTGGTTGTGCATACGATTCTATAATGCGATTTGTTGCTGTAGAAATGCCTACTCCAAATTTAGGAAACGACACTGCTTTTTGCACAGGAGGAACCATTATCGTTGTTGACCCACATTATGGCATTGCTGGAACAACTTACCGATGGAGTGATTTCACGAACGATCCTACACTTCCAATTTTATATCCTGGAACATTCTCGGTAACCGTTACAAATTCTAATGGAAATATTCAATGTGTCGACGCAGATACTGTAACCATAAATTATTATCCCCAACCAGTAGCCGAATTTTCAGCGACACCAACCGAAGGGTGTAGTCCGTTAATTACACAATTTACCGATCTTTCTACCCCAGATAACATCAACTACACGTATGCTTGGGATTTTGGAGATCCGTCGGCTACCGTAAATACATCTACCGAACAAAATCCAATACATTGGTATAATCAATATGGAAATTTTGATGTAACGTTATCAATTACAAGTCCCGAAGGTTGCTCTGCAGAGATTATTAAACCAGGATTTATCAAAGTACACCCAACTCCAATTGCAAAATTTACTCCTAATCCATCAAATGTATCCTTGTCTGATAATCCATTGGTTTCATTTGCAAATCAAACCGAAAATTACATCATTGCAGAAACGTCTTGGTTTTGGAATTTTCAAGATGGAACTACCTCCACTGAAATGAGCCCAACGCATGAATATACAGCACCCGGTGATTATACCGTAACTTTAGTTGTTACAAACGCTTATGGCTGTTCCGATACGATAACACATGTTGTAGTAGTTGAAGATGAGTTATTTATTCCAAATATTATTACACCAAATGGCGATTACAGTAATGATGTTTTGGTGATTGGCAATATCAATCCGAATAGAGAAAATGTATTAAAAATATATAACCGTTGGGGTAAAAAGATTTATGAAAAAGACAATTACAACACCACAGCACTTTGTAAAAAATTAGATCCTGAGGGCAAAAGCTGGCAATGCGGAGCAGCTGTTAATGTCGACAAAGGCTGGAATGGAGAAGGTTCCCCTGATGGAGTTTATTTCTATACATTCCATTATATAGGGATTAGCAAAACCATCGATAAAAATGGCTCAATAACGATTATGGACAAAAAATAATACGTTAGAATTTTAAAAAAAAGAGGTTGGCTATTTAGTCAACCTCTTTTTTAATTTTTGAAATTGCGATATTATTTTTGCTAATACCGTATGCTAATATAAATTAGTCCAATAATAACAAATGCAATTCAAGATTACATATTAGCATCGAGCATTAAACCCCGTTAAAAAACGAGGGCATGCCATACTAAATTTCAAATAGTCCATTGGGCTATTTTGAAATAAGTATTGGTATAAGAGGCATATCAGAATAAAAATGATATTAAGAGCGATACCCAATTATTAAACCCGTTTTTTTGATTCTGACTAACAATTTGTTGTTTTTAATAAATCGTCGTTAATTTTCGCCCCAGATATCTTCATTTTTTTGTACTTTTGTTGCCAAATTGATAAACATGATAGGTTATTCTTCGGCAAATTTAATTGAAGTAGATTCAATTATTTCTACCCCATCTGCTAATATGAAGGGTAGTGTTTTTGCTGATTCTGTAATAAAACACAACACACCTGAATGTTTGATTTCGTATTACGATTCTGCAACGTTTCATCAAAGTGATAGCATTAGTTACACTACATCCGTTTTTGCAAACCATGAGCTAAAGCCTCATAATTCATCATCATTGCCAACACATTACGATAGCACAAATTGGATATTTTTTTTACTGGTGATAATCACAATTCTTTATCTACACATGCAGGTCAATTTTAGCAGCAGATACTCTCAAGTGAAGCGAGCGTTTATTATAAAAAGATACTACTCTCAGATGATTCGAGATGGAAATATATTCAAGGAAAGAATCATTATTTCAATTTACTGTGTCAATATTCTTCTTTTTTCATTGCTAATTTATTGTCTTTTTGATTATTATATAGATTTTTCTTTGTTTTCGATAAGTCATCTAGATGCTTTTTTAATTATTGCTATATGTGTTTTGATATACCAGATTCTTCAGTCTTCGTTAATTAGATTAGTAGGAAGTCTGTTTTATGCCAAAAATGAATCGGAAACTTATTTGTTAAATCAAGTATTATTTTCCTCCCTTTATAGCCTGTTTTTATTGCCAACATTATGGCTATATACATATAGCAATCAAAGTGTTGTCCTTATTGCAGCATTGTTATTATACTTGTTTCTCTTTAGTTGGAGATTTGTAAAAGCAGTGATAATATGGAAAAAAGTGTTTACAAGTTTCAAATTATTTTTATACCTTTGCACTTTGGAAATATTGCCATTTGTCATTATTATTAAAGCAATATTGTTGGAAATGAAAAGGTTAAATGTATAACAGTGTTAAAATTAGGCAAAGGTGAAGATACAAAACATACTTATTTCACAACCCCAACCGGTTGATTTCGAAAAATCTCCTTATGCAGACATCAAAAAAAAACATGGTGTAAACATCGAATTTGTCAAATTTTTCTCAATTGAAGATGTTAATGCAATTGAATTTCGAAAATTTAGAATTAATATTCTAGAACATAATGCTGTTATAATGATGAGTAAACATGCTGTAGATCATTATTTTAGAATGGCAAAAGAGTTACGTGTTGATATTCCAGACACTATGAAGTATTTCTGTGTGAACGAAACAACCGCATTATATTTACAACGTTATATTGTTTATCGAAAACGAAAAATATTTTTCAGCAAAACTAATATCAACGAATTAGTTGAAATAATTGCTAAACATAAAACCGAAAAATACCTCATCCCAACGGCTGATAACAATGGCGGTATCATTGCATCGTTATTACAAAATGTTAATATTACGGTTACCACAGCAAATATGTTTAGAAATGTATCTGTTGATTTAAAAAACTTGATTAATATTGACAATTACCAACTTATCGTAGTCTTTAGTCCTTCTGGAATCAATTCTTTACTTGAAAACTATCCTGACTTTAACGAAAAAAACATTGAGATTGGTGCATTAGGTAAAAACGTTGCTTTAAGTATAGAAAGTCGTGGATTGACGCTTAGTTTTATGGCTCCGACCCCCGAATGCTCATCTATTACCCAAGCTATTGATTATTTTTTAAAGAAAACCAATAAAGTTTGTAAGAAATAGTAGATGCAAACGTTTGACAAAAAGGAACACCTTTGCTCTCATATTCAGATTCAAGAGCTCATGAAAAATGGGCATGCTTTCAACGTTTTTCCATTTAGATGCGTTTGGCTTGAAATTCCAAAAACGGATAGTTTTATTCAAATTGCAATCGCTGTCCCTAAAAAAAAGTTAAAATTTGCCCATCAACGAAATTTGGTTAGAAGAAGAATTCGATCTCTTTATCGGTTAAATAAAGAGTTGATAATAAACGATATAGACCAATATCACCAAACATTATTATGTTTAATAGTTTATAACGATTCTCAGGTTTTATCATACGAAACATTGCAAGAGAAAATATTCATCGTTTTTGAGCGTTTGCATAAACAACTTTTTGTAAATTTGAGCGTAAAAAATGACAAAAAAGATGAATAAATGGATTGTGTGGATTACTTTTCCTCTCAAGATTGTATTTTTGGCTGTGATAAAGTTTTACCAA
Organism: Bacteroidota bacterium; assembly: GCA_037130365.1. Lineage (GTDB taxonomy): Bacteria > Bacteroidota > Bacteroidia > Bacteroidales > WCHB1-69 > JBAXTE01. Next base: position 114,721 of record JBAXTE010000001.1, read on the forward strand.
ATAGTAATTAGCCCTTTCACACCTCCTTCGTGTAGGTACACTCCTACTTGTTCTGCATACAGTATAGAGGCAATTACAAAACATGGCGCAATTAAAGGTGGCTGGCTCGCTTTAAAGCGCATATTATCTTGTAATCCATGGGGCGGAAGTGGCTATGATCCAGTTCCATAATCTTTTTTATCCAATTTCTATTTCCTTAAATAAAAAAATATTTGCATGAATACCCTAAAAATTAAATACAGAAATATAAAAAAGAAAACAAAAATATATGTTGTTGCAATATTGCTATTTTGCATTGGCGCTTTTTCTACAGCATTTATCGATCAAGATTTCGAAATTGTAAAACAAATTGACATCTTTTCATCAGTTATACGAGAATTAAACATAAACTATGTAGATGAAATCAATCCTGGCGATTTAGTAAACGTGGCCATAGACGCTATGCTAGAATCACTAGATCCATACACAGTTTATTACCCCGAAAGCGATATGGAAGAATACAAATTACTCACAACTGGACAATATGGGGGCATTGGAGCACTTATTTTACAACAGGGCGATTATGTAGTGATTTCAGATCCATACGAAAATACCCCAGCTCAAAAATTTGGTTTAAAAGCAGGTGATAAAATTATCGAAGTAAATGGCAAAAGTGCAAAAGGCAAATCAGCTTCTGAAGTTAGCGCAATTTTAAAAGGCCAGCCGGGGACAGCCGTAAAACTACTTATTCTCCCTTATGAAGAAAAAACTCCTATAGAAAAAAATATTATCCGGGAAGAAATCAAACTGCCAAATATTCCATACGCTCAAAAAGTTGCCGACGATATTGCATATATTCAATTATCTCAATTTACCGAAAATGCCGCCAAAGAGGTTAAAGACGCTTACTTAAAACAAAAAGAACAAGGAGCCAAAGGTTTAATTATTGATTTACGAGGAAATGGTGGTGGTTTATTGCAAGAAGCGGTGCTTATTATGAATATTTTTGTTGATAAAAACAATCTTATAGTTAGCACAAAAGGGAAAATTAAAGATCGAAATTTCGACCACAAAACGATTTTTCCAGCAATAGACACAGAAGTCCCTATTGTTGTTTTGGTTGATGAAATGAGTGCATCTGCTTCTGAAATTGTCGCTGGTTCATTTCAAGATCTCGATAGGGGTGTTATTATTGGGCAGCGCACCTATGGCAAAGGATTGGTGCAAAACATTGTTCCTCTGAGTTATAACACTCGAATGAAAGTTACAATTGCAAAGTATTATATTCCTAGCGGTAGGTGCATTCAAGCAATTGATTATGCTGATAAAACAGAAGGAAAAAAGCACAAAAAAGTTGCCGATTCTACAGCTGTAGCTTTTAAAACAAAAAAAGGACGTGTTGTGTATGATAAAGGAGGAATTGAGCCAGACATCATAATCCCAACTCCAAAAAGCATTGCAGTTATTGGAAGCTTATACATTAAAAATATTTTCTTCGATTTTGCAAACCATTTTCACCATGCAAATCCATCAATTCCTTCTGTAAAAAATTTCAAAATAACGAACGACCTATATAATGATTTCATCACCTTTGTAAAGAAAAACGACCACGATTATACGACTCAAAGTGAATCATTGCTATCGAATCTGAAAATTGCAGCTGAGGAAGAACATTATTTTTTGGCAATAAAAGAAGATTACGAACGTTTACAGCATAAATTGTTAACCGAAAAGGAAAATGATTTGGTAAAGTTTAAAAAGGAAATTTCATATATCTTGCGTTCAGAAATTGTGTCACGATATTATTATCAAAAAGGACAAATTGAAGTAATGCTCGAAGAAGATCCAGAACTAGCTAAAGCCATCGATGTTTTGCACGACAGTAAACAATATCGATTGATTTTAAAAATGAAGTAATTTTTGAACTTTCTATTTGCTCTTTATTGAAAAAAATAAAACATATTGAACTCGATTAAATCTTCACAAATTCATCATTTAATCTTCATTTTTGGGGTGTCGCTTTTAGCAATTTCCTTACCAACATCGAAGTTTGGAATGAGTCTGGCTCAATTAATTTTAGCAGCTAATTGGCTATTAGACAAGCGAGTAATTCAAAAATTCATCGATTTTTTTACAAACAAAATAGCTGTCGCATTTGCATTACTATTTTTTGTGCATGTTCTTTGGCTTCTGAATACTTCAAGTTTTCAATATGCTCTTGATGATTTAAGAACTAAAGCTCCAATCTTTATTTTAGCAGTAATATTTTCTACAACATCCAGGTTGTCATCAAAAGAATTTATGTCGGTAATGCTACTTCACGCATTTTCTGTTTTATTAATGAGCTTTATCAGTACATATCTTTACGTTGTAGAAAGACCTGTTGATTTTAGATTAATCTCCCCGTATATTTCCCATATTCGACTGGCTTTAAATGTATGCATCGCATCCTTTACTTTAGTTTATTTAATATTTAAATCCTTATCTATAAACACTTGGGTTAAATTACTTTTTGCACTTATTTCTATTTGGTTTGTCTTTTTTCTATCATTATTACAGTCTGTTACTGGGTTAATTATTTTCTTCGTGATGACAATCATTCTGAGTATCTATTTTATTAAAGGGATTAAAATTAGAAAACCAATAAAATTGTCAATTATTACTTTTATTTGTTTGATACCTTTAATATCAATTATTTACGTGATTAATGTATTTTCAAATTTTAAATCGAAACCAGATATTGACTTCTCAAAACTTGACAGTATCTCTCCTTATGGCGGAAAATATATTCATGATACAATTTCATACCCTACCGAAGATGGCAAATGGATTGGTCTATATTTGTGTGAAGTGGAGGTTCAGCATGCTTGGAATTTAAAAAGCAAAATCAAATACAACTCCAAAGACTCAAAAGGAAACGTAATAAATTATGCAATTTTACGATACCTAACATCGATGAATCTACGCAAGGACTTTGATGGTGTTAATCAACTTTCTAATGATGATGTTGCTAATATTGAAAAAGGAATTGCATCGGTAGAATATGTTCGTGGAATAGGCGTTAAATCAAGATTGCACAAAATATTTTGGGAATACCAATCTTATAATTCAACTGGTGATATTAAAGGACATAGTCTTTTTCAAAGATTTGAACTCTGGGATGCTTCATTAGAAATTATAAAGACAAATTGGTTGTTTGGAGTTGGAACTGGCGATGTGCCCCTTGAATTTAAAAAACAATTGATACATCAAAATTCTCCACTTAAGGAAACCCGAATGCGTAGTCATAATCAATATCTATCGCTCTTTATTGCTTTTGGAATTTTCGGATTTTTACTTTCTCTTTTTTCTTTTATCTATCCTTTTGTGCAAAGTAAGCTACATTTTGATTATTTTTGTATGATTTTCTTGATTGTATGTTTTATGTCAATGTTGACTGAGGACACAATTGAGTCTCAAGATGGGGTGACTTTTTATGCATTTTTTGGTGCATTGTATCTATTTCAAAAGCCACTCAAAAAAAGATTAGAATAACTAAAATTGCTTGTATGATAAAAACTACTCACTTTGATTACCAAGAATATCTATCTGCTGATGAATTATCTGCAATGGATCAAAAACTACTACAAAGCGCGAAAGAAGCTGCTTCTAAGGCCTATGCTCCCTATTCTGCATTTAGAGTTGGGGCAGCTTTGCTTCTAGATAATGGCGAGATTATTCTCGGCAATAATCAAGAAAATGCCGCATACCCTTCTGGTCTTTGTGCAGAACGGGTAGCTATGTTTTATGCTTCGGCAAAATATCCAGAAGTGGCATTTAAAGTATTAGCAATTACTGCTGATAGCGACAAATTAGAAATTAATCATCCAATATCACCTTGCGGTTCATGCAGGCAAGTAATGGTAGAATATGAAACATTATCTAAGGGAGATATTAAAGTTATTTTAGCGGGAAAAACAGGAAAGGTGGTTGTTGTTAATCGGGTTAAAGACCTTTTACCATTTAGTTTTGGCCCTAACGAGTTAAAATAAATACCATAAATATTTGGCTAGAACTTCTAAATCAGATATTATTAATTGATTTGAATTTCATCAACAGCAAATAGAGCAATCTAAAAAATGTTATTTATAAAAACAATATATCATTAAACAACATTTCCACTCTCAGATAAAAAAATCGCTCTATTCATAAACTGAACAGAGCGATTTTTTTTCCGCCAAAAGCGTAATATGATAACCTTAGAACTTACTTATTAATATTATTACAGTTCATTTCGTCTTGTGCTCCCCAGTAGTCGAAGTATTCTCCGCCATAAACGCCACCGCCTTCGTATTGTTTTCTGATTTGACCATAAGCCAACCAGCATTTACCGTCAATAGTAACGGCCAAATTGACAGGCAAGTATTTGTATAACGGAAGACCCCATTCATTTTTCTTTACAATCCAAATATCCGAAGTAATAATTGCTCTGCTGGCTTTTCCTTTAGTAACTCCGGCAATAGCCATGCTTACATATTTTGGGTTTGACATCTTACTGGCGCCCATTCTAACGGCATCGATAATTTGTTGTCTGTATTTGGCTACGTGTGCATCGTATTTGCCACTTTTTACATATTCGTCTAAAATTGCTTTTTCTTTGTTAATCTTAGCCTGAACAGCATCAATACCAGTTTTATCTTCCAATAAGAACTTTTTATTGTAGGTAATTTGTGCAATGGGTTCTTCAAAATCTTTCAAATAGCTTTTTGCATTTAACAGATAAGACTCTTCTCCACTTGAATTCTTGGCATGGATGGAGTTAATTATTTTGTCCACGTCTTTGTCCAATTCAGGAACCACTTTATACACTTCCACTTTAAAAAAATTGTCCACTGCGCTGACTCTCTTTTGCACATATTCTGTTTTGAATTTGTCACTTCTGTTGGTTTCAAAATCTTTTCTCATTGCATAATAACCGGTATATGAAGGTTCTAAACTTTTGTCCTGAATTTCCCAACCTAACGTAGCAAATTTATAGTAGGACTCAATCTTCTTATCATACTCAGCATCGGCATTATAACTATCAAACTTTGTTTTGCGTTCTGTTTCTAATGCTTCTAAATCTTTTTCAAATTTCTTAACGTAAGGTTTTTTTGATTCAATAGGATCGCTTTGAAGTTTGGCCAAATTTGTTTTAATTTTAGTTATGTTCCGAATTGCTTCTTCATTTCTTCCCTCTACGTTTCGGTTCCAAATATCATCAACTAACAACCCTTTTGTAGACTTGAGTTCGTCTCTAACAGTGCTGTATGCTCTATAAATTGGGCTTTCTGGATCGTATTTAGGCTCATCCGTAATTTTGTCTGTTACAATGCTTGATTTATCATTTTTGTCTGAAGTTGTTGTCGTTTTTTCAACAGTTTTTTCGACAGCTTTTTCTTTAATATTCTTCAGTGCATTTTTAAATTGGGAATGCCCTGTAGAAATCATCATGACCATAACAACAAAAAATGTAATAATCTTCTTCATGTTTATAAAAGTATAAGTTTGTAAATAATTGATTACAAAGATAAATATATTTTTGATTATCTTATCAAAATTCATATAGTAAAAATGAATAAATTTTGTAATTTTTGTACGACAGTAGCTAACTTATATTGAAGTAGTCTTGTCCCTTTATTCAAACCTATTAGAGAAATTGGCTAATCGTTGATTTTGAAACATTCTACTACAAATATAAAATTCTACTTTTGTCGAGTAGAAAACCCATTTTATCGAATAATTAAATACAAAGAAATTTATTAATGTTAACATTGCATATTAAACTACAAAAAAAAAGAAAAAATTCGTTGAATCTTTGTATTTTTGATGCATAATATTAATTTAGATTACCGTAGTTAATGGAAAATTTTATTGTTTCTGCACGTAAATACCGCCCCTCAACCTTCACAAGCGTTGTTGGACAAGATTCTATTGTAAACACACTTAAGAGTTCAATAAGAACGAATCATGTTGCACAAGCTTTTTTATTCACGGGTCCAAGGGGTGTTGGAAAAACTACTTGTGCACGTATTTTGGCGAAGGCATTAAATTGTGAACATCTTACAGAAAATCATGAACCTTGTAACGAATGCAAATCGTGTAAAGACTTCAACAGTAATGCTTCGATGAACATTTACGAACTTGATGCTGCTTCTAATAGCGGGGTTGATGATATGCGTAGTTTAGTAGAGCAAGTTCGAATTCCACCCCAGGGAGGAAAATATAAAATTTACATCATCGATGAGGTGCACATGCTTTCTACTCAAGCATTTAACGCCTTTTTAAAAACCCTTGAAGAACCGCCAGCACATGCTATTTTTATATTGGCAACAACCGAAAAACACAAAATTATTCCAACAATTCTCTCACGCTGTCAAATCTTTGATTTTCGGAGAATTACAATTGAGGACATCATTCATCACTTAGAGTTTGTTGCTAAATCAGAAAATATTAATATTGAACTAGAGGCGCTTCATATTATTGCACAAAAAGCGGATGGAGGACTTCGGGATGCCTTAAGTATTTTCGATCAAGTAGTAAGTAGTGCTGGTTCAATAGTAACTTATCAAGATGTTATTGCAAATTTAAACGTTCTTGATTATGAATTTTACTTTCGTTTAACCGATTATATTACAGAAGCAAAAGTAGTGGAATCATTAGTTCTTGTTGACGAAGTATATTCTAATGGATTTGACGGACAGCATTTTATTAATGGCCTTAGCTCACATGTTCGTAACTTAATTATAGCCCTCAATCCTGCTACAATTCCAATATTACAAGCAACAAGTTCTCTGGAGCAAAAATATATTGCTCAAGCAAAAAAATGCAAATACACAAACCTTTTAGAATTATTAAAAGTTGGTAATGAGTGTGACTATAAATATAAGAGTTCAAACAATAAGCGGTTGAGTATTGAATTGGCAGTTTTAAGTATGTGCCAGATTTACGACAAATCGTTAGCAACTCCTTCACCATTAACACCTAACTCAAGTATTGCTTCAAATAACGACACTCAACAAGCTACCTCTGCCTCAACACAACAAACTTCTGCTGCCCCAATTGTCCCAGCAATGCATATTGAAGCTGTTGTTCCTCGTCCTGAGTTTGTAAAAACACAAACAACCACATCTTCATTAATCTCAATTAAAAGTCGCCAACGAAATTCCACTTCCACATCAACAGAACTTAGTTCAACCGTAACATCACAATCAAATTTACCAAATAATATTGAAACAACTCAAGAATTATTAATGAGCGTTTGGAGTGAATGTATTTCTAGTGCGATACCCAATACTTTAGTAATATCAAATGTGCTAATTGAAACTACACCTCAATTCAATAACCAAAATAACACAGTTACAATAGAAGTAAAGAATATTGTTCAAGAAATTGAGGTAATGAACATAAAAGCCCTTATAACGGAATTTCTTCAACGCAAGCTCACAAATAGCCTTATCGCTGTTGAAGTTAAAGTAAACTCACAAACGGTTTCCGTTGAAAAGACATATATCACCAATGAAGAACTTTTTACAGAATGGGCGAATGAAAATCAAGCACTTTATGAATTAAAAAAACAATTAAACCTAGAATTACTTTAAAATAATTAATCACAAATAAAACAACAAATGAGAACAAGAAAAATGATGTACTTGTGGCTTGCAATAATACTTTCGGGAAGTGTTTTTGCTCAAAAACCACTTGATTTGACTGCACCAATGCCAGTAGATAAAAACGTTAGAATTGGCAAGTTAGAAAATGGATTAACATATTATATTCGGAAAAACGCATTACCTGCAAAACGTGTAGAGCTCAGATTGGCAACAAATGCTGGTTCAATGCAAGAAACTGATGCACAAGTTGGCTTAGCACATTTTACAGAACATATGGCTTTTAATGGAAGTAAGAACTTTCCTAAAAACGAATTAGTTAGCTATTTGCAATCAATCGGTGTTCGCTTTGGAGCCGACATTAATGCATACACAAGTTTTGACGAAACTGTGTATATGCTTCAAATTCCTTCCGACAAACCAGATATTGTTGAAAAAGGATACAAAGTAATTTCCGATTGGGCTGGTTTTTTAACTATGGATGGTAAAGAAATTGATGCTGAACGCGGTGTTATTATTGAAGAACACAGAATGGGATTAGGCGCTGAAGACAGAATGCGTAAAAAATGGTTCCCAACTGCTTTTTACAACTCTCTATATGCTAATCGTTTACCAATTGGAACACTTCAAAACCTTCAAACATTTAAACATGAATTAATTCGTTCGTTCTATGCTGATTGGTATCGTCCTAATTTGCAAGCAGTAATCGTTGTTGGTGATGTTAACTTAGATTCTGCTGAAGCAAAAATCAAACAATATTTTAGTGCATTTAAAAACCCTGCAGAACCAAAAGAAAAAAAGCTTTATGATGTTTCTGGAAATAAAGATCCATTAATCTCAATTGTTACAGATAAAGAGGCTACTGGAAGTATGTTAATTTATTTTACTAAACACAAAGCAATTCCTAACAAAACAATTGGCGATTACCGTCAACGTTTAGTTAATAGTTTATACAACACTATGATGAATGCTCGTTTACGCGAATTACAACAAGATCCAAATTGTCCATTTATTATGGCAGATGCATCGTATGGTGGATTTTTAGCTCGTACTATGGAAGCTTATATGTGCTATGCATCTCCAAAAGAAAACCAAATTGAAGAAGCACTCAAAGTCTTAATTAGTAAAAATGAACAAGTTAAACAATTTGGATTCTTACAAACAGAACTTGACCGTGCGAAAGAAGATTTATTGAGTAAATATGAAAGTGCATCTAAAGAAGTTGAAAAAAATGAATCAGCTAATTTCTGTTCAGAGTATGTTCAAAACTTTTTAATTCAAGAGCCTATTCCTGGTGCAAAAACGGAGTTTAACTATGCTAAAAAATTAATGGATGACATTAAAATTGAAGAAATCAATGTTTTGACAAAAAAATGGTTAACAGAAGAAAATCAAGTGGTTGTAATAACTACTCCTGAAAAACAAGGTTTGAAAATCCCAACGGATAAACAAGTTTCGGAGATTCTTAAAGATGTAAAACTTCGTAATGTAACTGCTTATGTTGATAATTTTAAAGCACAACCACTTCTTAGTAAAGAACTTACTCCTAAAAAAATAATTTCAAAAACTGAAAACAAAGAACTTGGAACAACAGAAATTACATTATCAAATGGTGTAAAAGTTGTTTTAAAACCAACAGATTTTAAAAATGATGAAATCTTGATGTATGCTCAAAGTCCAGGTGGATTGAGTCTTACTGAAGCAGCAGATTATCCTTCTGGATTTTTAACTACAACCGTTATTGATCGCGCTGGTATTGGCGAATTCGACAACAGTCAACTAGAAAAGAAACTTAAGGGAAAAAATATCAGCATTAGCCCATTTCTTGACCAAACATCTGAAGGTTTTAATGGAAGTGTTTCTCCAAAAGACATTGAGACTTTGTTCCAACTTGCTTATCTATATTTTGATGCACCTCGTAAAGATGTAAAAGCTTTTGAATCTGTAGTTTCAGAAATGAAAAATCAAATGAAACTTTTAGGAAACAATCCTATTTATGCGTTCTATGATACGTTGATGAAAACAACCACTCAAAACGACCCACGCCAAATAGCTATTCCTACTGAAGACTTTATAAGCAAAGCAAATTATGATAAAATATGGAGCATATACAAAGACCGCTTTAGTAATGCTGGCGATTTTACTTTCTTTTTTGTTGGTGCATTTACCGTTGAAGAAATTACTCCATTACTCGAAAAATATTTGAGCAACTTACCAAATACTGGCAGAACAGAAACTTTTAAAGATGTTTACAATAAATTCCCAGCGAAAACGATTGATTTCACAATCAAAAAAGGTGCTGATGATAAAGGAATGTTAGGAATTATTTTTAGTGAAGATTATACTTGGAACGACCAAAACAACCTTCATCTTTTAATGATTAAGGAAGCAATTTCTATTAAAGCAATTGAAATTATTCGTGAAAAGATGAGTGGAGTTTATTCCCCACAAATTCAAATGCAAATTGAAAAATATCCTACATCTTCATATACACTAATGGGTGTGTTTGGTTGTTCACCAAAAATGGAAAAGAAAATTACCAAAGCGTTAATTAATATTATTGTAGAAATTCAAAAAAATGGACCAACGTTAGTTGACTTAAATAAAGTAAAAGAACAGATGTTACGTCAACGTGAAACTGATGCTAAAACCAACGAATTTTGGCTTAGAAAACTATCCACACTTAGTTTCAACAACGATCCAATTACCAATGTAACAAACTTCGAACAACGAGTTAAAGCCGTAACCGTCGAGGATTTAAAGACAGCTGCACAAATGATGATTAAAAAAGATCATTTTGTTAGAGTTTCTTTAGTTCCTGAAGGTAAAAAGAAATAATCGAAATATACCCATTTCGTTTTTAACCAAATGTGCCCTCATTTTATTGAAAGATAGCTTGAGGGCATGTTTTTTTCAGACTATTTAACGGTCTGCTTATACCAAATCTCACTCATTATTATTAAGTTTGCACTCGAAAACAAAACATTAAAAAAATCAAAAATGAAAAGATTATCATTATTCATTATTTGTAGTTTGTTTTTCTGTTCAACAATTGTTGAAGCACAAAAACAATACAACTACTCTGTAGTCCCAAATGATCCATTAAAAACAAGAATTTACACTCTTGAAAACGGATTAACCGTCATGATGTCTGTATATAAGGATGCTCCAAGAATTCAAACTTATGTAGCCATAAAAGCGGGAAGCAAAAATGATCCTGCTGAAACTACTGGCTTAGCACATTATTTTGAGCACATTATGTTTAAAGGAACTTCAAAATTTGGCACTTCGAACTGGGAAAAAGAAAAACCATTAATTGCTGCAGTTTCAGATCTTTATGAAATTTTTCGCAAAACAACCGACGAAGCCAAACGCGACGAAATTTATCATCAAATCGACAGCATTTCATACCAAGCATCCTTAATTGCAATACCAAATGAGTATGATAAATTAATGAGCGCAATAGGTGCTAATGGAACAAATGCATTTACTTCGGTAGATCAAACTGTATATGTTGAAGATATCCCTTCAAATCAACTTGAAAACTGGTCAAAAATTCAATCAAATAGATTTATCGATCCTATTTTTCGTTTATTCCACACTGAATTGGAAACAATTTACGAAGAAAAAAACATGACATTAACCAAAGATAGTCGCAAGGTGTATGAACATCTTTTAAAAGGACTATTTCCACATCATCCATACGGAACTCAAACAACCATTGGAGAAGCAGAACATATTAAAAATCCTTCGATGAAAAACATTCAAATTTTTCACGACAACTATTATGTACCTAACAATGCAGCAATTTGTATTTCTGGTGATTTTAATCCAGATGAAGCAATTCAAGTAATTGATAAATATTTTGGCGAATGGAAACCCGTAACAGTTCCTAAATTTTCGTTTACCAAAGAATCAAAATCTACAGAAATCACTAAAATTGATGTAAAAGGTCAAGATGCCGAAAACATCTCAATTGCTTGGAGATTTGATGGCGCAAATTCAAACGACGCCGACATGATTACACTTATTGATATGATTTTAACGAATGGTACAGCTGGCTTAATTGATTTGAACTTAAACAAAAAACAAGCATGTATTAATGCTGGTTCAAGTCCTCAAATTATGGCAGACTACTCATTTCTAATGCTTACTGGAAAACCTAAAACAGGTCAAACCTTAGAACAAGTAGAGCAATTACTCTTAGGACAAGTAGAATTAGTTAAAAAAGGAGAATTCCCTGATTGGCTAATAGAAGCTGCAATTAACGACTTACGCTTAAGAGAAATCAAAGAACACGAAGCTAATGAAAGTCGCGCAATGGCTATGGTTGATGCTTTTACAAGTGGAATTTCTTGGGAACGCAAAGTAACACTCCTTGATCGTTTATCAAAAATAACCAAACAGCAAATTGTTGATTATGCAAAACAAAATTTGCTCAACAACTATGTGGTTGTTTATAAAAGAGTTGGAAAAGACGAATCAGTGAAAAAGGTAAAAAAACCTAAAATTACTCCAATATTTATCAACCGGGAATTGGAATCTAATTTTTTGAAATCAATAAAAGAATCTACAGCAAAACCTATTGAACCAGTTTTTGTAGACTTTGAAACGGCAATAAAAAAATCGATTCTTCCAAATAACAACATTCCAGTTTTATACATTGCAAACGAAGAAAATAACACGTTCTCACTTGAGTATAAATTTGATATGGGTGCCAACAACGATCGTTATTTAAGTATTGAATCACAATACATTAAATTTTTAGGCACAACCAGTATTTCTCCAGAAGTGCTCACACAGGAATTTTATAAAATTGGGTGCACATGGGATATGTCTGTTACAAGAGATGAAATGACATTAAAACTCAGTGGATTAAACCAAAATTTTGTAAAAGCATTAGATCTTTTTGAAGGATATATTCAAGATGTGAAAGCAGATACAGCAGCATTAAATAAAATGATTGAAGGAGTTCTGAAAAAACGCGCTGATGCCAAGAAAAATCAACAAAGCTTACAATCAGCTCTTTTTGCTTATGGTTTCTTTGGAAAAAATTCACCATCAACAAATGTATTATCTGAAAAAGAGTTGAAAAAAATTGATGCGAACATGCTCATCTCTAAAATTAAAGATGTTTTTTCGTATCCACATAAAATATACTATTATGGACCATCTTCTTTAGCAGATCTCACAAACGTATTAAAGGAACATCATCAAGCCCCAGTAGCATTTAAATCAATTCCTGTGGCGAAAGTATATACAGAACAATCTACAGATAAAAACATTGTTTATCACTTAGATTATCCTGCTCGTCAAGCAGTTGTTGTTCTATTATCAAAAGGTGGAAAATACGACAAAAGTATTGAACCAATTCTAACTCTGTTTAATGAATATTTTGGTGGCAGCATGAATTCAATTGTATTTCAAGAACTTCGTGAAGCTCGCTCTTTAGCTTATACTGCGATGTCTTTCTATCAAAAACCAATCGATTTGAAATACTCATTCTTCTCACTTTCATATATTGCAACTCAAAATGATAAGGTTATTGATGCAATGAAAGCAATCAAAGAATTACTCAACAACATGCCACTTTCTGACAAATCTTTTCTATTAGCTAAAGATGGTATTATTCAACGTTTACGCACGGAACGCATCACTAAAGGAAGCATTTTTGACACATATGATGCAAATAATAAAATGGGAATCAATTATGATATTCGTAAAGACATCTACGAAAAAATGAGCACATTCACCATTGCCGATGTGAAGAAATTCCAAGAAGAAAAATTAAAAGACAAAAATTCAATTATTTTAATTTTAGGCGACAAAAAAGATTTAAACTTTAAAGAAATATCGAAGTTTGGAAAAATCAAAACGATAACTCCAGAAATGGTTTTTGGGTTCTAATCTTCTGCTTTTCAGCAAAAAAAAGGAGGCGATATAAACATCGCCTCCTTTTTTTTGACATCACAATTCAAGAGCAATTGCATTGATGTGGGGTAATATCATCAGGTATATTTTCAGGATTTGTGTACATTGCAAGACCTTCATCCGACCAATTTAACAGGCCACCTTGAAGAATAAAAACTTGCTTAAACCCATTGTTGAGTAAAATTTTAGCTGCTTTATCAGAACAAAAACCAACAGTACAAACCACTATTAATGTTTTCTTTTCAGGAATTTGCTTGTGATTTTCTTTTAACGTACTTAAAGGAAAATTAAAGACATTTGGCAAATCGATACCCTTATCAGCAAATTCGAAAGCCTCTCTTACATCTATAATTAATGCTCCCTTTAAATGATATTCCTTCACTTGTAATGGAGATAAATAAAATTCAGGTTGTATTGATTTCATTTGTTTTGATGTTTGTTAAATATAGCAATAAGCTCTGCACCTGCAACATATGGACTTTTGGATCCGTGAACAACTTGTTCCTCAATTTGTGGAATTTGATTGATTAACTCATTGTTTGAATAAAACGAATCTAAAATTCCTTTATGCACATATTCATATAATGTATATTTCGATTGTTCTTTTCTGTGATTGTTGAAATATCCATTTTTGGATGTGAGATTTACAAAATCATAAACTACATTCAACACATCATCAACCCCTTGTTTAGTATAAGATGAACAAGTTAAAGCGATTGGTTTCCATTTTGATGCGGTTGGTGGAAATAGATTTAGTGCAGAGCTATATTGTGCTTTCGCTAAATTTGCTTTCTGAATATTATCACCATCCGCTTTATTTATAAGGATGGCATCAGCCATTTCCATAATTCCTCGTTTAATACCCTGAAGTTCATCACCAGCTCCAGAAAGCATCAAAAGCAGAAAAAAATCTACCATAGAATGAACAGCAATTTCAGATTGCCCCACTCCTACTGTTTCCACAATAATTCTATCAAAACCAGCTGCTTCACAGAGTATAATTGATTCTCTAGTCTTTCGAGCTACTCCACCTAATGAACCTGCAGTTGGGGATGGACGAATAAATGCATTATCATCAATAGCGAGCTCTTCCATTCTAGTTTTATCTCCTAAAATACTCCCTTTCGACCGCTCACTGCTTGGATCTATCGCCAAAACTGCCAACTTATGTCCTTGTTGAGTAAGTAATTTTCCAAAAGCTTCAATAAACGTGCTTTTCCCTACACCAGGCACTCCGGTAATTCCAATTCTTATTGAATTTCCTGCATGTGGTAGACAAGCGGCTATAATCTCTTGTGAGAATGCATAATGCTGAGGCAATGAACTTTCTACTAATGTAATTGCCTGACTTAAAATTACTCTATTTCCTGACAAAATTCCATCAATAAACTCATTTACTGAAAGCAATTTTTTTTTAACCCTTTTGTAATTAAAATCAGGATTTATTTGCGATGGTTGAGCAATCCCTTCTTGAACCTTCAATGCAGATTGAAATACGTCTGGTTTTTTACTCATCTTTTTTTTGCAAAAATACAACTTTTAGCAGACATGGAACTTAATAAAAAAACACTTTTTCGTAGAATATTTATTAGAACGTTGGAGCTACAGTTTCATTCTTTTTTTTGCCATTAGTTGTTGGCTTAAATTCTTTAATTACTCTTGTTTTAAGCCCTTTTTTATACTCTACTTGCAACATAATATTTCCATCAGCACTCCAGTTTGTCCATATTCCCTCTTTTATACGGTTATTGTAAATTCCTTCAGCTAATTTTTTGCCATTTGGGTAAAATTCTTGCCACTTACCTTCGGGTCTGTCATCTTTAAACTCTTGGGATCTGTTTTTTCCACCATATTTATCGTAGAATACAAAATTGCCGTTTTTCTTGTCGTTTTTGTATACTCCTACTTCCAGTAATTTCCCATTTTCAGCCCATTTAGTCCATGAGCCCTCTTTTTTATTTGATTTATAGTTACATTTAGACATTAGTTTACCGTTTTGATACCAGTACGTAGCTAAACCATCTTTCTGTCCAATTTTATAAGAAATTACATATTCTGGTTTGCCGTCGTAGTAGAATCCATTCCATGTTTTATCCATTTCTCCATCACTAAAAGAACCCTCGTCTTTTAATTGGCCATTTTTATACCATTGTTGCCAAAAACCTGATTCTTTACCATTTACAAAAGATCCTTCTCTTTGTTTTTTTCCATCTTCGAACCAGGCAACCCATTTCCCAGCACGTTTACCTTCTTCATAGCTACCTTTTTTCCATACGTTACCAGCTTCATAATAGTAAATCCAAGCTCCATTAACTTCATTATTTAAAAACGGACCAGTGCTTGCAATTTTTCCATTTGGGTGATAGTAAATCCAAATACTATCTTGCAAATCGTCAACTAATTTTCCTTCAATTTCCTTAATTCCGTTACGATTCCACCAAATACTATAACCATTTAATTTTCCATTAACGTATGTACCTTCCTGAGCAACAACAGCATTGTCGTGAAATTCTTTAAATGTTCCAGTTAATTGTCCATGACTATATTTGCAATCGCGTTTAAGTTTCCCATTTGGATGATAGTATTTCCAATTACCCTCTCTTTGTTTATCTGCAAGTAAACCCTCTGATTCAACAATCCCATTTTCAAACCAAGTAGTGTATGTACCATTTTCAGCTGTATATTCTGCTTGTTTTTTTCCATTTACATGCCAAAAAATCCAATATCCAGTCTGCTCCCCTGCTAGATAACTTCCCTCTGACCATTTTTGACCATTTTGATACCAATAAATCCATTTACCTTCTCGAATCTCATTTTTCTTAATTCCTTCGGATTTCTTTTGTTTATTAGTCCAATATTCAGTTGTGGGAGTCTGTGCGTTAACCAAAATTGAATAAGAGATTATACCTAAAAAGATTAATATTTTTTTCATTTGTACTTTTTAAATTATTCTACCATTTTTTATTTCATATTGAATTTCAAAGCATTAAACTGCTAAAACAGAATATTCAACAAACGTGAATCATTAAGCGATTTATAATTAGCTAAATTATAAAAAAATTGGCAAGAACTCGAATAAAAAACAAAAAAGGAAGTTTTTTAGGTTTCCTTTTGATTTGAAAAATAGGATTGGTGAATTCAATAATAATTTGGATAAATTGATTTTGGATTAAACTTAATTCCATAAATAATACTTCTGCTCCATTATTTTAAATCAACAGAGTAAAAACAACTATCCATAAAAAAAGGCTGTCAAAAAATGACAGCCTTTTTTTATATCAATTATTTTCTAGTAATATTTTACACGATAATCTTTAATTTTTGCATTCTTTTGAATGGCATTAAAAGCTTCGTTTCCAACACGTTGTCCGAACATATTTGCCATTTGCATCGACACCATTTTATAATCTGTAGTTGGAGGAGCAGGGTTGAATTGATCGTAATAAACAACATATACTCCCATATTTCCTTTTAATGGTTTAGAAACTTGTCCCGGCTTCATTGTAGAAACAGTTCCAATTACATCTAATTCAGGTCCATAATTATAAAGGTTGTAAGAGCCAAAATTAAAGTTTGCAACAGTGTCTACCTTTGATTGAAATTGAGTAGCTAATTCATCTGGATTACTACTTTTCGACATTGCTGTTTTTACTTTTTCAATTAATTGTTCAGCTTTTTTATCGCGTTTAACTAGGGATTCAATAAGAGGTTTAACTTGTTCTAAAGTAGCAAAGCCTTTTGGTTTAACTTCTTTAAGTGTAGCAACAATATACTTTCCATCTACATCAAAAACTTGTGAAACCATATCTTTTTTAGATTTTTCATCATAAGCCCAACGAATCACTTCACGACCATCTTTTACACCAGGAATTGTATATTCCATAGCCTTGAGGTTATCAGCCGTACGCTTAGCTAAACCTTGTTTAACGATTGTTTGGTTGAATTTGGTTGTGTTTTCGTTTTCAGAAGCAAATTTATTAGCCAATGAGTAGATATCTTGAATTGTTTTTTCACTAGCTTCTATTGCTTTTTTAGCTATTGCCAAGCGAACTTTCTTTTCTGGAATAGATTGACCAGTAACCATCATAACATGATAACCTAAAGCAGTTTCTACGATTCTAATATCATTATTTTTAAGGATGTATAAACTATCGAAGAAAAGTTGAAAATTAGGATTTCCATCAGCCATCCAATTTAAATCGCCAGAGTCTTTTTTTACTGTTGGGTAATCTGAAAATTGTAGAGCAAATTGCGCAAACTGAGGAGTTGCTTTTTTAGTTTGCATCATTATGCTATCAGCTAAGCGCTTAGCATCTTCTTTGGTGCGTTTTGTTTTAGCACCACGAGCGCCTTCGTATTGAATAAGAATATGGCTTGCTTTTACTGAATCAGGACGCATTTTAACATCTAAAACTTTTGCAAACAAATAAGTATTGTTTTCAATTGAAGGGGCAATAAAACCTCCAACTTGAGCACTAAAAGCTAATGAATCGAGGCAGATTGGTAATTTTCCTTTTTTAAAGAAGGTACTGTCATATTTTGCATCAGGAAGTGTATTAACAAAGCTTATTGGGTCGGAAGTAGATTGAAATTCTTGGAATAATTTTACAACTTCTTCATCAATTGCTTTTAAATCTGCTTGAGTAGGTACAACGTCAAAAATAACATAATCAAGATCTCTAACTTCTTCAGGTTGTTCAAACATATATTTATGACCATCATACCATTTTTTATAATCATCGTCAGAAAGCTTAATAGATTTATCATCCACAAGCTTGTAATTAACTTGAATTACTCTAAGGGATGCATTAGAAGTAAAATCCTCATACATTTTTTTTGCTAAAGGTTTTGGCAGGTAATATGATTTAGCAACTAAGTAATTGTATTTTGAAGCATATCTATTGGTTTTTATATCTTTAAGCATGTTATCAAAGAACCTACGTTCCTCTGGTTTCGCTTGTTCTTTGTTTTGAATAAACTCTTGAACCCTAGCAGGATTAAAAGCTCCAGTTTCTGGATCACTAAAAATTTGACGAATCATTGGGTCTGGATTTTTCCCAGTAGTTAAATCTGTCATTTCTTCTTCAGTAACTTCTATTCCAAGTTTTTTATATTCATCTCCTTGAAGAAAATCTCTAAGCAACATATTCCAAGCGTATTCACGTAATTGAAAAACTTCTTCTGGAGTAAAATTGTCTTTTCCTGATTGTTGCTTGAATTTTTCCTCTACATCTTTAAAACGAGTTTCAAATTCATTCCACGAAATATTTTGTCCACCAACAGTTGCTAAATTGTTAGTGCGACTTTGTCCTTTACGTACAAAATCACCAAGTATAAATGCAAGAAGTGCGACTCCAATAATAATGAGTAATAATCCTGAGTGCTTTCTAATTCTGCCTATTGCTGCCATTTCAATTCAAAATTTAATTAATTTATTTTAGATATAATTTGCAAAGTTAAAATAATAAACCTAATAATAAAAGAAAACTGTAAAAAAAGAGTATTGGTTTATCTGAATTATCTATTCCTCTCGGTCGTCTTTGCGTTCTTCGAAGTAAAATGTGGCTCTAGGGTTACGAATAGTGTACTTTGAAAAAGTCTCATCAGCATCAAATCCATCACCATACATAACACCAGTGGGATTTGTCCGTTTTACAAAAACATCAGAATAGATAGTATTTTTCAATTGATCCCAAACGATGTGCTCAGTTTCAATAATTTCATCGTTTTGGTGATTTTTAATCACCACTTTACTTCGTGCTTCCATTGACTTACGGGCATCATAGCTTATTGCATAATTTGCTGTAAGGGTAGTTTTTTGAACGCCATTTTCATCAAATGAGGCTAATTTAATTCCTTTGGGAAACTCAATATATGGATCGTTATTAATAAACTTATTCATTAAATCGCTGGTAAGCACAAATAGCACTTTCCCAGAATCGCTATAAATTACCGAAACATTTTTTGCCTGTTCATCGGGTTTTTTGTCTACAGCAGTAAGACTATTTACTTTTGCAATGTCGTTTTTACAGCCAAAAGTAATAATAGCCATCGAAATGGCTATTATTACTTTTATTATAATAAGTTTTTTTAAAAAGCTCATGCTTATTATCTTACAGTCGTATTTTCATTTATCCAGCAACCAACAGAATATGATTGACCTTTTTTGAGATTATTAAAGAAAATCGCTTCTTTTGAAGGGAAGCGGCTAGCTGCAGCATTTATACGTTGATTAGCTTCAGCTTCCTTTGATTTATCAATTGCTTTTGCCTTGTTATATTTATCAACAGCAGTCCAGTTTGCTACGCGAGCCGTAAGATCGTCTGTTCCACATGATGAAGCACTTTGAGTATACATATCACCAATTAGAATATATGGTGTTCCATCACCTGGTTTAATTGCAGCGTATTTATAAGCATAACTTCTAGCAACACCATATTGTTTCAAGGCCGAACATGAAAATGCTAACATTAAATACGCTTTAGCTTTTTGGTCTTCTTCGGAATTTAATTTTAAAGCTTCTTCAAAATATTCTTTTGCTTTAGAATAATCATTTTTACTAAAATTCATAACGCCGACTAAGAATGCAGATTCTGCAGTAGGTTGTAGATCATGTAGTTTTGTAGCAGCGCTAAAGAATAATGGAGAAGTTGTACATTTCTTTTTATTCATTATCTTCGTTATCTTTTGCAGAAGTGCTAAATCAGTTGGGTTGGCATCGTATTTCTTTTGGTAAATTTTTTCGATATCTTGACATTTAGCATAAGGAGTAAATTTTACGTCAAAATTACTTTTTGCTTTTTCAAAATTAACTAGTTTCTTTGAAAAATCAACCGTGTCTTTTTTAAGCTTTTCCATTTCTTTATTAAAAGCATTACTATCAATTATGCCAGAAGCTAGTTTGCTATTTGCAGAATCAATGTTATTGATAGCATTTCCAAAAAGAGTTTGTGTTTTGTCAAGATTATACTCAATAATATCACTTCCCTTATCATACGCATCAAACATTATTGTATTTTCCAATTTTTTATAGATTTTGTACTTTTCTGCAGTTTGATAATATGCATCTATTACGGATGGTAATGTATTATTTCCTTCAATATTAATTGATTCTTCATACATTTTGTAAGCAGTTTCCCAAACAACAGTCAAACTATCGTAAATTGAATTTTTCTTAAGGGTGTCCTTTTCTGCTTTATATCTAGCATCCCATAATGTGGGGATAAATTTTAAATAATCGTTTGCTTTTCGACCCAAAACTGCACCTTTATCTTTAGGATATAAAGCCATTCTTGTGTCATAAACCAAAAAAAGACTATCAATTAACTTTTGACGACGATCTGCATCTTTTGTGTTTTTTATTTCTTCGTTAAGAATATTTGGGCCATGAATCATAATGTTTAAGCTGGATTCTGGGCAGTTGCAAAACACCCATTGCCATGGATTGTATGCGTCTTTGAAGTTGTTTTGTTTATAAAATTCACGATAAAGGGACAGATTCTGAACACAAAGCAAACTGTCTTTTCCATATTTTCCCACAGCTACTTTATTTTCTTGCGCATTAATTGTTAATGAGCTAAGTGCTACAACAGCAATCAATAACAGGTTAATTGTTTTTGTTTTCATTTTTTTAATATTTATTGTTTTTGTTTTTGTTTAATCTAGTTTTCTTCGAACAAACATATTATCCCAAAGTTGAAATCCAATAAACACCCGAGTGTAAGTTTCTTTAATTAGGTTATTTGAAATTGTTCCTTTTTGTCCAAATTCAACTCCAATATTCAAAGAATTCTTCTTTCGGAGAGGAATGCTGACTCCAAAATTAATACCAAAATCGTTGATGTTAGAGTTTTTTAGCTCCAAATATGATTTTGCATATCTAATTCCCGCTCTGTATCTGATTTTTTGCAAGAACTTTGCAGATTGAGGATTAACAACATACATCCCTCCAATGGAAATTTGGTAGCTGTCTGACAAAGAATCGTTGACATTAAAAATTGAGTATTTACTCCAATTTTGCCAATTCATATCCATGCCAATCAAAAATTTATCTTCTTTCCCAAATGTAAGTCCACCACCAGCAGAGAGAGGCAATTCAATTTTTCCCGATTTATTGGTAAAGTTTTCAATAGTATCTTTCGTTATATAACTACTTGTTGAATTCAGCAAAAAAGATGTTGTTAATACATCATCGGTTGCATTAAGACTTGATGTTAATCCAGTTGTAGCTCCTAAAACAAGATAATAATCATTTTTAAACGATTTTTTATACTGAGCTCCTAATAAAAACTGGAAGCCATTAATATAGGTTTTGCTTTTTGTATTCAAACCTAAAATGGTCATATCTTTAAATTCTACGATACGTTCTTTATTAATGCTTCCAAAAAGGTATGACGTGTTTAAACCAATCGATAACCCACGAGTTATCCGCAAACTATTTCCCCAATAAACTTGAGTCAAACCACCATTTCCATTATATCTATATGTATGAGTTCCTAACGAAGAATCAGTTCCAGCTGATGAAATTTTATAGCCAACATCACTAAAAGGAAGAATCCCGATTGCAGTTTTCCATCCCTTATACACTGTAAATCCTACATTAAAATTACCTAACGACGAATATCCAGCAGTTTGTTGTAATGATTCTGTCTGAGATTTTGTGTTTATTGCCACCAAACTACCATCTACAATAAACCCAAGGGTATCAATTGCATTATATGATGCTGGATTAGCAGAATTAATCACGAATGGCATTTGAATGGCTTGGCCTAAACCACCCATAGAAGTGCAAAAAATAGTATTTCGATTGTTCAATTGCCCAATTCCATATCGAGAATATGGAGAACTAAGGTTGTTTTGTGCAAAAATAGAGCTTCCAAAAAGCAGAAAAACAAGGGTTATGTAATTAAATTTCTTAATCATTTATATTTAATATTGTATTTAAACCTTCAATTACAAGGTTTGGATTTGCAAAATTGCTATTTTTTAGCCACTTATCAAAATATTTTATTGATCCACCTGTTAATATTATTGATAATTGTTCATATTTTTCTTGATATCGAATAATCATTCCTTCAATTTCGGATGCAATCCCACATGTTACACCAGCAAGAATAGAGGCTTTTGTTGAGTTGCCACAAAAATCATCTATACTTTGAAATTCAACTAACGGCAATTTTTTGGTAAATTGATGTAATGCGTTTAATCGCATTAATATACCTGGCGAAATACTGCCTCCTCGATAAATATTACTCGCATCTATTAAATCAAAAGTGACACAACTTCCTGCTTGAATAACTAATAAATTACCTTCTTTTACATGGCACCTTCCTCCCACAACTGCTGCAATTCTGTCGGTTCCCAAGGTCTCGTGGTGAAGATAATTAATTTTAAAAGGGAGCTTTAGCTGGCTACTCATCTCAATATAAGGGAGATTATTTTTAAGCCAATTTTTAATGTGATTATCTGCTTTAATAACAGAACTTAAAATAGCTTTTTGTGGATGGTATTTTTTAAAAATATTTTCGAGATCAATTTCGGTCATACCCGAAAATTGACAAACCTCAACCACAACATCATGATCGACAATGGCAATTTTATGAAAAGTATTACCCAAATCAATAATTAAATTCATTTTTTTTAGCAAAATTAAAAAATTCAGACGATATTTTTTGTTTGTTAACGTATATTCTTAAAATTCATTGTTTAAAAAATCAAACAAAATTGTAATTTAGCTAAAATATTTTCAGTTATGAAGGGAAAGTTAATCATTTTTTCGGCTCCATCTGGTGCAGGAAAGACCACAATTGTAAAAAAACTTCTTGCTAGTGGTCTACCATTAAAGTTCTCAGTGTCTGCATGTAGTAGAGCAAAAAGAGAAGGTGAAATTGACACAAAGGATTACTATTTTTTAGGCATTGATGAGTTTAAACAACGGATTAACCAAGGAGATTTTCTAGAATGGGAAGAGGTATACCCTGGTAATTATTATGGTACTTTAAAAAGTGAAGTAAATAGAATTTGGGATGAGGGAAATCATGTAATTTTTGACGTAGACGTAGTGGGCGGATTGAATATTAAAAAAGCATATCCAGAACAAGCACTTGCAATTTTTGTAAATCCCCCTTCTCTGGAAACATTGAAGGAACGGCTTATAAACAGAAAGACTGAATCTGAAGAAAATATTCAAAAACGACTTTCTAAAGCAGAACTGGAACTTTCTTTTGCTCCTAAATTTGATTTGGTAATTACAAATGACAATCTTCAAACAGCAACTGACGAAGCTAGAGATTTGATTTTGGATTTTTTACAAGAATAAATAATTTAAAATGAAAGAAAAACCGCAAAACATAGGACTTTTCTTCGGTTCTTTTAACCCAATTCATAATGGACATTTGATGATTGCAAATTATCTGGTTTCAAACTGCGACCTTGATCAAATTTGGTTTGTGATTTCTCCTTGCAATCCCCTTAAACAAAAGCAATCATTGCTTGACGAGCATCATCGTTTAGCTCTTGTTAAAATTGCTATTGATGGGAATACATCATTCCGAGCTAGTGATATTGAATTCAAATTATCTCAACCTTCATATACTACCCATACTTTAGCCTATTTATTGGAAAAGTATCCTCAAAAGCAATTCAGTTTAATTATGGGAGCTGATAATCTTGAAACCATCGAAAAGTGGAAAAACTATCAACATATTCTCGATAATTTTCCAATTTATGTTTATCCTCGGCCAAATGCAAAAATTGAAAAATGGAATTGTTTTCCATCAATTCATATCACAGATTCTCCAATGATTGATTTGTCTTCTAGTTTTATTCGAAAACAAATTTCTGATGGCAAAAGCATTCGATATTTAATGCCTGATGAAGTAATAAAATATATTGAAGAGATGCACTTTTACAAACCGAAATAAATCTCTTTTCAAACACATAATTCCATTTATACTTGATAAAATTTAATTCAAAAAAAATGAAAAGAAATACTTTAATAATTCTAGCATTAGCACTAATATTTCAAACGGTTCTTGTTTCTTCAACATTTGCTCAAAAAATTTCATCAACTAAACTCGAACAGCATGTGAAAATCTTAGCATCCGATTCTCTTGCTGGCAGAAAACCCGGCCTTGAAGGGGGAAACAAAGCAGCTAAATACATTAGAGATGCTATGGAAAATAGCAAGCTTACATTGATGGGGGAAAATGGATTTACATATTTTGAAGTAATTACAAATGTTGAAATGGGCGATAAAAATGCAATTAATTTTTTCAACACAAATTATATTTTAAATAAGGATTTCAGACCCATAACTGCATCATCAAATAGCTCGTTAAATTCAAATCTGTATTTTGCTGGATATGGCTTTGATATTCACACAGATAGTCTTAAATGGAGTGATTATCCAACTACTTTTCAAATAAATAGAACTTGGGTAATAATTATGCGTGGAGCGCCAAATAACGACAAGCAAGATTCAAAATATGCAGCTTATGCATCAGATTGGTATAAAATAACAACAGCAAAAGACAAAGGTGCAAAGGGAGTAATTCTCGTTTCGCCCCCATCGCTAGAGCCAAAAGATTCTTTGATGCCAATTTTTATTGATCAACAAGCGGGAAGCGCTGGAATTCCTGTATTTAATGTAACCCGTGAATGCATTTCAAAAATGTTACGCAATTATGATATTAATATTGGCGGTATTGAGCAACAACTCAATAAAGAGATGAAACAAACAGGATTATTCATACCGATGAAGTTATCGGGCACTACTGATTTGAAAATAACTCGAGGTAACACTCAAAATATTGTCGGCTTTATTGAAGGATCAGATTCAAAATTGAAGAACGAATTTATTGTGATTGGCGCTCATTACGATCATCTTGGGCTGGGTGGTCCAAATTCAGGATCACGAATGCCCGATACCTCAGCTATTCATTATGGTGCTGATGATAATGCTTCGGGAGTTGCTACAATTATTGAAGTAGCATCCGCAATAAACAATATGAAAACCAAGCCAAAAAGAAGTATTATTCTTGTTGCTTTTGGTGCTGAAGAGCTAGGATTAGTGGGGTCAAAACAATTTTTCAAAAACCCATTGGTAGATGCAAAGCAAATTAAAGCAATGATTAATCTTGATATGGTTGGAAGAATGCGTGTTGAAAAAATTATTAGTGTTGGCGGAACTGGTACTGCATTAGAATTTGATAATATGCTAAACTTATTAGAACCTAAATCGAAAATGAAATTTGCGAGAAATCCAGATGGATATGGTCCTTCAGATCACTCCTCTTTTTATATAGAAGGAATTCCTGTGCTTTATTTTTCTACTGGCGCACATTCCGATTATCACACTCCTTTTGACACATACGATAAGCTTGATTATTCATCGATGAAACTAATTGCAGACTTGACTTATCAAACAGTTTTAAACTTGGCGAACAGAACAGCGTCGCTTACATATAAAGAAACTGGATCTAAACCAACTGGTTATCGCAAGCTAAAAGTAACTCTGGGCATAATCCCCGATATGGTAAGCACCGACAACAAAGGATTGCGCGTTGATGGAGTAAGAAAAGGTGCGCCTAGTGAAAAAGGAGGAATGTTGAAAGGAGATATCATTGTTTCAGTAAATGGGCAACCAGTAACAAATATATATGACTATATGGCTCGTTTACAAACACTTGTCCCTGGACAGACAGCAAACATTGAGGTGAACAGAAATGGAAAAATTGAAGTATTGATAATTCAATTGTAATGAGTTATAATTGTAATGAGTTATAATTCATGGCTAAAGAATTATAACTCATTACAATTTGGAATAAAAATCAATGGGTTTTTATGTTGGTAAATTTGAGATTAACTCAAATCGTAAAAATCTTTGATAATTTTGGACTGTTTTTAATAGCACTAACTAGTTTTCATAATCTTTAAGTGCTGTCATTAGTTTTTTACGAGTAAAAAAGATTCTACTTTTCACAGTACCAATTGAGATGTTCATGTGATCAGCAATTTCTTTATATTTAAACCCAGCAACATGCATTTCAAAAGGTTTCCGTTGACCAACTTCTAGCTTTTTTATTGAGCTTACAATTTCTGAAGTTTGTTGATGTGAATCAGCAAAAAGAGCCCCGTTGTTTTCTGCTGAATTTAAAAAGTATAAATCTTCAGTATTGTCGAGCATCGTGTTTGTTTTAGCTTTTCTGCGATAATTATTTATGAATGTATTTTTCATAATAGTATATGTCCAAGCTTTTAAATTGGTATCGTCTCTGAATTTTTCTTTATTCGTTATTGCTTTCAACAATGTGTCTTGAACCAAATCTTTTGCGTCTTCATCGTCGTTTGTTAATGATATTGCAAAATAACTTAGCTGATTTTCAAGCTTCATTAACTGGGTATTGAATTCGATTGTGGTCATAATATTTTGATTTAAGTCAGTAATTTACTATAAATAAAAAGTAAAGTCAAGTTTTTTTCTATTAAAAAATTATAAAATTTATTTAACAGAATGTTTTCTTGATTACAGGACAAAGATACGACGGTAAAACACCTGTGTCAAATCAATAATAATGATACGTTTATAGAGATTCTTTATAATGGGGTGTTAGAGAAGAATACTGTACTATAACAAGCGGTTTGGCATTTAGTTCAATGTATAGCGTTTTCCAGGCAAACAATTAATAATATTTTTAAACTCTAGGTTTAGTAAAACAGAAGCCATTTTGGTTGCAGTCATTCCTAATGTATTGATAAGCATATCGATACCACAATCTCCATTTTCTGATATTGCTTTTGCAACAATCATTTCCTCCTCTGATAGTTCTTGAAATAGTGATATTTGTGCGGTTTTTACAGATTTTGGTTCCCAATTCATTGATCTAACAAGATCATTAGCACAAGTAATTAGAGCCGCTTTATTGTATTTGATTAAATTATTACACCCTTCAGACATTGGGTCATTTGTTTTGCCTGGAACAGCAAAAACATCACGACTATATGAATTCGCAATATCGGCAGTAATCAAAGCACCTCCCTTAGCCCCTGCCTCAATTACAACTGTTGCATCTGCTAAGCCAGCGATAATACGATTTCTTTTAGGAAAGTTTTCTCTATTTGGTTGTGTTTCTGACGGAAATTCGGTTAATAACCCGCCCATTTCTAGCATTTGTTTTGCTAATCTGCGGTTTTCAGCAGGATAAATAATATCGTGCCCATGTGCTGTTATCCCAACTGTTGGAATTCCATTATCTATAGCTGCTTGATGTGCAATGGTGTCTACCCCATAAGCCAATCCACTAATAATTAATACGTTATACAGTGAAAGGTCTTCAATTATTTTTTTACAAATCCATTTACCGTATTCTGTTACCTTACGTGTGCCAACAATACTTATTATTCTATTATAATTTAAATTTGCAGTTCCTCGATAATACATTAATATGGGTCCATCATCACAGAATTTTAAGCGATAAGGATAATCACTGTCGGTGTAAAAAATAGGTGTAATATTATTTTTCTCAATAAAAAGCAATTCCGATTCTGATTCTTTTAAAGCGGTGTTGTGTTTTATTGAATGTAAAACCGTTTTTGAAAAACCAGCAGCAAGAATATCTTTACTTTTAGCATTAAAAATTGATGCAGCATCGCCAAAGAAGTAGAGTAGTTTTTTTGCAGTTATATCGCCAATTTGTGGCAATTTCGTGAGTGCAATTTGATATTGAAGCATTTTTTAAGTTTTTTTAGCAATTACTTAATTTGATTTTAAAACAACATACAATATGTTTATTATTAGCTTGTTAAATTGATTTAGTGTGTGGCTAAGCAAATATTTATCTAACATATTTTAAAAAAAGGTGTTAAAAAAAACGAGTTTGCTTTTTTGAATGTCAAAGATAGTAAAAAATTTCTATAATTTTATACAGAAATCGTAATATGACTTTTTAAATTAAAGTCAGATTTATTTTTTATATTGATATTATTCACAAAACAGTAATGTATGAGAAAAATTTACTTAATTACCTTCTTTTTGTTCGTTTGTCAAATCTTATTTGCCCAAAAAGCAACAATTAAAGGAACAATAACAGATGCAAAAACGAAAGAGACATTGGTGGGCGTAAATGTAATTTTCAGTGATAGTCAAGGAAGTACAACTGATGTTTTTGGAAACTATCTTATTGAATTGCCCGCAGGAAAATATAATATTAAGTATCGATACATTGGTTATGGTGTTGCTACTAGAGAAATTAACCTTAAAGCAGGAGAAACTCGAGTGATTAACATTTCACTAATGGAACAAACAAAACTTTTAGATGAAGTTGTTGTGAGTGCTGGTCGTCACGAACAAAAACTATCAGAAGTAACAGTTTCGGTAGAGCTTATTAAGGCGAAAATGCTTGAAAGCACAAACACTACATCGATAGAATCAGCCGTAAAACAAGTTCCAGGTGTTACTATTTATGATGATCAAGCTAGTATTCGTGGTGGTAGTGGTTATTCTTTTGGTGCAGGAAGTCGAGTTTTATTACTTTTAGATGATCTTCCACTACTAACTGGATCAACTGGAGAAGCAAAATGGTGGATAATTCCTGTTGAAAACATTGACCAGATTGAGGTTATTAAAGGAGCTTCTTCAGCATTATATGGCTCTTCAGCAATGAATGGTGTAATGAACGTTCGGTCTGGATGGCCTACAAATAAACCGGAAACAAAGGTTATTGCTCATTCTGGAGTTTATATGAATCCTGAACGTGATGGATTGCATTGGTGGGGAAATAAACAACCTACTTTTTCGGGTTATCAAGTTATGCACTCACATAAGTTTGGAAATTTTGATGTAGTTGGATCTGTGAACTTTCTTTCTGATAATGGTTTTCGCGAAACAGAATATAACCAACGAGTAGGAGCCAACTTTAAAACCCGCTATCGTAGTAAGAAAATCGAAGGTTTGTCTTATGGTGTTAATGGTTACACCACTCGTAGGTGGGCTGCTAGTTATTTGATTTGGAAAGACAAAGATTCGGTATATTCACCCGCTAGCAATCCTATGGGAAAGGTTAACACATATGCTGTTATAGATCCATTTATTGTGTACTACAATAAAAATAGCCGTCATGCTTTAAAAACTAGAATTTATTATTCTGATAACATTACCGACTCCGAGCAAAACAGTACAGATATGATGTATTATGGAGAGTATCAATATCAACATGTTTTTAAAGGTGAATTAGTGATGAATACTGGTTTGGCTGGAACATATTCTCGCTCTGATGCTCAAATCTTTGGGAATATTGCTCATTTTAGCTCTTCTAGTGCTTTGTTTGCCCAACTTGATAAAAGATGGAGAAAATGGAGCTTATCTGGAGGCGCACGTTTTGAGGGCTATAGAGATGGTAATCAACCAATGGAATGGAAGCCAGTATTCAGAGCCGGTTTAAACTATCAATTAGCAAAACAAACATATATCAGAAGTTCAATAGGCCAAGGGTACAGATATCCTACCATTGCTGAACGATATACGTTTACTTCTTCTGAGGGAATATCTATTTTTCCAAATCCAACTTTAAAATCAGAAAGGGGATGGAGTGGAGAAATCGCCATTAAACAAGGTTTTTCGGTGAGTAATTGGAGAGCTTATATTGATATTGCTGGTTTTATCTCCGAATATGCCGATATGATAGAATTTCAATTTGGCGCATTTTTGCCATCACTTTCAGTTTTAAATGTAACTGGTTTACCTGGTGATATACAAGCAAGAAGTCTTAAAGACACGATCTCTAAATATACGGGATTTAAAGCCACCAACATTCCCAGAGTTAGAATTTATGGTATAGATGCCACTCTCGCAGGTAAAGGGTCTATAGGAAACGTTCCTGTCGCCTTTTTGGCTGGGCTTACTGTTATAGAGCCCCTTGATTTAGACACAATTTCTCTGGCTACAAAAACTACAACAGATCCAATATTAAAATATCGTTTTCGCACCACTGCCAAAGTGGATGTGGAGGTCACTTATCGTAAGCTTACAGCTGGAGTTAGTTTTGATTACTTTAGCAATATGGTAAATATTGATAAAATATTTGAAGATGAGGTGCTTATTAACAATATGCAGCCATCTCCTGGTAAACCTATTTATATTTTCCCTGGTCTTAAAGAATATAGAGCAGCGCACAATAAAGGAGAATATTCTTTTGATGCACGTATGTCGTGGCAAATGAACGCTAACTCAAAATTTTCCATTATTATGAAGAATATTCTAAATCGCGAATATATGGTACGTCCGGGTAGTGTGCAAGCACCTCGTAATATCACGTTCCAATATGCATTTCGAATGTAAAATTTATATTTGAAAATTAAAAAAGGAGTTCAGTTATTCGCAATAATAATTGAACTCTTTTTTATGGAGCTTCCTCTATGTTTTACCTTTAACGCTATAGTCGATTTGTTAGCTCAATTCGAATTGCATTAACTTTGTAATAATACCGTATGCTAATATAATATAGTCCAGTATTTTACATATAATTCAATTTTAGATATTACGCATCAAGTATTAATACCGCTTCTATTTATAATATAGTCCACTTCTCATACGCTCAGCGAACTATTTATATCAACGAGCGGCATTAAACCAATCTAAAAAATAAAATATCTTTGGGCTATTTTATTTCAAGATTTGGTATAAACCCCTTTAAATTACGAGGGCATGCCCCGTTTGAGGACGAGGGCAAGCCATTACTAAACTTCAAATTGTCTATTGGACTAATTTGAAATTTAGTAATGGTATAACCAGAAAAATCCACTTAGTTTTTAGGCTTATCTTATAATTTGAATGGTACCATAAAAGGTTTGACTTGCCCCATCTATTTTAGATTCTAATACATAGAAATATGAGCCATTTGGTACATTATCTGCATCCCAGTTATTCTGATAATTATTAGCTTCATAAACCTTTAATCCGTTTGCATTAATTACAATCAAACGATTTTGACTAATTTTTTCAATATTTTTAATCACAAAAAAGTCGTTAAACCCATCTCCATTAGGAGTGAAAACGTTTGGAAATTCAACCCCCAATTGTCGAAGATTTGACTCTGACGTCTTAACTCCTTGATTTTCTGTTGATATATTTTCCGATGTAGCAATAAAGTCAGAAGTAGTTTCTTCATCATCAGCGGAAACCGTTGGAGTTACAATAGATTCTATAGCAGTCGTTTTAGTTGGAATGGAAGAATGAACTTCAAGCTTTGAAACTGTTTTGTTTGGAGTTGTTGGAGTATGTGTTTGTGCAATTATAGGCTGACTAATATTAGATAAAGGTTGATTAATCTGAGTTTTATTATCAACATTATTTGAAGCAGAATTTGATGGTTCTATAACATTTATGGAATTTGAGTTTCTGGGATCAACTTGGTGTGTATTAGAATTTTCAGTAATAATTGGAGTTTTTGTTGTGCTAGGATCAACAATTGTTTGGTTTACTGTCGTAGGTTGATTTTGTATTAAAGCTGGGGTTTGTTCATTTTGAGAAACAAACACGGAAATAAGTGCTACACCAGCAATTGCTACACCAGTAAAAACAGCCACGGTTTTGCCTATGGTTGTTGAAATAAATTTTGAAAATGCATTTGAAGAAGAAGGTACATTAGAAACGCTGGATTGGACAGGCATCACAACATCCAGCTTTTGAGAAACAGCTTCCCAACAATTAGAAGGTGGTTCTTCCGAATAATTTCGGAAAAGTTTCTCTATGTTTGTATTTAAATTATTGTCTGCCATCATATTAATATTGTGCAATACTATATTTTATCAATCTGTTTTGTAACCATTTTTTTGCTTTAGAAAATTGAGATTTAGAAGTTCCTTCGTTAATTCCAATCAATTCTGCAATTTCTCTATGATTATATCCTTCTATTACATATAGGTTAAAAATCATTCGGTATCCGTCGGGCATCTGTTGAATAACACTTTTAATCTGTTGAACATTGAGTAAATCAATTGCGGTTTCACTATCATCCGAAAGTTGATGAACTTCTGAAATTTCATCATTCAAATTGAATTTCAGATTATTTCGATATGCAGTAATTGAAGTATTTACAACAATTCGTCTAATCCATCCCTCAAAAGAGCCTTCACGTTTAAAAGAACTAAGTTTTACAAAAATTTGAACAAAAGAATCTGAAAGAATATCCTCTGCCTCCTCTTTGCTTTTTGCATACCTCATACAAACTCCAAACATTTTACTACTATATTTTTCGTAAAGTAGTTTTTGAGCTTTTCTGTCGTTGTTTAAGCATCCATCTATGAGTTCATTCTCCGAAATCATTCATCCCGATTTGTTTGTTAGACGATTTTTTTTACTTAATGGTTGCACTACTCTTTTAATAGAGTTTATTGGATGTAAAGATAAATAAAATTAGTCCGAATTCGAAAACTAGCTGATTCCTGTGCAAAAAACACGCTATTGGACAAAAACAGATAATATACTGCAAGAGATGAAGAGAACATTTTTAAATCAAAGAAAAATGACCGAATTTTTGAAGCTTTGATAAATGATATAATTCGAGACCCAATTTTTAGTTTGTTTTTGAAATTTTAGAAATTTTAGATTAATATTTTAATTTTAAAAACATTAATTTAATCGAGGTAGTATTCATGTTTAGAGATGATTAATGACAATCAATAATTAATTTTAAAAATTCATTGAATTGAAAGGGTTTTCTTGAATTTTTCTAATCAAAAATTCTATATTATTTACACCTTCTTGTTTTTGAAGGAATATTCCTTTTGGTAAAAATTCCACTATTTGGCGGAAAACTCGTTGATTTTGTCCAAATAGAGAATTAATATTTAAAAAAATCATTTTTGTAATTTTTTTTTGTATATTTACCGAAAAGAAATTCATTATAATAAATTAGAGTGTTATGGATAATATTTTTAAAGTATTTTTGGTTGAAGATGATCGTATTTATGCTAAAATGTTACAATCACATTTAAGTTCAAATCCTGATTGTTACATTGAAGTATTTGAAAATGGTGCAGATTTTTTAAATAATTTGTATCGTAGTCCCGACTTTATTTCGTTAGATTATAGTTTACCAGACTTTACTGGTGCGGATTTGTTAGAAAAGATAAAAGATTTTAACCCAGAGATTCCTGTAGTAATGGTTTCTGGGCAAGATGAAGTTTTAATTGCGATAGATTTATTTAAAGCAGGAATTATCGATTATATCGTTAAAAACAACGAAACAAAAGAGCGCTTATGGAATGCCATAAATAGGGCAAAAGAGAATCAAGAATTGCGCACCGAAATTTCATCATTACGTAGTCAGATTGCTAGTAAGTTTACCTTTAACGACATAATTGGAAACAGCCCAGGAATGCAACAGGTTCTTGCATTAATTGACAAAGCTTGTCGATCAAACATTATGGTTTCGTTGCATGGTGAAGTCGGGATAGGTAAAGAAACTATTGCAAAAACAATACATTATAATTCTATTCGTTCTGGCAATGCATTCATCAGTGTAAATGCTGCTACAATAGCTGCAAACAAGTTTGACTTAGAATTTTTTGGATATGAAAAAGATGCATTTCCTGGAGCTTATACTCGAAAAGCTGGATATTTTGAGGAAGCCAGCAACGGTACAATTTATATCAGCGAAATTCAGGACTTAGATTCGAACATGCAGGCAAAACTTTTACGAGTAATTCAGGAAAAGCAATTTACACGAATCGGTGGAACTAAAACAATCAAAACTGATGTCCGAATAATCACTTCTACTAGCAAGAATCTTGTTCATTTAATTCAAAAAAACGAATTCCGTAAAGATTTATATTACTCACTTTTGGGAATGCCTATAGAAATTCCATCATTAAAAAGTAGAGGAAATGACATTCTAGCATTAGCTAAATATTTTCTAGAGCAATTCTGTGCCGACAACAACATGGTTCCTCCTCGTTTTGCACACGACACTCAAGTAAAACTGCTTAATTACAACTATCCAGGCAACGTTAGAGAATTAAAAACCATTATTGAACTAGCTGTAACAATGTCTGCTGGAAGTAGAGAAATAAACCATTACGATATTATTTTTAATCCTCACGATAAAGACACAAACTTCATCACCGAAGAACTTACGCTTTATGAGTATGACATGAAAATAGTGAAACATTTTCTTAAAAAGTATGACAATGATATTCAAATGGTTGCTGACAAGTTGGATATTGGAAAATCTACAATTTACCGTTATCTTAAAAAAGGAGATATTCAAATGTAAACAACAAAAAGCCTTGATTTTTCGAGGCTTTTTGTTGTAATAGCATCTGCTTTTAGCTCATATAAAGATTTTCCACACGTGATTTGCAAATGTTTGATGATGCTCAGACTAGTTCAGAGTAAATATGCTCTCAACAAGCTTCAGGCATTATTAATTTTATCAATAGACCAATATCGGAGAATCAAATAAATCGAATTAATTTTTCAATGAGTAAAAACTATCTAATTCCTTTTTTGTTAGCTTGATATGAAAATCGAACAATGGGTATAAACTACAAAAAATGAACTTACAAAAAAACAACGAAGTAAATAAAATGGTGTTGATGGCGGTAACCATGACATCAAATTTT
The DNA here is from genome assembly GCA_037130365.1 of Bacteroidota bacterium. Taxonomy (GTDB): domain Bacteria; phylum Bacteroidota; class Bacteroidia; order Bacteroidales; family WCHB1-69; genus JBAXTE01. The sequence goes on from JBAXTE010000001.1 coordinate 149,880, forward strand.
TTTAATCCACTGATGGGGTCGGCAGTAAATATTGCATTACCAAATATTAGCAGCGAGTTTTCTTTAGATGCAGTTTCTATGAGCTGGGTTACCATGTCTTTTCTTTTAGCATCAGCAGTATTTTTAGTGCCTTTTGGAAAAATTTCGGATATGTTGGGCAGAAAGAAGATTTTTCTTTATGGAAATATCTTTTTTATGATTGCAACTATTTTGTGTGCAATTTCTCCTTCGGGATATTTTTTAATTATTTCGCGATTTTTACAGGGAGTTGGTAGCGCGATGATGTTTAGCACGAGTATGGCCATTGTAATATCTGCGTTTCCTCCTCAAGAGCGAGGAAAAGTTATTGGATTGAATGTCGCTGCTGTTTATGTTGGTCTTTCTGCAGCTCCAATTTTGGGTGGAATTCTCACTCAAACAATGGGTTGGCGAAGTTTGTTTTACATTAATGTTGGGGTTTCGGCACTGATTATTTTGGCAATTATTTTCAAAATTAAAGCGGAATGGATCGAGTCTCAAAACGAAAAATTCGACTGGCTCGGCACACTAATCTATATGCCATCGATGACAGCACTAATGTATGGATTTTCTAAATTACCATCTACGTTGGCTATTGTTTTTACTGGAATGGGAATCTTGGGAATTATTTTATTTGTGATAGTTGAAAAGAAACATCCATACCCGGTGTTGAATATGAAATTGTTTTTTGAAAACAAGGTGTTTGCGAGCGCCAATCTTTCTGCATTTATAAACTATGCAGCAACTTTTGCCGTAAGTTTTGTTTTAAGTCTGTATTTGCAATACGCAAAACATCTTTCTCCGAAAGAGGCTGGAATGGTATTAATAACTCAACCAATACTTATGGCTTTAGTTGCAATATTTTCGGGCAGACTATCGGACAAAATTAATCCTCGATGGTTAGCTTCTTCTGGAATGGCCATTAGCGTAGTTGGAATAGCAATGTTAGCATTTATAGAAATTGACACACCTCAAAGTTTTATTATTACAGCGCTGGCAATTCTTGGTTTTGGCTTTGGACTTTTTTCTTCGCCAAATACAAATATGCTTATGAGCTCGGTAGAAAAAAGATTTTATGGTATTGCATCTGCCACTGTAAGCACTATGCGAACCACAGGAATGATGTTTAGTATGGCTATTGCTTCACTTTCTGTTCATGTTTTTGTGGGAGAACAACAAATCAATAATTCAAACCTTGATCAATTTATGCATAGTTCTAAGGTTGTTTTTTTGGTGTTTACCATACTTTGTATCATTGGAGTTTTTTCTTCATTAGTTGGAAAAGGAGGCAAAAGAGAAGAAGCTTAATGGAGTGCATTTCGTTTGAATATTAACACCGCTTCTAGATATAATATATTCATCACTTATAATAAATTAAAAAAAATCTGAGGGTTCTCTCTATTAAATATATTATTGGTTCCAGTAAGTTGTTAAGAATCTAATTAGACACCCTTGTTTATTTCGTTTTTTAATTTTTTTATGATTTCAAGTAATTCTGTATCGTCTAATTCTCCACGATATTCACTAATCATAATTATGTTAGAATCTGCAGGTTGTATATTTGATGGAGTATCGTCTATCATAATAAAATCGGCTATTTGAAAATCTGATAAGCAATTTAGATTTTTTATATATACAACTTCTTCCCAAAATCCATTTTTTTTGTAGGTCTTTGTGCACTTTTTTCTGGTCCAAATAAACTTGAATTTTGACAGATCTGTTACAATAAATTTGAGTGTCTTCTTTGCGTAATCGGATTTTGAAGAGGTCCAAATACCTACCTCAAAATTTGCAAAACAAAACTCTAAAAACTCATTGAGTCGTGGTCGTAAATACACCCTCCGACCCTTATACATAAAATCTGTTTCTCGTTCCAGTTTTTCATACGTGGAATGAAGTAAGGTTTCATCAATGTCTAAAATCAATGTTTTTCTTTTCAAAACTAGCCTATTATTATAAATATTTTGATGCTTTTTTAAGCAAATCATCATCTACACATAACAATTTTGCTATTTCAAGCGCTTGATTTTTAGACACTTTATCACCATTTTCCACCAATGAGTAATCCATGTAATCATTGATGTTTTTAATAGTAAGTTGAGCCGTTAGTTTTTCGGCAATTAAGCCTCTAACCGAAAGCTTTCGACCCTTCCATTTAAGTCCGCTGTAATGAGTGGTGATCAAGCTTCTCACTTTGTTTTCATCCAAAATATCGAGGGTTGCATTTACAATGGCCTTCCCTTCTTCGGGATTCGTAGTTCGAGCCAATTCATCAATAAGAACTAATAATCGAATGTTTGACCTTGATTTTTTGATAATTTCATCTACTTTCATCATTTCAGAAGCAAACGATGAAAGTCCACTCAACTCTGACTGATCGTCGCCAATACTCGTTAATATTTTATCCGCAATAACAATAGTTGCCGTAGTAGCTGGTACAAAAAAGCCAAACTGAAACAGATATTGAGCGAGTGCAATAGTTTTCAAAAGCACAGTTTTTCCTCCCATATTAACACCTGTAATCAGGCATGGCGCTGAAAACAACGCAATATCAATGGATTGAAAATTCTTGTTTTGCTGTTCGAGTAAGCTTTTAATTTGAGGATTAAACAATCCTAAATATGTGGTATTTGAATTAGAAATAGTAGGTTTAACCAAATTCAATTCAATTGCTTGCTTTGCTTTTGCAATGATTATATCTAGGTACGAAACTAAATCCAAAGTTTTTTGAAGTGGATTTGAAAACTTATGTAATTGATTAGAAAGTTGTTCCCGAATTTCATCTTCAAGTAACACCGCTTTTTGCCTAATTATCTCTGCTTCATTTGGAGATTCTGAAAGTAGATTTTTATGTTGATCTCTAAACTTTAATAACTCTGGACTATATGATGAGTAGATATAAAAATTAGGAATATTTTGTCGATCTGGATCTAAAATATCAACCACCATTTGCAATGAAGGAAGCTTGATAAATGATAATTTTAGCATTAGAATCAATTCATCAATTTCTTGATTTAGAATTGCAAATCGTTTAATCTCAAACAGTTCAACATCATCAAGATTTTCTGAAGTGGACAATCTTTTAATGGTGCCATGAATATCGTGAATCTGCTGTAATTTTACTTCAATAGCCTGGAAAACATCAGAATTTGTTGGTTTATTTAGCAATCCAACAACTTCCTCAATATTAGCAAACTCTAATTCTAGCAAGCTTTCCGAAGTTATAAACGGTTGCGAAAGCAAAAAACGCTTTGCCAACGATGTTTGTAATTTCAACTGATCAACAATATATCGTAACCCATTTACCTTGTCGATATTACTCCTAAGTGTTGTCATTTTTTGATAAAATTAATGAGTCGAATTATAGAACAAATATAGGTAAAAATACCATTTATTTTGCTTCTAGATATATTATTGTCCATTTCTCAAACGCTCAATGAACTATTTATAGCTACGAGCGGCATTAGACCAATCGTTCTGCACCTTGGGGCGGTGGCGGAATAAATTGCAATTTTCTGACTAGCTACACCGATTTCGATAGCAATCGGAATATTTATCCCGATAATTATCGGGATTGTTGAACTTCCAATTTACTTCAAACCCGCCATTGCTAAAGTCCGTTGTTAGCATTTCGTTATTTTATTCATAATAAGTTATGTTTCGAATAGCTTTATCTTTTATGCCGTTCATATCTGTATAAACCCAGTTTTTAAATTTATCATATTCATAATTAATCTTTATCACCAAATAATTAAGTTTTTTATTTTCTGAGTTTAAATTATATTGAATGTATTTAGAACAATTTCCAGTATTATCAAAATAAGTAATAGATACTTTTTTTTCACTTGTATTTTGTTCTTCAATTTTTTTCAAGTGTTCTTTTTTATAAGAATAGACCCTAGTAATATCTTTTAATACAACTTTACCAAGAAAATAAACATAACGTTCATATGTTTTTAAATTTTCGTTATTATATTTATATTCTGTGGTATTTAATATATCAGAATCAGGCATTGTATCATTACTTTGCGAAACCCAATTAGATTCTTTATAAAGAAGTTTATTTTGACCATATTCAAAAACTGATAAATGATATAGATCTGGAGATTTTTGAGTCTGTATTGTTGAAACGCATTTTACAATCATATTTTTCTCATTGAAGTAAAAGAAATTATTTTGAATTGTGTCTGAATTATTATATATGGTTACCTTTTGTAGTCTATTTTTTGAATAAAAGTATTTATATTCATGGATTGAACTATCAATCTTATTCTCAGTGTTATTAATGAATATTTTTTTAACAAGGCTATCTTCTGAATTATAAAAATGCTTCTCTTCAAAGCTAACAAAATGCTTGTTTGTTAACTTTATTTCTTGAATAAGCAATCCTTTTGAATTATATTTATAAGCAATTTTATAATGATACTCTAAATTAGTAGTATCTAATCCAAAGAATTTTCCTTTAATTGGAAATTGTCTTTTATTTCCAAGTGCAGTATCAAGAGGAAGTCTTTTAGATCTAAAAAATCTAATTTCAACTAATTGTCCTTGTTTATTAAAGTCTTGAACAATTACATTTCTTTCATCAAAAACCGATACATTTTCAATAATAGTTTTCACAGGACCTTTCAATCCTTTTTCTTTCAAAGTAGTTTTAGGAATGTATGGATACCATGAAATAAGCACAAAAGAAAAAATCATTAAAACAATAACTTGAAGTGTTTTTTTCATATAATCAACGCTAACTAGGGTCTAAAATATCTTTGGGCTATTTTAGACCAAGATTTGGTAAAAATGAATTTTTAATTTCTTGAATTTTTTCTTCTCTTTCGAAAGAGAACGTTTTATCTTTAGAATTGCATAATTCATAAATTTTCAGGGCACTAGCTAGTGATTTCTTTGCTTGCTCAGTATCTGAATTAAGCCCAAATTCTTTTAGTACATCTGCAAACAATTCAAGGTTAGCATCCTTAAAGCCATTGAATTTATATATGTATTGTTCAATTTCAGAATCTTTTAGTAAAAGAAACAAGTCTAAATCAAACCCGATTTCTTGAAGTAATAGGGTTTTTACATCCTCAAATTGATATTCTATTGGCGCACCAATTTCACCTTCTTTCCTGGCTAATTTATTGAATATCAATCTTAAAAGCACTCCAATTTTTTCAATTTCTCTTAAAATATAATCTTTTTGTTCCATGGTTTAATCTGTTGATATACAATTCATTGTTTTCGATATTTACAACATCTGTTTGCCTCTATAATTGAGTTTTCAGAAACCCTCGGCAATCTATTAGACCAAATTTAATCATTTTTCAATACAAAATTAATAAGTTGAGTAAAGAAAATAAAATTTGCTTTAAAAGTAGTTTATGATGAATGTTTTGTGATTTTTCACACTACTGCTTGTAATTCACTGCATATCAAACGCTAGAAAGAAATTTAAATAGAAATACCATCATAAAGAATAATTCAAGAATATTTTGCCAATATTTACCAATACGGGAAATTATATTGTATCTTTGTAAAAAAAGTGGATGAGGGTAATTGCAAAAAGTATTCTACGCGAATTTTGGACTGAGCATAATGACTGTCAAGAACAGTTAAAAGCTTGGTATAATGAAGCAGAAAAATCAGCTTGGACAAATCCGTCAGACATTAAAAAAGATTATCCATCTGCAAGTATATTACCTGGAAATCGGATAGTTTTTAATATTAAGGGAAATACATATCGATTAATTGTGAAGATAAATTATAAATTTGGAATTGTTTGGATTCGGTTTATTGGGACTCACAGCGAATATGACAAAATTGATGCTAATACGATATAATCATGGAACATAAAGTTTTAAAAACAGAAGAAGAGTACAAAAAAGCGCTTGTACGTTTAGAGCAAATATTTGATAGTGAACCTAATACTAAAGAAGGTGACGAATTGGAATTATTATCGTTGTTGATAGATAACTACGAAAACATTCATTATTCAATTGATTTACCAGATCCCATTGAAGCAATTAAGTTCCGGATGGAACAATTAAACTACAAACCCAAAGATTTTGCACTAGTTATTGGCTTTAGAAGTAGAGTTACGGAGATATTAAACAAAAAAAGGAAACTCTCTTTAAATATGATTCGTAAAATAAACAAACAAATGAATATTTCCACAGATGTCTTGACTCAGGAATATTAAATTCAAATCTAGCAATAATAATTGCAATATCGATTAACAATCTGTATATCATCATATTGACAACAGTTCTTCATTGACACATCAAAAACTAATCTTTTACGAATTTTTTCTGAAGAGTGCCTTTGCTTGTATTTACATTTATAAAATAGACTCCACTTCTAAGATTAGAAACATCAATATTTGTGTGAATATCATCCACGTAGTTAAAGGATTCTGTATAAACGATTTGGCCTAATAAGTTCACAAAATTTATTTCAACATTATCTTTTCGCTCTAATTTGAGATCTAATGTAACTGAGTTTTTAGCTGGATTTGGGTATAGTGCAAAAAGATTGATATCTCCATAATTATTTACATTTGTAATTCCGGTATAGCTGATTGTCCACCCTTGTCGCGTAATATATTTATTGGTTACAAATTTCATCTTAATTTTACTCGTATTGCATATAACGTCAGAAGGTGTAATTCTACCCGAAACAACTGCTAATCTTTGAATTGGGTTGATATTATTATCAAAAATCACTAACGTATCATTGTTTTCTTCGGTATCGAAATTGATAAAATGCAAATTTATTGAACTCGGATTATTTGATGGAGTAATATTCCAAAGGCAGACCGAATTGTTGCCATAATTACCTAGGGCACTCCCATCTTCTATGGTATCTGAAACGGCAGTAAACGTTTTTAATCCAGTACATTTTGGTGTTGCAGTCTCAATTTTTGGAAGAATTTTAGTAAATGGATCAAAGACTATTGTTTTTGGTTCCTTATTAAAAACAAAGGTGAACGTTTGATTATTTTGGTCGTTCATAAAACGAACCACGGTATCCGAAAGATCGGTGAAGGTAATTTCAACATCAATCGGCATTTTAAAGAATGGAGCATTCGTTTGAGTCTGATTTACAGTATAATCAACAGTCCAATTAGGAGCATTATTCGAAATAACATAACTATTATTATAGATTGGATGATTCGGATTATTCAACCATTGGTCGAAAAACCACGAATAATCTGTTCCTGTAATTGAATTCACTTTGTTTTTAAAATCACTGACATACGCAGTCTTAAAGGTAAATGCTGGATCTGTAGCAAATGATTTTAGAATATTGAAAAAAGCAATATCCCCAACAATTCCACGCAACATGTGAATCACACAAGCTGATTTGCAATAGGTAACTGCATAATCGAAAAGCACATCAGGAGCAGGCGTTGTTGTAGCCCAAGAAGGAATATAAATTGCACGCTCAGTGTTATTTTGTAAATAATAATTAGAAAACTCTAGCACTTTGCTTATATATCCTTGACGGCCATAAAGATGCTCGAACCAAAGGCAAACCGAATATTGAGGAAAACCTTCCTTAAGAAAAATATCAGACCACGTGGAATGGGTTATTAAGTCGCCCCACCAGTGATGTGCAAATTCATGAGAAGTTGTATTTTTGTCATTCCATCCGTTTGGATAAAGGCTAATAATGGTTTGATTCTCCATTCCTGCCCAAGGAAAATCACTATTTAACGTAGCCCAAGCAAGTTTTTCGAAGGGATATTCGCCGTATAATAACGAAAAATAATTCATCATATCCGTCATATAAAACTTAAGAGAATCAACATCTTCGCCTGTATTGTAATAATATAAAACTGGAATACTATCTAAAAGATTCGAAGGTTTTTTCCAATATTCTTGTTTACAGTTAAAATTTTGATTTGACAAATTTGCCATAATATAAGTTGACAGTGGATCTCTACTTTTCCAATGATAGGTCAATGTATCTCCGACAGTTAAGGAATCAATTAAGGCGCCATTAGAACACAGCTTTACTCCACTTTTGGTTTTAACATTCACCTCAAAAGTTGCTTTATCGTAGGGTTTATCCCAGCATGGAAACCAGTTTCGGGCCTTTTCGGGAGAACAATCTGTAAACACAAATCCATCTTCTGCATGAAAAGCTTTATCAACCGTGTTTTTATGGGTATAATAAATTAACACCGAAACAGTATCAGTTGGATGATAGGTTGAGTCTAAATTAATGGTTAAAATATTGTTGCTTTGAGTGAAAATGACTCCAGATAATTTTACAGAATCCACCAGAATAGAACTATCAGCCGCATCTAATTGAATTGAATTTAATATAGAATCGGCAACAAATTTTAATGTTGCAATAGCTTTATAATCATGATTATATGGACTTGAATAACTCCTATACCAATCAAGTTGTAATTTATAGTGTAATGCATTATATGCGTGATTTGTAGGATTATCAACGGTTTTTGGTATCCAATTTTTACTTTCTTTTTCAAATGGATTAACAAAGTTAGGAGTCATTTTAAATCCCTCTTTTAACTGAGGTGGGTCCTGAGCAAAAACAAAATTAATGGTCAGGATTACAAAAAGTAAAGATAAAAGTGATTTTTTTTTCATCTGTTTAATTTATGATAACGCTATTCTGAAAATTTCAATATTATAAAAAACTGAGAACTTAAAATTTGTGGCATTTATTTGAATAATCAAAACTCAAATAAATCCAATAATTAATTATATCGCATCACAAATATACAATAATAAACATTGAAAAAAAATTGAATGAACGAACATTAAAGTTGTCTCCAAAAAAATTGTAATTTAGCATTTTAAAACTATAAATATGATAAATGCAATTATCTGGGATGTTAGCCCTGTTGCAATAAGCGTTGGTCCTTTTGCTGTAAGATGGTATGGGATGTTGTTTGCATTAGGAATCGTACTTTGCTATTATATTTTCCAATATATTTTCAAAGCCGAGAAGTTACCTCCTTTGTTATTAGACAAGTATGCAGTTTGGGCAGTTTTATCCACCGTAATTGGAGCGCGGTTAGGGCATGTACTCTTTTACGAACCCGCATATTATTTTCAACATCCTAGCGAAATATTAATGATTTGGCATGGCGGTTTGGCAAGTCACGGTGCCACAATTGGACTGATTCTTTACGTGTTTTGGTTTTGCTATAGACACGGCATTCCCTATTTATGGTTATTTGATCGAATGGCAATAATTGTTTCAATTGGTTCAGCTTGTATTCGCTTAGGAAATCTGATGAATTCAGAAATAATTGGCACACCAACAAATGTTCCTTGGGCATTTATTTTTACATCTGAAGATATGATTCCTCGGCATCCTTCTCAATTGTACGAAGCTTTAGTTTATCTTTCGCTATTTATCTTTCTTTTTTGGAGATATAAAAAGGTCAAGGGAGAGGTTAAAGGAGGACAATTTGTTGGAATAATGTTTTTGGTAATCTTTGTTTCTCGATTTTTGATTGAGTTTATCAAAAGCGACCAAGTGGATTTCGAAAAAGGAATGTTATTAAATATGGGTCAATGGTTAAGTATTCCTTTCATTTTAATTGGAATTGCTTTTATAATAGTATCCTTCACACATAAGAGCATTCCAAAAGTAACCGCTTTAAAAAGATTTCCAAAATAATGATTAATTTAGTTGTCATTTGGAATGTTAATCCGCAGATATTTAACTTGTTCGGAATATCTGTTCGGTGGTATAGTTTCCTTTTTGCGACAACGTTTCTTGTGGGTTATTATTTAGTTCAGTATTATTCTAAGGAAGCAAAATTACCTCAAAAAACCTTCGATTTTTGGTTACTTTATATGATCGTTGGAACAATTTTAGGCGCACGATTAGGTCATTGCTTTTTCTATGAATTTTCGTATTACGTCAAACATCCATTAGAAATTTTTCAGACATGGAAAGGTGGATTAGCTAGTCATGGAGGCGCTATAGGATTGCTTATCACATTGTGGTTTTTTGCGCGAAATTATAAACTTAGTTATCTTTGGGTTTTAGATCGTATTGCTGGTGCAGTTGCTTTGGGTGGATTTTTTATTCGGATGGGAAATCTTATGAATTCAGAAATATATGGATATCCCACGAATGTTCCATGGGCATTTATTTTCAAAAGAACTGATGCTGATGCTGTTCCACGTCATCCAACTCAAATATATGAAGCCCTTTGCTATTTACTCACCTTTGGATTACTGCATTTTCTTGATCAAAAATTTAAACATAACCCACCAAAAGGAATGCTAATCTCGGTTTTTTTAATCGGAATATTTGGGATTCGGTTTTTTATAGAATTTTTGAAAGAACGTCAATCAGATTTTGAAAATTACATGTCAATTGATATGGGACAATGGCTCAGTATCCCATTTGTTATTACTGGAATTGTTTATTTGCTTTATATATACAAAAAGAATCACGGAATTATAAAAGAAAATTAAAAATATGTACAAATTAGTATTACTCCGACATGGAGAAAGCACTTGGAATAAAGAGAACAGATTCACCGGTTGGACCGATGTAGATTTATCTGAACGAGGAGTTATTGAAGGAAAACAAGCAGGAATTTCGATGAAAGAAGCTGGACTTGATTTTCGCTTTACATACACTTCATATTTAAAACGAGCCATAAAAACATTGAACTATGCATTAGAAGAGATGGACTTATTATGGATTCCCGTTGAAAAATCATGGCGATTAAACGAAAAACATTATGGCGCACTTCAAGGGTTAAATAAACGCGAAACTGTAGAAAAATTTGGTGAAACTCAAGTTTTACAATGGAGACGTAGCTATACAATCCAGCCTCCAGTATTAGAGGAAAGCGACCCCAGACATCCTCTTAACGACATTAGATATCAAGGAATAAATGAAAAAGGATGCGCCCCAGCAACAGAAGCATTATGCGACACTGTTGAACGAATTGCTCCATACTGGGAAGATGACATCAAAGCGAACTTGCTAAAGCACAAACAAGTACTGGTTGCAGCTCATGGAAATAGCTTAAGAGGAATAATTAAAATTCTAAAGAATATTAGCGACAACGACATAATCAGCTTAAATCTACCAACAGGGATTCCGTATGTTTTTGAATTTGACGACAAAATGAACTTAATCAAGGATTATTTTTTAGCAGATGAGGAAACACTAAAAAAATTAATGGATGAAGTCGCCAATCAGGGAAAAAAATAATAAATATCTAAAAAGAATTACTATTTTCGTTGTGTCTAATTCTTGAAACTTAATGAATTATGATTACTAGTAGCATTTTTTTCGGTGAAATATTAACATTTTACAAATTGTAATCATCTCATAATTAATATTTTAGATTTATTTTTAATGGATAATATTTGATACATAAATTAATGATATAATGAGAAAGTGGGTAATTCCAGACATTCATGGTTGTTGCAAAACTCTAATTTCGTTAGTTGAAAATAAAATTCAACCAACTAAAGATGATGTTTTGATCTTTCTCGGAGATTATATCGATAGAGGTCCTGATTCTAAAGGTGTTATAGACTATCTTATTAGGTTACAACAATCAGATATTCCTGTTATTTGTTTATTAGGAAATCATGAAGAGGCAATGTTAAATGCGTATTCCAAAGAGTTAAATAACAATCAGTCATTTTCCCTTTTTGGCAAGAAAAATAAAGCATTAAATTTTTGGATGAATATTGGTGGTGATACAACTTTAGAAAGTTTTAAAGTAAAAAAAGTTAGTCAAATACCTGAAAGTTATTTTACGTGGATTAAGAACCTTCAATTATATTATGAGTCAGAAAAACATATTGTGGTCCATGCAGGGTTCAATTTTAACTGTGATGAACCTTTCTTAGATACATCGGCAATGACCACCGTTCGTGATTTTGAAGTTGATTTAATAAAAACAAATCAACGTAAAATTGTCCACGGGCATGTTCAGTTGAGTTTAGATTTTATCAAATTTTCTATTCAAGATGACAAAATGACGTTTATTGGCTTAGATAATGGGTGTGTACATCAAAAAAGAATAGGAATGGGGAATTTACTTGCACTTGATTTAAACTCGCTCAATCTGCTGATTCAACCTAATATTGATTTAATTTAATTGGTTTTGAATGTTTTGAAATACTCAAATAATATCACATAAAAAAACCGCCTTTTTCGAAGGCGGTTTTTTTATGTGATAAGAGAATTAAATTATCGTAACTTTTTTCGTGTTGCATAGCTAATTTTAAAAGCATTTGCAAGTCGTAGTTCTTGTTTAACGTCGGTAACAATCCCCATTTTAACATCTAAATCGACTTTAAGTGATGTTGTTAAAAAAGGACGATCTTCTTCGTTTTTAGATTGTTTTTCTTTTGCGATAAACTCCTGAATATCTGATGGTTCAGCAAACTGATCATTTAATTGAATACGAGGTTCACTACCATATTGTTCAGCTTTCATTGGAGCTCCTATATAAATGCTACTCACAAGCGATTTCTTTTCAAGTTTTTGAACTTCAGTAGCTTGAGGAGGGTTAACTTTTACAAAAAGTGTATTTTCACGCATTTTTGTGATAACCATAAAGAAGAACAAAAACATAAAGATAATGTCGGACATAGACCCAGTATTAATTTGCGGGGTCTCTTTGCTTCCTTCTTTTTTAAATCTACCCATTATTTTTTGCCTCCTATATTTTTAGGTTCGGCTTCGGAAATAGCGATAGGAACAGCTTTGGCAATATCTTTTTGAAGTTCTTCGTTCAAATCAATATATTTTTTACCAAATTTATCCATCGAAAGTTTATCTCTAATTTCGTTTACGCCCCTAGTTAACTCGTTTTGAACTTTGATATACATTCCGTAAGAAGTACCACGGTCATTTTGCAATGAGATTACTCCCCTTGATTTTTTTACCATGCCAAGCATTCCAATAGGTTCTTCCTTTTGTTCCGACATATTTGGGTCGTTACTAGGGTTTGTCAAGAACTTGATAGCCTCATCTTTTAGTGTCAAAATATCACCTGGTTCACCATTTACTAGCAACTGATCGTTCATATTTACTAATACCTGTAGAACGTTCCTTTTGTTAACATCAGGTGCTTTTACTTTTTTATCAATTGGAGGAGGTAATTTTCTGGAAATACCTTGATCCGTATTGATAGACGAGGTGAGCAAGAAGAATGTTAATAGCAAGAAAGAAATATCTGCCATTGACCCTGAGTTTACTTCTGGTGTTTTTTTGCTCATAATTTTTTTTATTTAAATCTTGTTGAAACACTAGCCCATAATGCAGCTAAGATTGCGCCAAATAAGAAGATATAAGAAGCCACTATTCCGCCACCAATAAGCTTAGAAAGACCTGCGGATACTGCAAATTTAATTTCTATAACTGAAGTAGTAGGCGAGGAAACAATATACGCTAGAACTAATATCGCTGTTAATATTCCTACACCAACTAATGACTCTTTAGAATCTCTAAAGTTGGCAACAATTGTCCAGATAGCAAAGCCAACCAAACAGATAAAAGCTAGTGCCATAATTGCATAAACAGCATACAAACTAAAACCTAAGTAGAAATCAACAGAAGCTGCTTTTGCAGGATCTGGATCGTATTTTGCTGCGAAATATACGATAGCTATTGAAGCCAATACAGTAACAATTGACAGCAATAATGAGATTATTTTATTTTTCATTATATAAATTCTTTTTTAAATGATTAAATTTAATTTCTGTTGAATTTTGAAAAGTTCAAAATTAACGTTTGAATTTAACAATGATATCCATGAAAGAAATTGTAGCATCTTCCATTTGGTTTACAATAGAATCAATTTTTGATACAATATAACTATAGAATACTTGTAAAATAAGTGCAGTGATAAGACCAAATACAGTTGTTAAAAGAGCCACTTTCATACCAGCAGCAACAACAGTTGGGGAGATATCTCCAGCAGTTTCAATAGCATCAAAAGCTTGAACCATACCAACAACAGTTCCTAAGAAACCTAACATAGGAGCAAGAGAAATAGCAAGACCAATCCAGCCTAAGTTTGATTCTAAACGACCCATTTGAACACTACCGTAAGAAACTACTGATTTCTCAACAATTTCGATGCCCTCATCTACTCGATCAAGACCTTGATAGAAAACGCTAGCAAGTGGTCCACGAGTGTTACGACATACATCTTTTGCAGCTTCTACGCCACCTTCAGCTAATGAAGCTTCGATTTTAGTAAGAAGTTTTTTTGAATTTGTTGATGCCATATTCAAATAAATGATACGTTCAACAACGAGTGCTAAACCAAGAATCATACAAATAAGAATTGGAGCCATCCAACCAGCACCTCCTTCAATAAATTTGTCTTTTAAAACTTGATGAAACGATTTTTCTTGAGCTGCAGCAACTGTAGAGTCTTTTGCAATTGGTTTTTCAGCTAATTTAGCAGTATCGCCTTCTACTGCTTTTGTAGTATCAGCTTTAGCTGCTTTTGCATCTTTTTTTACTTCAGTTTTAGCAACTGCTTTTGCATCTTTTTTAGCAACTTGTGCTACTGAAACGTTAGAAACACCCACAAAGAGTATTACAGTAACGATAATTAAAGCAAATAATTTTTTCATAGGTCTGCTTATTAATTTTTGTTTTTGTTTTTGTTTATTACTTGATATAACTAAGATTTCTAATTAATATTATATGTTTATAGTGTTTTGCGGAGAGAATGGGGTTCGAACCCATGAAGCCCTTTAGGAGCTTACGCGCTTTCCAAGCGCGCGCCTTCGACCACTCGGCCATCTCTCCTCTACTATTTTGAAGATAAAAAGAACGCTTTTATATTTCAGAGCGCTAATGTACAAAAAAAATCAATTTAACAAACAAAGTTTTTTTCAAAAAAAGTTTTTATATAGACATTTCACCTCTTAATGGCTTTTGCATTAAGAGTTCTACCTCATTTTTATTTTTACCAGATCCTAATAAAAACATCAATTTTGAAACCGCTGTTTCTGTGGTCATATCGAAACCGCTTATGACTCCTATTTCTCCTAATAAAATACTGGTTTCGTATTTTCCTATTTCAACAGTGCCACCACCTTTACATTGGGTTACATTTACTACAATAATTCCGCTTTCAATTGCCTCTTTAAGTTGTTCGATAAACCAATCGTTTGTAGGTGCATTTCCCGAGCCATAAGTTTCTAATATTACTGCTTTTAACCCCTCAATTGCCAATACCGCCTTAACCGATTGTTCGCTAATTCCTGGAAATAATTTCAAAATAGCAATATTGTTATCTAAACTGGTGTGAACTTTCAATTTTTTGAAATTGGGTGGGGTTATCAACTCCCGATTATACCGAATATGAACTCCGGCCTCGGCCAAAACAGGATAATTTGAGGAGACAAAAGCGTCAAAGTTTTCAGCATTGTTCTTATGTGTTCTGTTGCCACGATAAATTTTGTTTTCGAAACAAATGGTAACTTCTGGAACTACTGGTGTATCATCAATATATGCTGCAGCCACTTCAATAGCGTTGATGATATTTTCGCGACCATCGGTTCTAATTACACCCAAAGGCAATTGAGAACCTGTAAGAACCACTGGTTTATTTAAGTTTTCGAACATAAAACTGAGTGCCGATGCGGTATATGCCATGGTGTCGGAGCCATGTAAAACCACAAATCCATCGTATAACTCATAGTTTTTTTGAATCGAAGTCACCAAATCTATCCAGAATTGGGGTTTTACATTGGAGGAATCGATGAGGGGAAGAAAATTTTTAAAATCAATTTTATAATTATACAAACGCAACATGGGAATATGTTGGTAAACATCGTCGAAATTAAAAGGAACTAAGGTGCCCGTTTCAGCATCTTGAATCATTCCGATGGTGCCACCGGTATATATTACCAATATGTTTCTGGGTTGTTGTAACGTATTGTTATTCATCATAATGAGCTAAAATTTAAATAGATTTTGTGCATTTTGGGTGGTAATTAGCGCAACAGCATCAACAGTTGTGTTGAGTAATTCTGCAATTTTTGATGCAATTAGTGGAACATAACTACTTTCGTTTCGTTTGCCTCGATGCGGAGTTGGCGTTAAAAATGGGGCATCGGTTTCTAAAAGCAAATAGTTCATTCCAACATTTGCAACAACTTCGGGCAGTGTTGATTTTTTATAAGTTACAGGTCCCCCAATTCCTAGATAGAAACCAAAATCTAACACCTCTTTTGCTTGAGCATAATCTCCCGAAAAACAGTGAAACACGCCAGTTAATCCTTTACCTTTATATATGGCGATTACATCCATAATTTCTTTGTGCGATTCGCGACTATGAATTACCAAGGGTAAACTGTTTTTTAATGCCCATTCGCAGTGAATTTCTAATGATTCACACTGTTGTTTGAAAAATGTTTTATCCCAATATAAATCGATACCCGTTTCCCCAATTCCGTAAAATTTATGTTTTGGAATCTCGTTCTCGAGAAAATCTAATTGTACTTTATAGTTTTCCTTTACATCCGTAGGATGCAACGCAATCATTGGAAAACAATTTTGTGGGAATTGAGCCGAGAGTTCAAGAACCAACGGCAAAGAATCGATATCAATATTTGGAAGTAAAAGATAGTTAACACCTGCTTCAATGGCTCTATTTACAGCATCGGTGCGATCTTCGTTGAAGGCATCGAGATAGAGATGCGTGTGTGTATCGACAAATATCATAAGGTACGCCCTTTTAATGTTCCACCCGTACATTCGTAAATGTAAACGGTTGCATAATCGCCGATTTTGTAATTCTCTTTTGGAAATACCACCACTTTATTTTGTGAATTTCTTCCCGAGAAGTGCTCTTTAGAACGTTTTGAGACGCCTTCTACCAATACTTCCACTATTTTTCCAACATCTTTTTTATTTTGTTGCAACGAAAGTTTTGATTGTAAATCAATAATTTCCTGAAGTCGTCGAGCTTTTACCTCTTCTGGAATATCGTCGGGAAAACGTTTGGATGCAGCCGTATCTGGACGTTCGGAGTATTTAAACATATATGCAAAATCGTAACCTACATGTTCCATCATCGAAAGCGTCTCCTGATGATCGGCTTCGGTTTCGGAGCAAAATCCCGAAATCGTATCGGTTGAAATTGAAGCATCTGGAAGAATTCGTTTTATGGCTGCTATGCGATCGAGATACCAAGTTCTAGTATATTTTCGATTCATTTTCAACAACATATTGTCGCTTCCCGATTGAACAGGAAGGTGAATGCTTTTGCACAAATTTGGATATTTTGCAATGGTGTACAACAAATCGTCCGATAAGTCTTTGGGATGCGATGTGGCAAAGCGAACCCGTAATTGGGGATTTACTATAGCAACCATTTCGAGCAGTTTTGGAAAATCAACCATTGAATTATCAATTTGCCAACGGTATGAGTTTACATTTTGTCCGAGTAATGTGACTTCGCGATAGCCCTCTTCGAAAAGACGATTTGTTTCATTTACAATAGTTTGGGGGTCACGACTTCGCTCTTTACCTCGTGTATATGGGACCACGCAATAGGAACAAAAATTTTCGCATCCACGCATAATCGAAATGTATGCCGATACACCATTGGAATCGTAACGAACAGGGCTAATATCAGCATAAGTCTCCTCTTCGGATAGAATTACATTAATGGCATTTTGTCCTGAACCGACTTCGTTCAGAAGTTTTGGTAAGTTTCGATATGCATCGGGACCGACGACCAAATCAACGGCGGCTTGTTGTTCTAATAGTTTTTCTTTTAACCGTTCAGCCATACAGCCCAAAATTCCAACTTTTAGATTTTTGTTTTTCCGTTTCATATATCCAAGTTGAATCAAGCGTTTCCAAACCCGATCTTCGGCATTGTCGCGGATGGAGCAAGTGTTGATAAAAATCAAATCTGCTTCCTTAACATCATTTGTAGTTTCGTGAGTTTCGGCAAGTACGGATGCGACAATTTCGCTATCGCTAAAGTTCATCTGACAACCGTAAGTCTCGATATATAGTTTCTTTTTCTGAACCATTTACTTCAAAATTTCTGCAAAGGTACGAAAAAGTGAAAAGTTAAAGAGAAAAGATTTTGAAGTGGAACAAGGGTTGAAATTCAGAATTAAAAAACTCCAAAATCTTCACCATTCAATTTGTGAAAATTTTGGAGTGTAAAATTGTTTTTTATTCTACTTATCCGATTGTTCTATAAGCCCAAGGATTGGTTAGAAAATCGTCTAAATTGGGAGAATTAGGATTTTTTTCTCTGAATTCAAAATAGGGTAGGTGATCATCTTCAGCAGTTTGATTCCAATATTCTACCGATACTACTTCACCACCCTCGTGTTTTAACGATCGTTCGTATACCTTTAATGTGGCATTAAACAATAAATCGGTAACATACAGGGTGTAACTTTTTCCAGAATTACCCTCTTCTGTTTCTTCTTTAATGATAACTTCGTATTTATTGAATTCCAAAAGTTTTTTTAAGAATTGGGCTCTATCGTTACTTATGTTTTGTTCAACAACCGTTAGATTTCGGCCATCTATCTCTTTAGTAATTCGTTTTCCGTTTTTTATTGACATATCTAATATTTTGAAATAAGTTATTCTTATAAAATCATGAACTGACTAAATTTATTAAAATCCAATAAAATCAGCATTGCCCCTCCCTAAAGGGTGGCTGATTTTATTCCCTTTGTATCAATATCTCAGCGATTTCCCTTTAGGGATATAGGGCAGAAAATCGCTGAAATTCAATATTGCATTCAATTTTTTATAAATTTGATAGTTGTTTATATGTATTCTGTTGTATTCTGCTGCTATATACCTATACTAATTGCCTTAATCCACTCGAACAATGGTCCAATAAAGCCAATTGCAAAGATGCCTAATACACAAAGTAACAATCCGATTTTTTCGTAAATATGACTTTTGAAAAATGGAATAGGTTCTTCGCTTTTATTGATAAACATTGCCTTAACAATTAAAAGATAATAGTAAAGTGAAACTGTAGCATTTAATACTGCAATTAATACCAACCAAAAATATCCAGAGTGTGCTGCGGCAGTAAAGAGGAAGAATTTTCCAAAGAAACCAGCAACAGGAGGAATTCCAGCAAGTGAGAATAACGCTAACATCATTACCAAACTCAATTTTGGATTTGTAAGATATAATCCATTATAATCGTCGATGGATTCTTTTTTATGTTTGATTGAAATTGCAGAAACAACACCGAAAGCAGCTAAGTTAGAGAAGATATAAATCATCACAAAATAGACTACAGTACTCATTCCTAGCGGTGAACCATCAATGATGCCAAGTAAAATAAAACCTGCTTGAGCAATAGATGAGAACGCTAAAAATCGTTTTAAATTCTTTTGACGAATTGCAAAAAGGTTACCGACGGTCATTGTAAGAATAGCAATTCCATATAAAAGCTCTTTCCAAATAGGAGCTAAAATAAAGAATACTTGATACAAGATGATTACAAAGATAAAACTAGCTGCACCCTTTGATATAACTGAAAGATAAGAGGCTACATTTACTGGTGCTCCTTCGTAAACATCGGCAGTCCAAAGATGGAATGGAACCAATGAAATTTTAAATGCCATTCCTGCAAAGAAGAATATAAATGCAAGGGTCATCAACGATGAATTTTGAATAACTGCAGCAACATCTGTAAAATACAATGTGCCACATAATCCATAGATCATCGATAATCCGTAAAGTAAAATTCCTGAAGAGAGGGCAGAACTTAAAATAAGTTTAATCCCAGCTTCGGAACTTTGCGATTTTTTCTTGTCGTAAGCAGCAAGAGCGGCCATAGGAATGGTTGCAAGTTCTAATCCCAAATAGAACATTAAGAAGTGTCCTGATGAAATCATAAAGTTCATCCCAATTAGTGTTGAGATTAACATCATGTAAAACTCGCTAATTCTGTTTTCGTATTCTGGTTGTTTAATCCAATTTGCAACCTGAAAGAACAAAATGGTTACTCCAATATTAAGCACATTTTTCATCAATACAATGATGGGTGAAGTGCGATACATATCTCCGAAAAGTGAGCCATATTCAATGGGTAAAAAGTCCACCGCAGTGATTATACACATGGTGACAATCGCAAAAGGAATAATGATCTTTTTATTGGTTGAAAATAATTCAATAATCAGAATTGCTATTAAAAAAACTGACAGCAACAATTCGTGTCGCATCAATAATAATGTTTGAATGTCCATATTTTTCGTTTTTAATCTTAAGAATTATTGAATTAAAGTACTAAAATCTGTAATGTGCTTAACTAGCGGAATCATACCTTCGTTAATTAAATTCGACAACCAGAAGGGAGCCAAACCAATTCCTGCGATGGCAACTACTAACATTACAGTAGATAGTTTTTCGTACCAAACAGCATCGGTAAGTTCTTCGAAGTGATGATTGGTTATTTTTCCATAGAGCAATGTTCCAACCACTCTGAGTATATACACCGCTGTGATTACAATAGAAGAGATTGCTATGATGGTAAGCACGCGGTGGAATGTATCTGGTTCTTGCCAAGCACCAAAGAAGATGGTCATTTCGGCAACAAAACCGCTTAATCCAGGTAAACCTAACGAAGCCAAACCAGCGATTACATAAACTACAGATAAGAAAGGCATTACTTTCATTAAACCACCCATTTCGTTAATCATACGGGTGTGAGTTCTGCCATAAATCATTCCGATTAATGCAAAGAAAAGAGCGGTCATTAATCCGTGAGAAATCATTTGAAGAACTGCACCATTCATTGCAGATTGGTTCATCATTAGAATTGCAAACAATACCAAGCCACAGTGACTAACCGATGAATATGCATTGATGTATTTTAAATCCTTTTGGAAAATAGCTCCAAATGCGCCATATACGGTACTAGCACCAGTTAGAATTAAGAAAATCCAAGCTTGTTCGTGAGCCGCTTCGGGCATAAGATAAATTGCAACTCTAAATGCACCATAACCCCCAAGTTTCATCAACACACCTGCGTGAAGCATAGAAACTGCTGTTGGTGCCGAAGCGTGACCATCGGGAGACCAAGTGTGGAATGGGAAAAGTGCACCCAAAACGCCAAAGCCCATAAATAACATTGGGAAGAACATCCGTTGTGCTTCAATTGGAATATGAACTTTTGCAATTTCAAGAATATTGAATGTGAAATCTCCAACAGTACTTGAATTGAAATAGATTCCTAAAAGTCCAACTAATAGCAGTGCAGAACCTCCCATAAGCATTAAGGTTAATTTCATTGCCGAATACTCTTTTTTGCCACTGCCCCAGATTCCAATCAATAAATACATTGGAATTACGGCAACTTCGTAGAAAAGGAACATGGTAAATAAATCGAGTGAAATAAAGAACCCAAAAACTCCAGTTGAAAGTAAAATGAGTGAAATAAAAAATTCACGCGATAGAAAGTCAACTTTCCACGAGGCAAAAATACCGGTAAAAATGATGATGCCTGTGAGCATAATCATTGCTACAGAAATGCCATCAACGCCAACGACATAGCCAATATTTAAACTCGGAAACCAAATATGGCTTGCAGTAAAGAGCATTTGTGAAGTATTGCCAGCATTACGTTCGGCAAAGAACATAAAAACTAACGCTACTGCCAACAAAAACTGAATAGACATCCCAATTGCGGATACAACACGTGTTTGGGAAATTGTCTTTGTAAAAAGAATCCCAATAATTGTCAGTGTTGGTACTATGATAAAAAGTGTTAGAAAATCCATATCTTTATTAATTTCTGATTATATAAATAAAAATAAATGCTATTACAATGGCGCTTGTAACGAATACATAGCCATATTTTTGAAGTTGACCCGACTGTAATCCTTTAATTGCTGAGGAGCAGAAATTTGTCGTAGTGGCAATTCCATCCATAAATCCATCCACAATATGGCGATCGAACCAAGCCACTGGACGGCTGATGTAATTAAAGATAATTACTTTAGTGACAAATAGATAAACTTCGTCGATATAAAATTTATGATACGACCATTTGTAAGCGTATTTGAAGGTAGTAGCCAATTTTTCAGGAATTGAGTTCTCTTTTCTATACATTAACATAGCGACTAAAATTCCTACAACACCAATCAATACAGAAGGAATTGCAATAGCATAATCAATATGAGTTGCTAAGTGATGACCATCGGAAGTTACCAATGTGTGGAAAGGAATAAAACCAGCGAATACCGAAGCAAAGGCTAAAAACATCAACGGAATCGTCATAATTAGCGGAGATTCGTGTGGTGTGTGATGATATTCGCGTTTTTTGCCCCAGAATACACTGAAATATAATCGGAACATATAGAAAGCAGTTAAACCAGCAACGATATATTCAATTGCAAATAAGAATTTATTGTGATTAAAAGCAGCCACCAAAATCTCATCTTTACTAAAGAATCCAGAGAATGGAGGAATACCAGCAATGGTTAAACAAGCAATTAAGAAGGTGATATGTGTGATAGGCATATATTTTTTAAGTCCGCCCATATCGCTCATGTTGTTTGAATGAACAGCATGAATAATAGAGCCAGCACCTAAGAATAATAACGCTTTAAACATGGCATGAGTAAACAAATGGAACATAGATGCCATAAATCCAAGTCCTTGGTAATCGCCGTAACCAGAAACCCCAAGAGCAAGCATCATATACCCAATTTGCGACATGGTTGAAAACGCTAAAACTCGTTTAATATCGTTTTGAGTAATTGCAATCAGAGCGGCAAAGAGGGAAGTGATTCCACCCACGTAAGCCACCACTTCGAGCGCTCCTGGAGCATGTACTGCATAAACAAAAAACATACGTGCCACCAAATAAACACCAGCAACAACCATGGTAGCAGCGTGAATTAACGCCGAAACTGGGGTTGGACCTTCCATTGCATCAGGTAACCAAATGTGTAATGGGAACATTGCAGATTTACCAGCACCGCCGATAAAAATAAGGACTAACGAGATGGATAATACCGAAAATCCCATAAACGTGGTGCCAGCCATTGTGGTGAACAACGAGTTATTTGGATTTGTAAGTTCTGCAAAATCAAATGTTCCGGTGAAATACGAAAGCAATAAAATACCGATTAAGAAACCGAAATCAGCAAACCGGGTGACGATAAACGCCTTTTTTCCTGCTGCAATTGCTGATGGCTTTTCGTAATAGAAACTAATAAGTAAATACGATGAAACACCCACTAATTCCCAGAAAATATACATTTGGAAGATGTTTGTTGCAAGCACTAATCCCAACATGGAGAAGCTGAAAAGCGACAAAAATGAATAAAAACGTGAAAATCCTTTTTCACCTTTCATGTATCCCAAACTGTAAATATGTACCATCAACGAAACGGTGGTAATTACTACCAACATCATAACCGAAATGGGGTCGAGAAGCGCACCCAAATCAACATGGAGTTTATCGGTGAAATTTAACCAACGGAAATTAAAAGCGATGATTTTTTCGAAAACTTCTGCACCTTCGGGACGGTTAAAGAAGTATTGAAATGCAGTAAAATAGGAGAGAATTGTGGTGACAAGCATCCCCAATGTGCCTAAATATCCAGATAAAACAGGTTTTACCTTTCCGCTAGATAGTCCTAAGGCTAAAAACAGAAACAGCGGAATGAGCGGAATTAAGATAATATAGCTATAATTCATATTCTTATATCTTTTAGATTAATTTTTCATTGAGTCAACACGTTCAACATCGATATTGGTAAACTTGCGGTAAACATTAATGATAATTGCAATGGCAACGGAAGCTTCTGCTGCAGCAATAGCAATTACAAAAATGGTGAAAAAGTGACCTTCAAGTTTATCTGGATATAGATATCTGTTGAATGCTACAAAGTTGATATTTACTGAATTGAGAATCAACTCAATCGACATCAAAATAGTAATCAAATTTTTTCTTGTAAGGAATCCATAAACTCCCAAGAAAAACATAATTGTACTTACAATTAAGAAATAGTGTAATGGAATTTGTGATATCATATCTTTAATTTTTTGGATTTGTCTCTTTTTTTGCAATTACAATAGCCCCAAACATAGCAGCTAAAAGAAGAATACTGATTACCTCAAAAGGTAACACGTAGCCATCTTTGGTATAACTTACCAAACTGTTTCCAATTTGTTTCATTGGAACATCTTTACTTGCAATGATTGTTTGTGGAAAGTTGTATTGTACAATTGTTAATATCGCTAAGATGGCTCCAGATGCAACAGAAAGGATTGAGAAAATTGCCTTTCGAGGTGCAACTTGTTCAAATTTTTCGCTAATATGGCTGGTTAACAATATCGAGAAGATAATTAGTACCACAATTCCACCAGCATAAAGGGTAAGTTGTACTGCAGCTAAAAATTGATAATTTAGCAAGAAGTACAATCCCGATGTTGAAATCAACACAAAAAGAAGATAAACAGCAGCACGGAGAATTCGGCGGGCGGTTACCGTCAATATCGAGAAAAGAATGATTATTCCCGATAATAAATAAAACATAATTTCTACTGAACTCATTATTCTACCCCTTTCATCAATTTAGAATTTGGTTTGTTTAAAATCTTGTTGAGCTTTTCTCTGTTGAAAACTGCGTGCTCAAATTCGTTTCCAAAAACCAATGCTTTTGAAGGACAAGTTTTTACGCAAAGATTACAGAAAGTACACATTCCCATGTGATAAACATAGCTTACAAGCTCTCTTTTCTTTTTTCCATCTTCTTGTACAACCATTTGGCTAACAACTTCAATGGAACCATTCGGACAATTCATTTCACAAATTCCACAAGCGGTACATTTGTGCTCATTGTTCTCGGTGTGTGGCATCGATAATACACCTCTAAAAGCTTCAAACATCTTTAGTTTGTCTCTGTTTTCGGGGTATTGTTCTGTTACTATTTGTCGTGGATGAAAAAAGTAGTAACTGGTAATTCTCATACCTGCAAATAGATTTTTTAATCCACAAAAAATATCTTTAAAATACTGAAATATACTGTTCATAATGATAATTATTAAAAAGTCCAACCCATAAGAACGATGAATGCCATCAACAAAATATTGAAAAGATTTATGGGAAGTAAATATTTCCACTCAAGTGTAAGCAATTGGTCAATTCTGAGACGTGGAAAAGTCCATTTTATCCACATCATTAACCAGATGACAAAAGCTGTTTTCATAAAGTACCAGATAAAAGGATTAATCCAATCCATTACGTTATTGAATCCGCTAAAGCTATCGAATGGGATATGGAAAGGCATCCAACCTCCTAGGAAAACGGTAGCAGCAATTGAAGCAATAATAAACATATTCATGTATTCGGCCAAGAAAAAGAATGCAAACTTAATTCCCGAATACTCGGTATGGAAACCTGCGGTAAGTTCTGATTCTGCCTCTGCAAGGTCGAAAGGTCCACGATTTGTTTCGGCAGTTCCTGCAATAATAAATATTACAAAAGCAATAACTGCGGAGATGTGACCTTTAAAAATAAACCAAACATCTGCTTGCGATTCAACAATGGTTGAAAGTTGAAGTGTGCCAGCAAGAACTACAATAGTAAGTAACGAAAGTCCCACAGAAAGTTCGTAACTAACAATTTGAGCCCCACTACGCATTGCTCCAATTAATGAATATTTATTGTTACTACTCCAACCAGCAAGCAAAATTCCGATAACACCAAGCGATGAAACAGCAATCATATAAAAGATTCCAATATTGAAATCGATTGCATGAATTCCTTTTGCAAACGGAATAGCCGCAATAGCCATAAACGAAGCAATAATTACAATAAATGGTGCAATGTTGAAAAGAAACTTGTCGGCGTTTTTAATTGGAATTAACTCCTTGAGTAACAACTTAATAAGGTCGGCAATGGTTTGAAAAAATCCATAAGGACCTACTCGGTTTGGACCCACACGTTGTTGCATGAAAGCACAAATTTTACGTTCGGCATACACAAGGTAAAGCCCAACTACGGCGTAAAAGGCTAGAATGGCAACTCCAATGATGACCAATCCAATTGCTTTACCCCAAAAATCGCCAAAAGATGAAAGCAACCAAGAGTTGAAGTCGCTTATTAGTGGCGAAAAGTCGAAATAATTATAAGCTATTTTTATCATACTATCTTTTTAAATTATCTATCCATATCAGGAACAACAAAATCTAGAGAACCGCCAATTGCCACAAGGTCAGCAATTTTTTGATCTTTTGCCATGGTATTTAAAGCCGAAAGATTTACAAAGTTTGGAGATCTGAATTTTACACGGATTGGATTTTTATTTCCATCACTCGAAATGTAAACTCCAAACTCACCACGAGCAGCTTCTACGCGGGTGTAGTAATCGCCAGCAGGTAATTTTGTAACGCCTTTCATTTTTACAGCGTAATCACCTTCAGGAATATTGTCGATTAATTGTTCAATAATCGAAATAGACTCCCACATTTCGGCAATACGTGCTTTATATCTAGCAAAAGTGTCTCCTTCGGTAAGAAGAATCTCTTTAAAGTTCACTTTAGAATATGCGCTATATGGATTATGAGTACGAACATCGCACGAAAATCCTGAAGCTCTTCCGCTTGGGCCAGTAACACCATAGGAGATTGCATCTTCTAACGAAAATATTCCAACCCCTTTGGTTCGTTGTTGAAAAATTGGATTTCCGGTAAGAAGTTGATCATATTCGGGCAATTTTTTTCTAAAATAGACCAAAAATTCTTTAACTCGTTTTTGGAAATTTGGATGAATATCGTTCATCAATCCACCTGGGGTATTGTAGCTTACTAACAAACGACCACCGCAAGTTTCTTCAAAAATATCCAGAATTTTTTCTCGATCACGAAGTCCATAAAAGAACGTGGTAAGCGCGCCTAAGTCCATTCCAAATGCACACCACCATAACTGATGGGATGCCAAACGGTTAAGCTCATCCATGATTGTTCTAATATACTTAACTCGTTCAGGCACTTCAACTTCGAGTGCATTTTCTACGGTTAAGCAAAGGCCTTCGTTAAGAATATGAGCAGACAAATAGTCAAGACGATCGGTAAGATGTACCATTTGTGAATAGGTAAGTTTTTCACACATCTTTTCGATGCCTCGGTGGATATACCCCAATTGAGGTTTAATATCTCTAACTGTTTCCCCTTGAAGCTGAAGCACAAGACGTAAAACTCCATGTGTACTTGGGTGTTGAGGACCCATGTTGATAGAGAATTCTTGTTCTTCGTGCAAAGGTTTGTATGTTTTATCTTCCATAATTGTTATCTTTCAACAATATTTACTTCGTCTATATAATCTTTTCTTAGTGGAAATCCAACCCAATCGGCATCCAAAAAGATTTTCCGCAAATCGGGATGATTTGTAAAGGTAATGCCCATTAAATCAAAGATTTCTCGTTCGTGATATTCCGCAGATTTCCAAAACGAATATACCGTTTCGATGATTGGTTGATTTCGGTCTTCAATTTTTGCTTTTACCACTACCTGATGGCGATATAATGTGGATTCCAAATGATACACCATTTCGAAATAAGTAAGGTAATCAACGCCAGTTTCACAAAATAGATAGTCAAATTTCATCTTTTCGTCGTTACACAAAAAGTTAGCAACCGTAGTTATTTGACTGGCATCTATTAATATTTCAACGTATTGCTTCCCTAGTTTAACCTCGTAATTTGGAAATTCTTTGGAAATGTAGTTTAATAGTAAATCTTTTTCCATTTTTTATTTCGATTTTGATTCATCCGTTGGTTTAACTTTTTTCTTGCTGTATGGCTTTAGCACTTTAATCTTGCGTTGAAGTTGCATAACACCATAAAGTAAAGCTTCTGGTCGAGGAGGACATCCTGGAATGTAAACATCGACGGGAATTACGTGGTCGGCACCTTTGACTACGTGATACGAGTTGTAAAAAAATGGTCCACCCGAAACAGCACAAGCACCCATTGCAATTACATACTTTGGATCTGCCATTTGGTCGTAGAGACGTTTTAATACTGGAGCCATTTTATTGGTAATGGTACCAGCAATTACAATTACGTCGGCTTGACGGGGGCTAGCACGATACACTTCAATCCCAAAGCGGGAAAAGTCGTGACGAGAAGCACCAGTAGCCATCATTTCAATACCGCAACAACTGGTTGCAAAGGTGAGCGGCCAAATTGAGTTCGAACGTCCCCAATTTACCACATCATCGAGGGTGCTAAGAATAACATTCCCTCCAGTTTCTTTCAGAAGTTCAAGCGTTTCATCATCTTGAAACTTCGCTTTTTTCATTGATTTTATTCCCATACCAACGCGTGTTTTTTCCAAGCATACAATAGTCCTAATCCTAAAATAAAGAAGAAGACTATAATTTCAACAAAAGCTACCATCCCTAAATCTTTCATGACGACAGCCCATGGAACTAAAAATACAACTTCCACATCGAAGATTAAAAACAACAATGCAAATAAGTAATACCCAACATTAAATTGAAGCCAAGTGATACCCTTGGTAGGAATACCGCACTCGTAAGCTTCCGATTTTTGTGGATTTTTTGATGTAGGAGCTACAAAAGTGGCAAGCACAACAGCAAAGCCAACTAAGAAAGCACCTACAATAAAAAACAGAATTAAACTTTCACTATCCATATTAATTAGTATTTATTTTCAAAATTATCGTTTTTCTACAAATTTATCTATCGCTTGAAGAAAAATATGATTTATATCAGTTTATAAAGATAGAAAGTTTATAAAATTTATAAACCTTCCAACTTGACAAACTTCTAATATTCTTCAGGTAATTTTTTCAACTCTTCGTAGCTAAAAACGGGACCATCTTTACAAACAAAAACAGGACCTACATTACATCTTCCACATTTTCCGAAACCACATTTCATTCTGTTTTCTAAGGTTGTGTAAATGTCTTTATCCTTAAACCCTAATTTTTGAAGTACAGGTAATGTGAATTTAATCATTACTGGAGGTCCGCAAAGAATAGCGATGGTGTTTTCACTCGAAGGAGCTGCTTTTTCAAGAATTGTAGGTACAAAGCCAACTTCACCTTTCCAATCTGGAGTTTGACCGCCTGGGTCAACAGTGGTGATTAGCTTGATATCTGGACGTTCGTCCCACTCTTTAAGTTCATGTTTATAAACTAAATCGGTAACGGAACGAGCACCATATAAAATGGTAATATCTTTATATTTTTCTCTCAAATCGATGGTGTTCCAGATTACGCAACGCATTGGAGGTAAGGCAATACCACCCGCGATGTATAAAAGGTTTTTACCTTCCCACGATTCAATTGGGAATGTATTTCCATAAGGACCTCTAAATCCAATGGTGTCCCCAATTTCAAGTTTAGCAAGAGCATTGGTAACTCTACCTGCTTGACGGAAAGTACATTCGATGTAATCCTTACGAGTTGGAGCCGAAGCGATACAAAATGTAGATTCGCCTTCGCCAAGAATTGAATATTCACCAAACTGACCTGCTTTAAAACTAAAATTGTCAGCTTCTTCTTTATTTTTAAACTTTAATCTGAAGGTTCTTGCATCTGGAGTTTCCTCTATGATGTTCTCAATCTCCATTAGATAGGGTTTATATATATTGTTGCACATAAATGTAATAATTTAGATGTTTTGTAACTCTTGTAATTGTTCAGCAATATTCATATCCACAGGACAACCGCGTGAGCATCTTCCGCAACCAACGCAACCAATGGTTTTGTTGTTTGTAGGCATATATGAGAATTTATGTAGAATACGCTGTCTCCATCGTTGACTTTGTACTTCGCGAGGATTGTGTCCTGAAGTGTGAAGTGTGAATAATCCAATACCGCAGGTATCCCAAGAGCGATAGCGAATTCCATCTTTTCCGTGACTTTCGTCTTGAATATCGAAACAAGCACAAGTTGGACAAACAAAAGCACAAGCACCACAACCAATACATCTGAGAGAGTTTGCTACCCAGAATGGATGTTCAAAAGCATCTTTTAATTTTTCGGTTACTTGTTCTTGATTAAACAACTGGCTAAGTTGAGCCACTTGTGTCTCTTCTTCTTTATAATCTTCAAAAAGTGAAGTATTTGCATCATAAACTGCTTTTCCCTTTTCGGTTAAAATTTCAGCTACGTAATCACCACCTTTTAATTTTGTAAGGAGAATATCACTTCCTACTTTTGAATCGGGAGAAAGACCTACAGATGTACAAAAACAATACTCATCACTTTGATGGCATGATAACCCAATAACGACTAGTTTTTCGAGACGTTTTACAAAAAACTCATCTTTAATTTCCCAGCAGAAAATGGATTGTAAGATGTCATAAGCTGCATTATCGCATGGATGTGAACCCCAAAGAACTACCGATGGAATTTTTTCAATATCAATGTCGATGATTTTTTTCTCTGACTTCGTCTTTTCAAATTTGAAAAGATTTTCGACCTTTGGAAAAACTACATTTTTAACCGATAATGTAGATTGAATATGATCGTATTTAACCTCTTTATAATCAGGATTATATTTGTACTCAACTTTATTATTTGCAGATAAAGTAGGAGCATATACCTTATTCGTCTCGGATAATTTGTGATATAATTTTTCCAAAGATGAAAGGCGAATTATTTTTTTAATCGTTTCCATATTAAATAATAAAGTTTTCTTTATCGTTAGGTTTAAACGAGGACAAAACTGACTCCATATTATCTGAAGTTCCTGAATATCCACCAAAATATGCATTTGATTGATTTACCATTTGCATGGTAAGAAGATGACATGGAATATCGAGTGGACAAGCACGACCACATTCGCCACAACTGATGCAACGACCAGCTAAGTGCATTGCTCTAAGAATATGCCAATCCATGTTGCCATGAGCGTCTGCTTTTACAGGAATCCATTGTGGTTGATTGCTTTCAACAGCACATTGGTTGCAATAGCATAATGGACAAGCTTGACGACAAGCGTAACATTTTACGCATTTCGACAACTCATTTTGCCAATATTCAAATCGTTCTGCTTGGGTCATCTTATTGAGCTCTGCAAGCTTTTCTTGATATTTTGCAGGATTTCCCAATTCCGATTTTTCAATTACCCCTTGCATTACCGAAATATCATCAATATCGATAGGTGAACCATCGGTTGCAATACCAATTACCTTAATATTTTCTGCTTTTAATTGGCATTCCGAAATCAGAACCATAATACTGCGCATAACAGGTAAAGTAGCAACAATACCCATTTTGCCCATTTTCTTCACCTCTTTTTTGGTAAGATAAACGGCTAAATTTTGAGTGCAGTTTTCATTATAGATTAATTCAGCGGTTTTGGAAGCATCGGTAATAAAAATTGGTCTCGATTTACCTGTTTTTCCAAGTCCATAGCCAATAACAACATCAACTGATTTGTTGTCGAGCAAACTTTTTGCTTTTTCTGCTAAACTACTCATTGCCAACCTCCTCTTCAATAGATTTACTTACAAGGTTTTTGTATGCAACGTAAGGTCCCAATTCGCGTACTTTTGTAACTGTACTATTTACCACCTCAGCCCATCTTGCGCCTTCAGCAGCCGAAACCCACGAAAAGGTAATTCGATTCATATCGATACCCATAAAATCCATTAACTCTTTAAACATAATCCATCTGCGTTTTGCGTGGAAATTACCCGAAGTATAATGGCAATCGTTTGGGTGGCAACCCGAAACAATAATTCCATCTGCACCTTCAGCAAACGATTTTAGTAAGAGTAAAAAGTCAATTCGTCCTGTACAGGGGAAGCGAATTATCCGAACATTCGAAGAATATTTTATGCGACTAGTACCGGTTAAATCAGCACCGGCGTAAGTACACCAATTGCAGACAAATGCTACAATTTTTGGTTCAAAATCTTCCATATATCTCAATTAATTTGATAATTAATACTCATTTAATAATGCAACCACTTCAGAATAAATCTGTTGGTTGGTGTATCCGTGCAAATCAATAGACTTCGAACGGCAGAGTGCAACGCAAGTTCCACATCCTTGGCAAAGTCCTTCGTTGATTTTTGCCATTGTTTTGATAATTGTTCCATCTTTTGCCACAACTTCTTCTTTTTCGATAGCTTGATATGGACAAACAGATTGGCACAAGAAACAACCCACACAGGTTGAAAACAATGGAGGATTAGTGCGATTAACTACAGCCACAAGTGGTTCACGAGTAAGTTCATCGCTTGAGAATAGTGCGGCAACTTTAACTGCAGCTCCAGAAGCCATGGATACTGAATCTGGAATATCTTTTGGGTTTTGACAAGCACCTGCTAAGAATATTCCTCCAGTGTTGGTTTCTACTGGTTTTAGTTTTGGATGTGCTTCGGCAAAGAATTTATGTCCATCGTATGAAGTGTGGAGGCGTTGTGCCAACTCTTCTGCACCAGGACTAGCAATACTTGCAGTTGCAAGAACCACCATATCGGCAACGATTTCTACAGGTTGTCCACCTAATAAGGTATCCACGCCTTTAACAATCAATTTGCCATCTCTTTCGTAAACAGTAGAAACTCTACCACGAATATAATTTACATAATCTTCTTCGATGGCACGACGAACAAACTCATCATAGTTTTTACCTGCCGAACGAATGTCCATATAGAAAACATGAGCATTTCCATCGTGAACTTTATGTTTGTATAGCATTGCATGTTTTCCGGTATACATACAGCATATTTTAGAGCAGTATGAAATTCCTTTTGCAGGGTCGCGAGAGCCAGCACATGCTACAAATACGATATTTTTTGGGATTTCACCATCCGAAGGTCTGCGAATTTCGCCACCAGTAGGACCAGATGCCGATGCTAAACGTTCAAATTGAAGTCCATCGATTACATCTTTATATTTTCCATAACCATATTCTGGGAAGAAATCAGCTCGTTTGATATCGAAACCAGTTGCAACCACGATTGCACCAATTTGGAGTTCGATAATTTCGTCGGGTTGATCGAAACGAATAGCTTTTGTAGGACAAACGATTTCACAAACTTTACATTTTCCCTTTTGGTAGTATGTACAATTTAATTTATCGATAACAGGTTTATTTGGAACCGCTTGTGGAAATGGAACATAAATAGCGGTACGATTTCCTAAACCTTCTTCAAATTCGTTTGGAATTTTCTTTTGAGGACATTTTGTAGTACACAATCCACAACCTGTGCATAAGCCTTCGTCTAAGCTCTTCGATTTTTTTCGTACTTTAACTACGAAGTTTCCAATAAACCCATCTACGCTTTCAACTTCAGCATAAGTATAAAGGGTAATATTTGGATGTTGAGCTACCTCAACCATACGAGGAGTAAGAATACATTGCGAGCAGTCGAGGGTTGGGAAGGTTTCCGAAAGTTGCGACATGTGTCCACCAATGGATGGTGAGCGCTCAATCATCACAACTTTATGCCCTGTATTTGCAATATCTAATGCAGCTTGAATCCCAGCAATACCTCCACCAATAACCATTGCGGTTTTGGTAACAGGAACTTTAATGGGTTGAAGTGCATGATTATTTTTAACTTTTTCTACTTGAGTTCGAACAATATCGATTGCTTTTTTTGTAGTTAAGTCGTTACGTTCGTGAACCCAGGAGCAATGCTCACGTAGGTTAGCCATCTCAGACAAATATGGATTTAAGCCTGCTTCGGAACATGCTTTTCTGAAAGTAGGCTCGTGCATACGTGGTGAACAAGCTGCAACAACTACTCCATCTAAGTTATGCTCTTTAATTGCATCTTTTATTATAGTTTGACCAGGATCGGAGCACATGTACTTGTAATCCATTGAAAGAGCAACTTGATCTAATTCACCAATGGCTTCGGCAACTTTAGCGCAATCTACTGTGGCACTGATATTTTCGCCACAATGACATATAAAAACACCTATTCTTGACATATCTTTTTAAAATTATAATCAGTATAAAGGGTAAATTAAATAGGTTGATTAACCTTAGGTAGTTTCACCTCAACAAAGTGGCGTTTTAACCCAAGTTTTTCTTCCGATAAACCAACAGCAAGTCCAATTGCTTGAGTAACGTAGAGTACAGGAATATCAAACTTCTGTTTCCATTGTTTGTTGATGTCTTCCCGACGCATATCTAAATTAGAGTGACACATTGGACAAGCTACTATAATAGCGTCTGCTTTACGATGTGTAGCATCTTCGATGATTTTACCAGAAAGATTTGCAACAACATCGGTACGTGAAACAGAAAGTCCAGCACCACAACATTCGGTTTTAAATGGGAAATCGATGGAGGTTGCTCCAATTTTTTCCATAATAACATCCATTGTTTGTGGATCTTCAACACGGTCGTAATTTAAAATTTTAGCAGGACGAACCAATAAACATCCATAATAACAAGCTACTTTATAGTTAAATTGTTGTTTAACTTTTTCTTCCAATTTTGGAATAATAGCGATATCTAACCATTGAAGAACGTTAAGGATTTTTATGTTTCCTTTATATTCTGCATCAAGGGTTTCGTTTATTTTATTTTTTAGCTCTGGGTGTTTACTCAACTCATGTTGTGTAGAAACCAATCGATTATAGCAAGCAGCACAAGGAACAACCAAGTCGGTAATTCCACTTTTTTCTGCTAATGCCATAATTCGTGCGGGAAGTGCTAGTGATAACTCTTTATTGAGGTTATGAGCTGCCGTTGCACCACAACAATTCCAATCGGGAATTTCAGCAAACTCGATATCAAATGCTTTGGAAAGTTCAACAACCGATTGATTATAATCTCGAGCTGAGCCGGTTAATGAGCAACCAGGATATATGCCTATCTTCATAATATCAAACTCCTTTGTTTATTGTTTTCTTAAATATTTTCCGAATACTCCCTGTTCCTTTAATCATTTCGGGAATAAAGTGTAGTTTGCCTTTTGCAACCATTTTTGGAGCAAGCATAACATCTTGCATCAATTTAAATGAGCGCATTTTGAAATCTACAATTAATCCAAACTCAAATAATCGACCGGTAAGTCGAATTGAGTCTAAGAATGATTTGTGGAATTTGATAATGTTGTGGGCTTTTGGATTTACCAATTTCTCTTTAATTGAGGTTTGGCGTAAAAAATCCATTACCTGTGGAATATCAATTTCGTAAGGGCAACGGCTCAAGCACATTTCGCAACTAACGCAAAGCCAGATGGAGTGTGCTTGTAGAATTTTTTTATCATTTTGTGGGTTTTCGGTTTGCAACATCCGCATTACATAATTTGGAGGCAAATCCATTTCATTCGAAACAGGGCAACCGGCAGAGCATTTACCGCACTGGTAGCATTTTTGTGCGAATACGCCTACCTCTTTCTCAATGCCTGCAGCTAATGAGTGTCTTTCAACGTGATGTTCAGAGTGTGACATAATATTTTTTATCTATTAAATTATACTTGTATACAATCGGATAAATTGAACACGCTCGAATGATGAAGGATTCTTAGCCTCTTTTTGCGAAAGCAATCCTTTAAAATCTTGGATGCTGTTGTAATTATGCTCTTTCATCCAAGCTTCAATCTGAGCTTTTATTTGTGAAATTATTTCAAAGTCTTTTTTGTAGAAAACTGAAACCATTTGAACTGCATCAGCACCCGCTAATAGTTGTTTTATCACCGCTTTATAATCGTGAATTCCTGTGGATGCAGCAATGTCACAATCTGTTTTTCCAGCTAAAATAGCAACCCAGCGTAACGTGTTTGAATATTCTAATTCGGTACTAAATACGTTTGTGGAGCTTAATTGCAACGTGTCGATGTCAATATCAGGATTGTAAGCTCTGTTGAACAAGGTAAGACCAGCAATCCCTGTTTTTGAGAGTTTTTGAATAAATCCAGATAGACTTGAGAAATAGTGACCAATTTTCAACGAAATAGGAATAGAAACGTGGGTTTTAACCTCTTTAATGATATCGAGGTAAACTTGTTCGTACATTTCGCTCGTCATGTTGAAATCCGATGGGAGCAAATAAACATTTAACTCAATTGCATCAGCACCCGCTTCTTGAATTCGTTTTGCAAAATAAGACCAATCGTATTGTGTTACGCAATTAATACTCGCAATAATTGGAATATCCGTTACTTTTTTTGCTTCGGTAATAAACGACAAATAGTGGTTTAGCGTGTGCTCTTGTGCATAATTTGTCATGTACTCAAAAGCTTCGTCGTGATAGTACTCTTGTTTGCTAACGATCCCATCATAAGCGTCTTGCCACGATTTCATACCATTTCCTGTGGAATTAAGCATGGCATTCGTTTCAAACTTGATTTGTTCTTCGAAAATTGACTTTAAAACAATTGCTCCAGCACCTTGTGCTGTAATTGCTTTAATATTTTCGATGGTAGAGGTTAATCCCGAACTGCCAACAATGATTGGATTTTTTAATTTTAGTCCTAAATAATTACAAGTTAAATCAATCATAAATATTTTTTTTTTACAAATTTTAAATTATTTGGATTTATGTCGATATAAATCAATATTAGTTAATAAAAAGTCGTTTAATACGGTCCCCTTTTCTGTGGTTAAATAACGTAAATGTGTTGATAAACAGCTCCTTCTAGAAAATTATAATAATTCAAAACATAAATAATTATTGTTTGCCAAAAAACGAGGAAAATATTGTTCGAACTGATATAATCAAATCCTAATTACACAATTAATCAAAAAATTTGCCTCATTACAACATAAATAACACATCTTATTATGGCTATTTGGATTGAGATTTTCAATTAATATATAAATTGCGTTTTTTTTAGATAAAACTGCGTTAGCCCTAAGCTTAACAACAAAACTTTCCAATAATGATGTTTGCTCATTTTGTGCTACAGCATTATTTTGTTTTTTGTCGGCAAGATATGGATTGTCAAAATCATTTGCTATTCCTTGTGAAGCAAAAATTGAAGATGTATTTGATAATATTGCTGATTCTGAGGGATATATCTTTGATTCGTTTTTACAACTAATGGCAGCAAAATTTTGCACAAAGTTAAAAACAACTATCAAAATAAGAAGAAGAAACCTCTTTTGCATTCAATTATTTTTTTGCAAATATAATTAAAAACATCTAGGAATAGAGGGTTTAAATATTTTTAACACATCTAGTTTTTCAACAATCGTGTTAATATATTCCTAACACGATATATTATTAATTTATTAGATAAAATCATTACTCATATAGCTTTTTGGAGCGAATAATTTATTCTAATTAATGTATGAAAATGGTCTTTATATTTCAATAGCGCATACCGATGAAAATATTTTTTAAACATGGTTTTAACTATAAACTTACTCTTTCAACTTCATTAATTATGATGAACCCTTTTAATGGTTACTACATCTGGAAATTTGATTGTATATTATAATGTAAGCTATTCAATAATAAGATTTACTAGTACAACCATCTTTTTATTGATTTCTGCAAAAAAGGAAATTCAATAGTGCTTCAGCGTGTTTTTAATTAAAATTTCTCCATCTTTAAGAAACTGAGTTGGAGAATATCCTTATATTTAATTAAAATAATTTAGGTATATTTGCTGAGTTAATAATGTATTGTTAGTAATTTTTTGTAAATCAATCTACTTTAATGAAAAAGCACCTTTTAACTTTAATGATTTTTACAGTATTTTGTTCTAATCAATATGCTCAACTTCAATATGATACCCCCAATATATCGGATGGAAGTATAATCTGTAAAACAACTACTACAATAACCAAGACGGTTAATGGAAAAATCACAGAAAAGTCAATTGAGCAAACAACTTTTAACACCGCCCTAAAATTAGCTTTCAGCTTTAATAGTCAAGATTTGCCAAAATATGATTTTGTAAAATACCCAAATCATCGACTTCCTCACATAGCAAATGGTGAAAATTATACGCGTACTTATAATGAAACGGAGACCTTTGGGGCAAAAGTTCCACGTTTTCCCTGTCATATATCTTATTCTCAAAAAATTTGGGGAGCAGACCCTTGCGATCACGCAAATGAAAATGCAGTATTATTAACCAACATATCGGGAAAAGGACAAGTTGAGGATAGTTACAGAGGAGTTAGTGTTAGTATTTCGAGTATAAAAGACGAAAAAGGGTATTTTTTTGTAAAAGTATTTGCTGGCGGTGGTTTGGGATTAATTCCAGATTTAAAACTAAATGCAAATGTGTTAAAACCAGATCCAGATAATGATTATAAATGCAAGTTTTTCCCCTCAGATAATTATTTTTACAAACTAAGAGGACCATTGACTACCGCAATTTTTCTTAATGGTACTGATTTACCTGAAACCTATAAGAAGCTCGGAGCTGCCTATTTTAAACGATTTGAACCAGAAAGGGAAGGGAGTAATGAAACCGTTACCGAATATAATCTCCTCAAAATTGACACTACACAGATTTTTAACTTTATAAGAAACAAGCTACCATATAAAACTATGAATCTTCAGGGTTCGTATCGTCAAGTTACTACAAACAAATCGACAAATGAAATTACTGAAACTATTGAAAATTGTGATGTAGTATTAATTTTTGGAAAATTTATCAACGACCTCCTTTTAACAACAGAAAATGAAGAAGATTACCATAATTGGTTGCCTGTTTCAAAAAAATCAAGCGATTATAAAGCATTAAAAGTAAAAGCAACTCTAAATTCAGAAGATGACAACCCTAAAGATTCTATACATTTTTACTTAAATAATGTTTCTCGCCATCCTGGAGTCTGTACTAATTATCCTAAAAAAGAAAAGGGTGTTAATCCAGATGTTTCTGCAGATATGTGGTTCCCAAAAGAACAAAGTGATCCAAATATTGAACAGATAGACAGCTTTCATGTAAGAACAATCAACATGGTTAAAGAGGCTACCGTTGACGTTGAATATAATGATTTTGCTGCTTATGGGATAATTTCGGCCAATGCCGTTATAAAAAACACAAAGGCTTTAAGCAAGTATAATAATGAATTTGGGCTAGTATTACCCGAGGATGAGGATAAAAATAAAATTGCCGACAAATGGGAAAAAGATGTTGGAATATTCGATAAGTCGCTTCCACCAACAGATGATTCTGATGAATTTCCAAAATTTAAAGAAAATGGCGATCCTGGCGATGGATGGAGTTTATTTGAAGAATATAGAGGTTTTTATTCCGAAAAAGATTTCTGTAAAAAACCAGACAATGTCCAACGAAAAGATCAATTTATTCGGACAGATCCTAACTTTAAGGATGTTTTTGTTTTCGACGAGACAAAAACAGTTTTTGAAACCTATTACGCCCCATCCAATGCTGCTGAACTTAATTGGCATATTCTTGGAAATGAGCACGCAATTCTTCATCCATCTAACACAATAAAATTCAGTTTAAATGCTTTTGGCGAATTCACCGACGAACTCTCTAAAACGCTAGATAATTACAAGCATCGTTGGATGAATTATAACACACCTGAAGATTATAGATTAAAGAAAAAGTACTGTCTATTTCTTATGTATTCAGACCATATCGGTGGTACTGGATCTGCAG
The DNA here is from genome assembly GCA_037130365.1 of Bacteroidota bacterium. GTDB lineage: Bacteria > Bacteroidota > Bacteroidia > Bacteroidales > WCHB1-69 > JBAXTE01. The sequence continues at coordinate 189,431 of JBAXTE010000001.1, forward strand.
GACAGAGTTGCTTCTCCCAAACTGGATTAAGCGACAAAACAACTCCGATTGATAGATGTGAACTTATTGCTTATCAGAAGAAGGATGCTTTTAATAAAGCAATTCACACAATGTCTCCAAGCTATAGCATGTGTAGTAACTACCCGAGTTGTCCATTTAAAATACTTACACCCTCAAGAATGCAAAGATGCCCAAAATGTGGAGAAAAAATCAGATTCGAAAAGGTATTAAGTTATGAGCAAGAAGAGAAACTTGTCGAAATTATGTATTTGGTTACAACAATCCATGAAATTGGTCATGGTTTAGGAATCGATCATCACAAAAAAGGAGTTGGCAGATATACCGATACAGCTGGGGTTGATCATCCGGTTACTGTTGCTAGTTCTCAGGGACTAACAGACAAAAAATTTATTGAGGGATTTGATAATGCTTTATGTGCATGTGGAGTTACTGATTGTGCTATGAGATATGTTTTTATGGATTTAAGAGAGTTTCGCACTGGTCAAATCTTAAATGCACACCAAACTATGTATTGCCGAAAAAATCAGTTTTATTTAGATCATTATGGAAACAAACAACAATCTGATAATTGCTTTGAGACTATTAATCCCAAGTGATTCTTTTGTGGTGTAAACCTATTTTACAAAAACAATTGAAAACTTTTTTACCGACACCTTTGTTGGCAATACTCCAAACTTTAATATAGCAACCATTGCTTTAGCTTCTTCAGCACTAAAATTGCCCGAAATCGAGGATTTTCCACCTTTAATTTCATCTGCAACTGTTGGATAAGAAACTACATTATTATCGAAAAGCATTGGAAGCGAAAGGCTAATGTTTTCGCCCGTTATTCGTGCCCATCGTTGATGAAACTCAGGTTTTAATGTGATCATAATTTCAGGTCTTCCTCCCCTATCATCAATTTTCGAATCCATTATCATATCCGAAGTAATCAGTTTTTGCGACGATATTCCTCTTGTTTTTGTTGCTATTAGCATAAAAAGACTAATTTCTTCACTACGACGCTCTTTTGCCCATTTAAATTTTAAATCACGAGGAAGCAAAATCGATAGCTCTTTATGGTTAAAAATAGCATTCATAAGCGCCGTGTCCGACTCTTGAACAAGACCAACTGCGGGTCCTGTTTGGATTTGATGTACTCCGTTTTCAACCATTGTTTCGTTTATGGATAAAAGATTAAAGAGTGGATTGTCTTTTATTTTGGTTGAATCGGATGGAAATTTCAAATCATAATTTTTATTTTCTACTAATTTAGTATTGATTTCTGCCAAATATGGCAATACTTTTTGCGCTTCATACGACTCCATTATTTCAAATTCGCCCTTTTGAAAAAGCAAAGTTTTGCAAACATTTGTGTCATTAATCAACGGCATTTCGATATGAACATTTCTCGAACTTATTATTACAATTGGATTTGATGTACAAAACAGTTCTGCTCTTTTTTTAATAATATCCGCCGTTTTGGCTATATCAGCAGGACTGGTTTGGGAATCTCCAATTTCGAGATCAATAATTACTCCTCCGTCCTTTTGAACAGTTTTTGGTTGACAAGAACATAGCAAGGCTACCATTACAATTGCAAATAACTTTTTCATAATTAATAATTTACGTTGATAATATTTACCAAATATACAAAAAAATCATAGATTTTTATTTTTTCGGCACACCAGATGTCTCTTTTCAAATCCACTTTGCTATTCAATTTTCACCTTTCACGAACCGGAACGAAGTGGAGCTCAGCGTAGCTAAAAGTCTTTTCAAACTCGCTTCGCGTTAATATTTTTCCCGAGAAAACAGAAATTTTCAATTTCATATTTTCTCGAGGATGTTTTAACCCTCGTTTACGGGGCTCGAAAAATCACAAAATCATAGATTTTTTATTTTTTCGGCACACGTCTCACGAACCGAAGGACGACGTAGTCAAATGTCTTTTCAGACCCGCTTCGCGCTCTTCTTTTCACGTCTCACGAACTATCTTTTCACGAGAGATACACTTTCATCACACATTGTTTGCAATCAAACTCCAACCTAAATCGTTTGTTTTCATGGACTAGAAAAAGCTTGTCGGGTACTGCTGAAGTGGGCTTTTGATAAACTTTACACCAGCCCATGCTGTGCTTTAGACAATATTTGGTGGTCATCAGTGCTTCATTTCCCTTGTATCCCCACTTTTCGGGCGACCAGCGCATCATTTCTGCTCCGTGACGTTCGAAGAATTCTTTCGACTTTTCGTTGGAAATATTTCCGTTGAAATCAATTTCAGTGATAGGATATGGAATGTCGTTTTTGGCAATTGTTTGTTCTGTCCTGAGGTATAGTTTATTGCGTTTTTCTTCCAGCTGTTCGAGCAAAGCACGTCGAATTTCGTTGATTTGCGAAGTAGAAAGAAATGGGATTATTTCAATTTTCAGCATCACTTCAATCACCGAAAATAGCGATGCTCCCGATTTACTGAGCTGCTGAATGTAAGTATCTCTGGCGCGTTCCTTATTGGTCGCTTCGGTAATTTCAGTAAGGACAAAAGTGGTAGTTTCTGTATTATCGAGGTCGGTTGCCGTAAAGACTACGGTTCCAATATTGTCTTCAACCATGATTGCACAAGGAATTTGACGTTTGGTTTTGTCTGCCTGAAGTTGCTTTTCGAAAGCAGTGTCTAAGTTTCGGTAAATAACGGTGCCTATTTCCCAATCCAAGTCATTAGACGGAATTATTTTGTTTCCGTCCACATCGTTGATATATGCGCCTTGAAGCTCGCCTTTGGCCGTAAAGAAACAGATTCCGTCGCCATTTTTCAGCGGTTCGATGGCATCAATTTCCGCATAAATGGGCGTTGTGCGGGTAATCACCCCAATCTCTTTTCCTAAAGATTTTGGACTATTGTGAGCTGTGATGTCACCGTTTCGACTGTCAATAAAATATTGACTGTATCTTCGATTAAAAGTTTTGTCTATATCTGGAGTAAAGTTAGTGGATATAATTCCCGATGAGGTTCTGCAATATTCTGGATTTTCGAGAATAAATTGATCGATTAAATTTCGGTAATGACTCACCACGTTAGCCACATAAGCGTTGTCTTTAAGCCTTCCCTCAATTTTCAGAGAGCAAACTCCTGCCGAAATCAGCTGCGGAATGAAGTCGGAAAGATTCAGATCTCGGAGCGAGAGGAGATGCTTGTCGGCCACGAGAAGTTTTCCTTTTTCATCCTCTAAGTTGTAATTGAGGCGACAAGGTTGGGCACATTCCCCACGATTTGCACTGCGGTTGCCAATATTGTGACTTAGATAGCATTGTCCGCTATAACTCACGCACAGTGAGCCATGAACAAAGGTTTCCAGCTCTATGGAAGTGCTTTTTCGAATGGCGGTTATTTCGTCGATGGAGAGTTCGCGGGCAAGAATCACCCGTGAGAAACCCACACTTTCTAGGAATTGGATATGGGCAAGATCTACATTGTTGGCTTGTGTGCTCGCATGTAGCGGAATGGGCGGAAGATTGAGTTCCAAAATTCCCATATCCTGAATAATCAGTGCATCGGCACCAACCTCATATATTTTATGAATTAACAGTTCTGCCTCTTCCAACTCGCGGTTAAATAAAAGCGTGTTGAGAGCCACAAAAACTTTCACGTTAAATTTGTGGGCATATTGAATCAGGGTCGCAATATCTTCTATCGAATTTCCAGCGGCTTGACGGGCACCAAATTTGGGAGCACCAATATAAATTTCATCAGCACCGTGATTAATAGCGATAATTCCAGCTTCCAGCGAGCGTGCCGGAGCAAGTAATGAAATAGGTTTCTGGATATTAACGGATTCTTTATTCATTTTATAGTACTTTCTCTTAATTTTCGACGAGTTTTTCAAACCATCGATTAGGTATTACGCCCTTTCAGGGCTGATTCTTTGTTTTTTTTCATTCGATGGGCTTTCTGCCCATCTTTTAGTCTTACGCCCTTTCAGGGTTCATTACGAAGAGCTTACGTCCTATTATTAGTCCTTTTCAGGGATCCGTGATTCTTTGTTTTCCAACGATAGGCTTTCACTCTTTTATTAGAAAGTTCTCCCTTTCAAGGCTGGTTCTCGTCTCTTCTTCCGCCCTTTCAGGGCTCGTGATTCTTCGTTTTCTAGCGATGGACTTTGTCCATCGCTTTGGGTATTTCGCCCTTTCAGGGCTGATTTTCATCTCTTCTTTAGCCCTGAAAGGGCGGAAGATATTAATACAGGGTGAAGCCCTGTATCTTGGCTTCGCCAAGAAAAAGAGCCCTGAAAGGGCGGAATAATTAATCCCACACATATTTTTCATCAAATTCAACCAAATACTTTTTTAAAAAGGCCCTATATTCATCTTCAAATGTTTTTTTATGATGATGTTCATACTGATTTTCAATATATGCAATCACAATATCAACGTCATTAGGATTTACAGAAAATGCACCATATCCATCTTGCCAGTAAAAATTCTTTAATGATTCATCCTTTGTTTTCATCCATTTTGATGAATGAGCTTTTAATTCTTCTAATAACTTCATCAATGTAATTTTTTTAGAAAGCATACATAGAATGTGTACGTGGTTTTTATAGCCACCAATTTTAACAGGGAAGCATTCCAAATTCTTGCAAATTGCACCTAAATAACTATATAACTCCAAATCAAATGGAGGATTAATTAGTGTTTGGCGATGTTTGGTGCTAAACACGATGTGAATGTAATTTTTTACAAGAGATTGACCCATTCTTTTTAATTATTACGCCCTTTCAGGGCTAAGTAGCAACTATTTAAAAAGCATTGATGTACGGTATAATATTGAATATTTTATCGGCGACTATTTTCGAGTTTTTCAATTAACTCCTTGTTTTCTTCTTCAACCTTTTTTAGAAGTTCTTTTTGTTGATCTGCTGGTAAATTCGGTTTTTTTAAACTTTCACAACCGTATTTGTCGATGATTGCATCGATTGATTTTTCGGCATATTCTCGCACAGCGGTGGTATCCGAATAGGCGTGGTTGAGCGCAACCACCATCGCGTTAATGCGAATTTTTCTGTTTTTATCGCACTCCTCGTCTCTGCACGAAAGCAGAAACAACGAAGAACACATCACGATTATAGCAAATTGTTTCATTTCAGTATTTTTTTTTGATTGCAAAGATACTTCTTTTGTGAATTTGATGATAAAATCATATTTCAATGTTGAGATTTTGCATTTTGTAATAAATTTATCGAAGACAATTTCCTTAAAATCACTAAGAATAAGAGGTGCTTCTTTGATGAAAAGAAGCACCTCTTATTACTGGAATGGAACCTATACTTGCATTCTATTATTCACTATTCAACAACACTAATTTTATTAATATATCCTTCTTTTCCTCCAAGTAGTTTTATTTTAACAAATTCTCCACTTTTTTGTCGTTGTTTTGGCAACTTGTCATTGAAAAAAGCAGGAGTAAGGCTGAAAGAATTGTTTTATTTTCATTAATTTGTGATTTAGTATTTGTTTATAAATTCCAAATATTTCTCTTAAAACAAGCCGACTCTTCGTTGAAAAATCCAACTAAAGAGCCAGCTTATTCGGGTATTTATTCTTTAATTATTTTTTTAAATTCTAGTAGTTCACCGTTTTCAAGTTTGATTAAATAGACTCCTGGGGCAAAGGTTGAGGTTTCGACAGTAGTCTTATTTAATAAATCTCCTTTAAAAATTACCTGACCTATAGAATTTAATATTTCAAAATAGATTAGTTTGGTATTATCTTCTATTTCGAGCGTTAATTCATTAGAAACGGGATTTGGGTAAACAAGGATAGATTTGTTCCCCTGATTAGAGGAGATTCCCGTGTTAATTATATGAATAGTGTTGGATGTATCCGAACTACAGCCATTTGTTGTAACTATTACATAGTAATCTCCATTTGATATTGCAGGATAATTTTGGTTTATTGCTCCATTAATAATTCCCGATTGATTATACCATTGGTTACCAATAGTTGCATCTGAATGTAATACATTGTTACCTGTTAGTATAATAATAGGTGTTGTTGGTATTGTATTAACTACAATTGGCAAAGTGCTGGTTATCCCATCGCCACAAGTGTTATGTCCTTTTACTGTAATGTCTCCATAAATTGCCGAAGTTCCATAACTTACCGTAATGCTGTTTGTTGAACTTGTACCTGTTGCGCCCGATGGCAATGTCCAGATATAAGATGTTGCATTTGTAATTGTTGGCACAATGTAAATTACAGAATTTTGTCCCTGACATACCGTTGTTAAACCGTTTATAGTACTTGCACTTGTTGGAAGTGGATTTACTGTAATTCCAAGTGTTGATATTAAACCATCACCACATGTGTTATGTCCCTTTACTGTTATATCTCCAGAAATTGCCAATGTTCCATAACTTACCGAAATACTATTGGTTGAACTTGCTCCTGTAGCGCCCGATGGCAATGTCCAAATATATGATGTCGCATTTGTAATTGTGGGGATAGTGTATATTACGGAATTTTCACCCTGACATAACGTTGATAGACCATTTATGGTTCCTGCAGTTATCGGTAATGAGTTTACTATAATTCCAAGTGTTGATATTGAACCATCACCACATGTATTATGTCCTTTTACTGTAATGTCTCCAGAAATTGCTGATGTGCCATAACTTACGGTAATGCTGTTGGTTGAACTTGTACCTGTTGCTCCAGAAGGCAATGTCCAAATATATGATGTTGCATTATCTATTGTAGGCACTGTGTAAATAACAGAATTTTGTCCGAAGCACACTTCTGTTAGCCCTGAAATTACACTAGAATTATCTGGTAAAGGATTAACAGTTATTGCCAATGTTGATAATGAACCATCGCCACATGTATTATGTCCTTTTACAGTTATATCTCCTGAAATTGCTGATGTGCCATAATTTACGGTAATGCTATTGGTTGAGCTTGTTCCTGTTGCACCCGATGGCAATGTCCAAATATATGATGTTGCATTTGTAATTGTGGGAACTGAATAAATTACAGAGTTTTGCCCTTGACATACTGTTGCAAAACCATTAATGGTTCCTGCACTTATTGGAAGTGGATTTACGGTAATTCCAAGTGTTGATATTGAACCATCACCACAGGTGTTATGTGCTTTTACGGTAATATTACCCGAGGTTGCCGATGTTCCATAATTTACCGTAATGCTGTTGGTTGAACTTGTTCCTGTTGCACCCGATGGCAATGTCCAAATATATGATGTTGCATTTGTAATTGTGGGTACTGTATAAATTACAGAATTTTGCCCTTGACATACCGTTGCAAAACCATTTATGGTTCCAGCACTTTCAGGTATATCAATAATATTTACCGTTACTGAATCCGAAAATAAGGAAGTACAAACTCCACTCTGAACTAATGCTCTATATTTCCACACTCCAACACTTAATGGTGTTTCACCATAAGTTGAAATTGTATTATTTATATCAGACCAAATTCCATTATTTAATTTCTTTTGCCATTTAAGAATATTACCTGTTTGTCCAGTTAACGTAAGTGTTCCAGTAGAATTACCTAAACAAACTGTACCTCCCCCACTTATAGTACCAGCTATAGTTGTTGGATAAATGGTAACAGTATCTGAAGCCGAAATTACTCCATCTCCAGCTAAATTATGCCCTTTTACAATAATTAGAGCGATTCCAGTATATGTATTATTCCAATCTACTGTACCTATTAAACCCGTTCCGCTGATAGTGCCAGCTCCTGAGGGAGTAATACTCCAAATATAAGAAGTAGCATTTGTTGCACCAGTGGTTGTAAAATCAGTATTTGCTGCATTTAAGCATAATTCATTAGTCCCAGTAGGTGTTGATGCTTGGGTTGGTAATGGAACAGCAATAGTTAAATTATGCGTGTTTGAACTTGTAAAAGCTCCTGCTACATCATACGCTTTTACATACCACGTGTAATTGCTATTGGGTAAGTCAAAGGTTAATAAATAGGTAGTATCGGTGGGTGAAATTACAATTGGTGTTTGACCTGAAATGCATAATTCATATTTATCCAAGCCACTTCCAATGTCCGATGAAGGATGCCATTTGAACAATGGACGAGAATTGGTAAGTGTAGCATTATCAAAAGGCTCTATTAAGGTAAAATCTGTTGGAGCTTCCCAATCTACATAAAAAGTCCATGTTTGGGTTGATTGACGAATATTACCTACCATGTCAAAGGCTTTTATGTACCACGTATATACACCTTGGGGTAAAGCACTGCTCGGAGCAACGGTGGTTTGCGAAATTGGAATACTATCTCTGTTTTTTGCTCCATTAATCCATAATTGATATTTGCTTAATCCACTGCCACCAGAGCTGTCTGTAGTTGCCTGCCATGTTAAATTTGGGGTTGGTAAGCTTACAGTTTGATTATTAGTTGGTGTGGTTAAACTGAATGCATTGGGTCTGGAATTATCTACAATAAAAATACAACAATTGCTTGATCTATTATTTCCTAATGAATCAAAACCAGTTACAAACCAATCGTGAGAACCAGAACTTAAAGAATTAGATAAAGTGCATAATGTATCAGATAAATTATCCATAGCTAATAAACCATCAATCCATAACTGATATTTCTGAAAACCAACTCCTGTGTCATTTGCAGAAGTCCATGAAAATAATTGGGAATTTCTTGAAATATAATTATTATCATTGGGAATTTTCAAGTTACACAAAGAAGATGATGCAGACAATGATGTGTTTGCATAACCGCCTCCATTGCCCGCAATAAAAGTTCCATTATTATTATTATTACTCTGATCATATACAACAGTACCAGTAGCTTCGTTAAATCGCCAATATGCAACCAAATTAGGGGTACAGCCTAATACAGATTTATCTTTATTATTTGAAATTTCAGATTGTGACCTTGCGACATTCCAAATTCTAAATTCATCCATAAACATGTGATCTTTGCCAAGAAAACAATAATCTCTAATAACATTCCCAGGTATGCACATATTATTATTTGAACTAACTAATGTCCCATTAATATAAAATCGACCAATAGTCCCATTAAGTGTAAAAGCTATATGCGTCCATACATTTGAGTTAATATACGTATTTGCATCTAATACGCTGCTACAAGAGTTTGCTTGATAATTATAACCTATACTTATTTTGGGAGAGCAATTTGCGTTAGTGAACAAGAGTTTTAATGTTTCTTTCCCATTTTTGTTAAATGAAAAACCATCACCGCCATCAACAGAGTTAAATTTGCGATAATACCAAAACTCTATAGTAAAATTTCCATTAAAATATGCGTAATTTGGAGCTTGCACATACGAGTCATAAGAACGAAAATACATACATGTGCTGGGTAAATTTCCAAGAGGTGCTAGGTTGTCAATTTTTATCGTCCAATTTTGCGTTGAATTTCTTACATTTCCAGCATTGTCAATAGCTCGAATTTCCCATGTATGACTTCCATTCGAAAGGGCAATTGTTGGTGTAGTAGAAGTAGTTCCAAGTGGGATATTATCCTTGTTCAATGCACCATCAATCCAAAGTTGATATTTTGCCATTCCACTACTTACATCACTAGAAGAACTCCATGATAACGTGGGTTGCAAGCTGGTTGTCCACAAGTTATTGGCGGGTGAAACAAGATTGAAAGCTGTTGGTGGATTTGAATCCACTATAAAACTCCATGTTTCATTCGATTGTGTATTTCCAGTTCCAACAGCTGTAATACTCCATGTGTGCATACCTTGTGTTAATTCCTCTCCTGCAATTAATTGATAGTAGCTTGTTGTAACATTATTCTTTTTTAAAACCCCATCGACATAAAGTTGGTAGGAAGTAGCTCCAGTAGAATTTGTCCAATCAAAATAGGGTAAAGTGCTTGCATAAGATCCGTTTAAAGGTGCAACTAAACTAAATGCACTTGGTTGTGCTTTTACCGTTATTGTATTAAAAAGCAACAAGCATAAAGCCATTATATTTAAAAACAAAGCTTTTGTTTTCATGATTATTTAATTTACTTTGTTAATATTTTTGTTTTATTATTTCCGCTATTTATTGTTTTTAAAATTAATCCATTAGTACCAACTGCGTAGCCAATATTCGCATTAGTAAAATAAATAAATTTTAACACTTCACTAGTGCCACTTTCTAATATATCCCATGTTGTTCCACTGTCTGTTGTTTTTAAAATCATTCCAAATTCACCTACAATATAACCATTACGAGTATCAGTAAAGCAAATCGACCATAAATCATTAATTATTTTATTTGATATTTTTACCCAAGTAACTCCAGAATTGCTTGATTTTAAAATTGTTCCATGCTCACCAACAATATAACCTGTATTAATATCAGTAAAACAAATTGATAGTAAATCTTTTGTGGTTTCACTTGGAATTTTTGAAAATGTAATACCAGCGTTATTTGTTCTTAAAATTCCACCACCCCATCCAACAATGTAACCCACATTAGCATTAAAAAAATAATTTGATGAAAAATAAATATTTTCTTTTTTTGACATAACAATCCATTCTTTACCAGAATTGTTTGTTTTTAAAATTACCCCATGCCCTCCAACAACATAACCTGTATTAATATCAGTAAAGTAAATCGATTGTAGATTTTCATTCGTTTTACTTATTTGAGAAACCCAAGTTACGCCACCATTTGTTGTATTCAAAATTGTTCCACCATCGCCAACAATGTAACCCGTATTAAGATCAGAAAAACACACAAAATGCAAATTAGCATTTGTACCACTTATTTGAGTCTTCCACTCCAAACCCCCATCAATAGTTTTAAGAATTGCTCCATTATTACCAACAACATAGCCAGCAAGTGTATCAATAAAATAAACAGAATTTAAACATCGGTTTGTTCCGCTTGGTTGCACGATCCATTGTGCCTTTAACATTCCCACATTTAAAAGCAAAAAGTATAAAGCAATTTTAATAAAAAGAAAAGTCTTTGTTTTCATAATTTTTAATTTTTAATTAATATACTAGTATAAACATCATCATCACTTAAGACCTTAACGATATAAAACCCTGCTGGCAAAATATTTATATCTATTTGTGTTTTGCTTTCGGATAGTTGTTTACCAACGACCTGTTGCCCATTTACATTATAAATTACAACCGTAGTTTCTTTTGAAACTTGTGGTATTTCTATGGTTATTTGGTTTGTAGCTGGATTGGGGTAAATTTTTGCTGTTACAAAATTTTCAGCAATTCGATTAGGTGCATTAAACGATTTAAAACTTGCTTCGTAGCGATAAATAAGACCAAAGTTATTAAAACTTACACCATTGCAAAACAAGATCAAAAAGGACATATTGTTCAACCAACTATTATTACTCCAATATTCTGCTTTACCTATTAATGAATTGCCATTTGTATCATAAATCCATGATCTTTTATTCTTTACAACCCACATGTTATTTTGCCAACTTTCTTTTAATTCAGTTAATTTATAATTATTAGTACTATATGTAAATGTGAGTTTATTATTATTAACCCATATATTATTAACCCATTCTTCACTTAAAGCAGTCATATTATTACCATTTACATCATACGTATCTGAGCTTTTCCAGGAATTCACCCAAGAATTATTTTGCCAGTCTTCGCCCAAAGAAGTTAGTTTATTCCCATTTGAATCATAGGTATTTGTTGATTTCTCAGTATTCACCCATAAATTATTTTGCCAAAGCTCTTTTAACGAAGTTAGGATATTTCCATTGGCGTTGTATGTGTAAGTATATTTGTAAGAATTAACCCATGCGTTATTTTGCCACCATTCACTTAAAGAAGCCAGTTCATTACCATTGACATCGTATGTTCTTGTGTATTTAGAATAATTCGCCCACGCATCACCTTGCCAATATTCAGATAATAAAATCAGACAATTACCATTTGCATCATAAGAATAAGTGCGTTTATAAGAATACACCCAAGTGCTAATGCCCCAATTTTCATCTATATCTGTGAGTCGTCCTGAAAAATGTCTACACTAAAAGAAGTAGATATGTATAAAAATGAT
>JBAXTE010000010.1:0-115423 GCA_037130365.1 Bacteroidota bacterium
GGTTGATGGGTTGATGGGTTGATGGGTTGATGGGTTGATGGGTTGATGGGTTGATCGATCCCGAAAAATAAAAATCTTTGATTTTTTTTATTTTTCGAGGATCCACGAAAAACGACGTTTCGCTTTTAGCGAACTGTTTTTCGGGATTGAAATGTTGGGTCTCCCTATAAACTTATAAACTTTAAACCTATAAACAAAAAAGTTGAAGTGTTGATAGGTTGTTGAGTTGATAGGTTGAAATGTTGGGTCTCCCTATAAACCTTAAACATATAAACCTATAAACAAAAAATAAATTAAAATAATGAGAGTAGTAATCCAAAGAGTAAAAGAGGCTTCGGTGACCATTAACAATCTGGAAGTTAGAAAAATTCGAATGGGTTTTGTGATTTTATTAGGTATTGAGGATGGGGATTCAACGAATGATATCGATTGGTTATGTGGGAAAATTTCAAAATTAAGAGTTTTTGATGACGAACAAAAAGTAATGAATAACTCAATCACAGATATTAACGGTGATGTATTAATAATCAGTCAATTTACGCTGTATGCTAGTACAAAAAAAGGAAATCGTCCATCCTATATTCGTGCATCGCAACCCAAATTTGCAATTCCACTTTATGAGGAGTTTATATTAAAACTTGGAATTGAAACTCACAAAAAAACAGTTACCGGAGAATTCGGCGCACACATGGATGTATCACTTATTAATGATGGTCCAGTGACTATAATTATTGATTCTAAAAACAGAGAATAATGACTATTTTTGAAGCACAAAAAGCAGTAGATGAATGGATTAACACTCATGGAGTGCGATATTTTAATGAACTCACCAATATGGCAATTCTTACCGAAGAGGTAGGGGAAGTGGCCAGAATAATTGCCAGACAATATGGAGAACAATCTTCTAAAGATTCAGATAAAAAGCATAACTTAGCAGATGAATTAGCTGATGTTCTTTGGGTTATAATTTGTTTGGCAAATCAAACTGGCATTGATCTAACCGAAGCATTACAGAATAACCTTCAGAAAAAAACGGAAAGAGACGCTAATCGTCATATCCAAAATCAAAAATTAAAGTAATATGAATTACAGAAAACAAATTTTCACCATCATCCCACTTTTGTTTGCAGGATTATTTATATGGTATTTTTCAAGTATCTTTTTTTACATTCTCATTGCCCTAATCCTTTCGTTACTAGGTTCCCCTATTGTAGCATTGCTTGATAAAATAAAAATTGGAAAAATTAGACTTCCACATACGCTAAATGCTGGCATTATATTATTTTTAATGATGACAGTAGTGGTTATGTTTTTTGTAATTATGATTCCTGTGCTCTCCAAACAAGTTAATACGCTATCAAAGCTAGACACAACTGCTATTGACAGTGCATTTAGTGCCCCAATTTCGAATTTAGAAACGACATTAAAAGATAATGGACTTCTTGAAAAATCTAAAAATCTGAGCGAAGTAGTTAAAGATGGTTCGGCAAAAATTCTGGAGAAATTTAAAATTTCAGATCTCTTTTCGGATGTCATGAATTTTCTAACCAACATTTTCGCAGCTTTATTTATTATCTCATTCGTCACCTTCTTTGTCCTTCGAGATAATCGGATATTCTATCGGGTTTTGATAGCCTTAGTCCACGAAAGTTACCACAATGAAGTTGAGCACATTATTCAATCGACCAAACGATTACTCACCCGTTACTTTCTTGGGTTGATTTTAGACATCAGCCTTGTTAGCGGTTTATATGCAATAATTTTATCCATTTTAGGAGTCCAAAATGCGTTATTAATTGGCTTCTTAGGAGGAATTGTAAATGTAATTCCATATATAGGTCCATTTATTGGAGCTGCGATTGGATTATTTGTTGGAGTTGTTAGTGGATTACCGATGGATTTTAACACAGAACTCATCCCTTTAGTGATAAAGATTTTATCTACCTTCTTTTTTGTCAACCTGTTAGATGCAACCGTAATGCAACCAAATATCTATGCTAAAAGCGTAAATGCACATCCACTCGAAATATTTTTTGTAATCATTGTTGCAGGGACAATTGCAGGTATTGCAGGTATGATTTTAGCAATTCCTACCTACTCATTTCTTCGAATATTGGCTCGTGAGTTTTTTTATAAATACCCTATCGTTCAGAAGCTTACCAATTCGATGGGTAAAGATTAATATTTATGAATAAAAGCTCGTTCACAGAACTGCGTCTCTTGATATCCTGCTTTACCTTTTATCGATTTATAAATTTGATAAAATTAGCGCTGAGTTGGATTTGTTCAAAAGTTTGGTCAAAACCAATTCTTTGGGGATTTCCGTATGCAATTTCTATCGAGCCAACCTCTCAATGTAATCTTCACTGTGTTGAATGTCCATCTGGAACCGGAATGCTCCAGCGACCTTCTGGACAAATGTCGTTAGAACTATTTAAAACCATTATTGATCAAGTAAGCAAATATTCATTTTACATCAATCTATATTTTCAAGGAGAACCATTAATTCATCCTCGAATTGGGGATATGATTGCGTATGCAAAATCGAAGAAAATGTTTGTATTTACCTCTACAAATGGACATTTTATAACCCAAAAAAATGCTCAAACATTAATTTCATCGAAACTCGACAAACTGATAATATCGATTGACGGAGCCAATCAGGAGGATTACGAAAAATACAGAGTTGGTGGTGTATTTATAAAAGTAATTGATGGATTGAAAGAATTATCTCAGCAGAAAAAACAATCAAAATCTAAAACCCCCATCATTATTGCGCAAGTTTTGCTTTTAAAAACCACCGAGGATAGCATAGACAAAATTCAAAATCTTGTTCTATTGAATGGTGCAAATATCGTTGAATTTAAAAAAGCACAATTTTACAATCCCAATAAAAAAGATTGTCTATTGCCAAAAAACAGCCAATTAACGAGGTATCGATATTCCGAAGAAAAAGGTTGGCATTTAAAACAAAATAATTCGAAAGGCTGTAAACGATTATGGTCGACAATAGTAATTACTTGGGATGGCAACATACTGCCCTGCTGCTACGACAAAGATGCCAAATACCCATATAATTCAATGAGTACATCTTCAATCTTTGAAGCCTATCGTTCTATAAATGCACGCGAATTTCGAAACAGAGTGCATCAAAATAAATCAGCGATAGATATTTGTCAAAACTGTGGAGAATAGGTAAGAAAAGCGAGCTTTTCTTACCTAAAAATCATTCTAAACATTTACAAAAACCCTCAGAGATCAACATTATATATTAAATATATGTTAATAATCAGACTGTTTAAAGGTCAAAGTCAAACAAATTCTTCTTTTTAAAATTTATACAAATACCTATCAACAGAGCTAATTAAGGTGTTTTAAAACGTTGAAAAGTTGCAAATATATTTATTTATATTTTATTTGTAAACAACATTGATATTTGATAAAAATGTATTATATTTACAGCGATAATTTAAAATCAGTATTAACGAACACCAAAAGAAAAATGAAAAAAACAAACCCTCTGTGTGAAAATCCACACCAAACCCCACGAAACCACCAAAACGCAAAGCAATTAATAATTGCTTTAATTCTAACAACCCTTTTTCTGCCGTTTGTGGGAAAAGGACAAAGCACGTGCAATACTGCAGAAAATGATACCCCGAGTACAAACACACAGGAAATTACTAGATTTTGCACAAGTAGTTCATACTGGTTTACTTTTATTGGAGACTCTACACAAAATTATAAATTTTATGCTTATGTCAAAGATAGTTTGACAATGCATGAGTCTCCAATTATTAGTTTTTATCAAGGCGTTTGTAATTCTCTAAATTTAATATCACAGGACACAATGGCTGTAACATTCAACAATATGGCTACTGGGGTTAGGTATTATGTTAAAACCAAATTTGATAGAGATACTAATGAATTCAACTTTTTTTCTAGTTTTACTGGAAAGCAAATATTCACACTATGTGATTCAACTCCATGTGACTATTTATTGAATGGTAATTTTGATCACATGGAACCAAATTTAAGCACGAATCCATTTAATTTTCCAGGAATGATATGCAGGTGGCGTACAATATTTACTCGATATTGTAGCCCACAAGCGACTAATGCTATGGGAGCTCAAGATAATGGATATGCATTTATGTGGACTGCCTTAACAGATACTACAGATTTATCACAATTAGCTACGAATGAAATGATTTTCCAAAATGTATATTTACCTTCTGGTGTTTATGATGTTAGTATGGCTTATCGAAGAAACGAATTTTCTTTGATTGGATGTGATCATTTACTTGTTAAAATAATGCCTAATATTGTAAACCCTCCGAATGTAATAACTGGAAATTTTTTAAATGCAGATTTTAATGCTTTAGATATTCAAAATGTAAACAATTTAGATTGGGATTATGCAACAAGTGAATTTACAATTAATCAAGCTGGCGATTTTGTTTTATTTGCATTACCTTTTCAAACATCTAAACGCAACACTGCTACTTGGGTAGATATTGACAATATTCACGTTACATCAAAACCTACTGCGCAAATTTTAACTTCCTATTGCAAACCCGTCATGAGTTTTAGAGGTGTTTTGGATGGATGTCATACAATTGATCATGTTGTTTGGAATTTTGGTGATGGTACCTCAAATGTTATTACACAGGGAGAATCAATATGTTCACATAGCTTTAGTGTTGAAGGTTCGTACACAGTTACTGCTACAATATTTTATAGAATTTATAATTCACCAGCAATCGCAAGTATCACACAAACAAGGATTATAACAACTGCTGGATTGCAAAATACACTTGAAATTTTAGGCAATAGAAATACATGTGATTCAATTGCAACATACTCTCCAATTAATAATTTGCCTGGCACTATATGCAATTGGACAATTAAACCCTCAACAGCTGGTACTATTATTTCAAGCAACAACAATACTATAATTATTAATTGGCACGACAATGCAATGACTTCTGGGCAACCTGATACTCTTGTGTTAAATGATGGATTATGTAGCACAAGTATAAACATTTGGAAATGTTGTAAAGATTCATCTGGGACAGCAACAATTTTTAGTGATGATACTATAACAACAAACATTAACTATGGTACATATTATTTAAACGGAACAATAACTATCGATGGATCGGTAACTTTTTCAAATGCGATATTTAATATGTCACCCGAAGCAAAAATCTTAATTAAATCGCCATCAACTTTTAATATTAACTATTCCACCGTTAAAGCGGGTTGTAATTATATGTGGGATGGTATTTATAATAAAAGTCCCCATTCAAATTTAAATACACAATCATCAACAATTCAAGATGCTCAAAATGCAATTGTGTCTGAAAATGGTGGATATGTTTCGGCGTCGAATACTTTGTTTAATCTAAATAATTATGGCATTAAAGTACTCAACTCTACTGTACCTAGTCCATTAATTGTATCTAACTGTAAATTCTATTGTACTACTGATGGAACTGGTGTAACACCTCGAAACTTAATTGCGCCTCTTACAACTTTTAGAGGATATGCTGGTATTAATATCGAAAATACAACTGCCGTTCAAGTGGGCGATATTAATAAAGCCACAAAAAACAAGTTTAGTTATACCAGTTTTGGTGTTATTATTGGCAATTCAAATGCAAATATATATAACAACAATTTCATAAATATGCCGATAACAAATAATGGATTTGGTACTGGCATTAATGTAGTTGGAACTACCGATGCTACAATAAAATCTGTTGTTATAGGTGGAACTAATTATAGTAATAATATTTACACCAATTTATTTAGTAACTGCAATAAAGGTATTACTCAACAGAATGCAGCAAATATCAAAGTATTATGCGATACATTTACTACTTGCGCAGTATCAGCAACTGAAATTTTGTTCAATAAATACCGCAACATTGATTTTACTAAAAACAGAATTCAAAACTCTATTAATGGGTTGCTCATTAATGATTTTATGAATACTCGTCTGGTTGTAGATAGCAATAGTATTTACAATGTTACAAATGGTCTTACAGCCAATAATGCAACTTTACAGGAATGTTACGGTGCTACTTTTCGTAAAAACAATATTACAGGAACTTTTAAAAATGGCATACTATTAATGAATGTAAAAGGTCGTAGTATAATACCTACAGGACCTCCGGGTTACGAGCGTCAGATTCCATACATCTATGCCAACACCATTACTTTTGGTAGTTATGATATTGTAGGTGCGAATTTTTATACTGGAATTTATATTGTATATGGTGATAATACTTATATTGAAGACAATATAATTAATACTCCAACTTATACGGTAGCAAGCGAATCCCAAGGTCTTAAATTGAATGGAATTTTTGTAATTGCTTCACCTAGAACTGGCCTTTGCAACAATATCATTACAAATTTGGGTATGGGTATTAGATTTAATGGGTTATGTTCGACTTCTCCAATAAAAAGCAACAGTATGAATAATAATTATTATGGTGTTCGACTTGAGAATGCAACTATCGGAAACCAAGGAAATTCTTCCCCATCACTGAGATGGGTTAACCGAAATTCATGGACGTATCCTTTTGTAACTGGTCGTTATAGAGTGCAAGGTTCTGTGGCAACAACTACTACTTGGACTTATGATGCAGGAGTTTCTTCAACCTATACATTATTATCTAATCCCGCTGAATACTCTGTTACGGGACCATTTATTGCTCCTGCTATTACTAATCCATTACCACAAGCTTGCGCTAGTTACGATGGTGTAATTTGGATTCCATATGTTGGAGGCAATAGTCCGATAATAAATAATAATGAAGTTAACTATTCTCCTTTATTAGAAAACTATATATTAGATACCGAAGAGAACCAATATTATCAAGCTACCGACTATTACAATAATACACAATTGGATAATTTGGTTTTAGATGCTGCGGAAAGCACAAGTGTTCCTTTTAATCCAATTCAAACCACTTCTATCCGTCAGTTTTACAAAGTAAATAAATTAATTTCTGAAAACAGAATAGATGAAGCTATACAAGAAAATAGTAATATTTTACCTACAAATCTTATTGAGCGAAATCATCAAATTGCCAATACTATTTATCTGCAAAGTTGGGCAAAAGGTCGTTTTGAACTAACTGATGATGAACGTACCACATTGCTCCAAATTGCAACCCAACCGCACATTCAAGGTGGTTACGGGGTCTTTACTGCTTGGGTGATGCTCAATCGGGTTTATCGCACCGAATCGGTGAAACCTAAAAGTATTATAAAACCATTTTCAACTATTGCGAGCAATGGAGTATCCATTTATCCGAATCCTGCCCACGAACAAGTTACGATTAATGGTGCTACGGATGTGGCTTATGCGATGATTTATGACCTGCAAGGACGTGAATTGACAAAAACAACAAATGTTTCGGGTTTATCATTGTTGGTGCTAAATACTTCCAAGTTGACTAAAGGTATCTATTTTATTACATTAATAAACAAAGATTTATCTGTTATCACTTCAGAAAAACTGGTAATTGAATAAATTTTTATTTTTTCATAACAGAAAGTCCAGTCAGGGCTTTCTGTTATTTATATAAGTTTAATCAATGAAAAGATTAACCATACTATTTTTGCTCACTCTTGTAAATTTTTGTTTTGCTCAAAATTTGGTAAGAAATCCTGGTTTTGAAGAGTTTAGCATTTGCCCAAACAATTTTAATCAAATTAGTTTTGCAAATTTCTGGAAAGCAGGTTGCGAGTATGGCACAAGCACTGATTTTTTTAACACTTGTACTTTAGATAATCCCAATATAGATCCGTTTCTAATTTCTTTTTGGTCTCACTCTTTACTGGCTCGTACAGGATTTGGAGAATCTGGACTTTTACTATACTTAACTTCAAATTCAGGAGTAACAATTTCAGATTGTCGTGAGGCATTATCTTCAAAATTAATAACGAATTTAGAACCAAGTAAATGTTATTCTGTTATTTTTAATATTAGATTTTTTGGATATTATCTAGATATATATACAAATAACACAAATTCGCTTAATTTTGCAACGAACAGAGTAAGTGCATTACTTTCTCCTGATTCAATAATT
The DNA here is from genome assembly GCA_037130365.1 of Bacteroidota bacterium. GTDB lineage: Bacteria > Bacteroidota > Bacteroidia > Bacteroidales > WCHB1-69 > JBAXTE01. The sequence goes on from JBAXTE010000010.1 coordinate 8,109, forward strand.
TACCCAACACCAGGTTTTACCGATTTATTCCAATATCATCCACAAATCAATTACCACGGTCAAGTTTTAAACGATACTTCAAGTTGGGTAAAGATAGAAGGCAGTTTTATAGCACAAGGTAATGAGCAGTGGATACATATCACCAGTTTTGTACCTGATGATTCGGTTACAGTTTATATGTTACCAAGTCTTTTAAATCAGGTAGATTCCTCATATATGCCGAGTTATTACCTCATTGATGATGTATCAGTTTTTCCGTGCGATGCGCCTGTGTATGTGGCTAACGCAGGTAACGACACTTGTCTAAAACCCGGAAACAGTGTAAGAATAGGTACACCACGACGTAATGAATATTTATACTGGTGGTACGACGAACAAGGGAACTTATTGGATACCTCAGCTCAAATTACAGTTAGTCCCAACCAAACCACAAGTTACATATTGGCACAAAAAGACTTTAAATTCGACGAAACCAGAGACACAGTAACTATAACCGTAGATGCACATTGTTACGAAACAATTTATCCAGTGATTAAAATTCCAAATGTAATTTCGCCCAACGGAGATGGTATAAACGATAAATTTGTTATAGAAAATGGAAAGTTTTACAATTTGAAACTGAATATATTCAATCGTTGGGGCAACCAAATATTCGAAAGCAAGGACTATCAAAACAACTGGCCCGCTTCGGAAGTTGCCGATGGCGTTTATTTTTACACGTTAACTTCAACCAACCCAAAGCAGGAAGTAAAAGAGTATAAGGGAAGTGTAAGTGTGGTTAAGTGAATTGTAAAGTAAAAATTCACAAATAATGAACAACAAGATTTTCTTCACTCCCAGAATTTATCCCGCTATAAGCGGGAGGGTTGGGGCAAATGAAGAAAATCGAATAATAAAGCTATCTTTGTAAAACCAAAGCAAAAATCATGAATCAATATATAAATCAGAATTCCAACCAACCCCATATACAAGGTGGTTATGGCGTCTTCACTGCATGGGTGATGCTCAATCGGGTTTATCGTACCGAATCGGTGAGACCAAAAAATATCATTAAACCTATTGGTATTCATAATAACGAAATAGCCATTTACCCAAATCCAGCCCGTGAACAAGTTATTGTTAATGGCGCTTCCGAAGTGGCTTACGCTATAATTTACGACCTTCAAGGACGCGAATTGATAAAAATGGCCAATTCTTCGGATTCTTCTTTGTTGACGCTCAACACCTCCAAATTAACCAAAGGCATCTATTTTATCACCTTAGTAGACAAAGATTTATCAATTATTACATCAGAAAAACTCGTAATTAAATAATTATTATTGTATTTTTATAACAGAAAGCCCAAACAGGGCTTTCTGTTATTTTTTATATTTTTTCAATGAAAATAATAATGATCTTTATATTTTTCACAATTGCTAATTTTTGTACTGCTCAAAATTTGGTAAGAAACCCCAGTTTTGAAGAGTATGAAGTTTGTCCGAATAATTTTAGACAAATCAGTTATGCAAATTATTGGAGCGGTGGTTGTGAGTATGGAGAACATGATGAATATATAAATTGTTGCATATTAGATGATATAAATATTGATCCTATTCTTGCATTATTTTGGGCTCATGCATTTGATACTCGTACTGGATGTGGGGAGGCTGGTTTGCTTCTCTATTACACTTCAATCGCAGGAGGTGGGGTTTCAAATTACAGAGAAGCAGTAACTGGGAAATTTAAATCATCTTTAATTCCAAATAAATGCTATAATGTTTCTTTTTTTATTAAATATTTTGGCACACACCAAGATGTTTTTGTTAATAATATAAATACTTTAAATTTTGCAACTAATAAAATTAGTGCATTGATTTCTCCTGATTCAACAATTTATCCATCTCCTGGTTTTACAACTTTATTCCAACTTAATCCACAAATTAATTACCATGGACCGGTTTTAAATGATACGACAACATGGGTGAAAGTTGAAGGAAGTTTTATGGCACAAGGCAACGAACAATGGATACATATCACCAGTTTTGTGCCTGACGATTCGGTTACAGTGTTTATATTAGGCAGTTTACTTAATGAAATAGATTCGACCGATATCGAGAGTTATTACTTAATCGACGACGTGGCTGTATACCCATGCGATGCGCCTGTATATAATACCAATGCAGGAAACGACACTTGTCTAAAACCCGGAAACAGTGTAAGAATAGGTACACCACGACGTAATGAATATTTATACTGGTGGTACGACGAACAAGGGACCTTATTGGATACCTCAGCTCAAATTACAGTTAGTCCCACCCAAACCACAAGCTACATATTGGTGCAAAAAGACTTTAAATTCGACGAAACCAGAGACACAGTAACCATAACCGTAGATGCACATTGTTACGAAACATATTATCCCGATATTAAAATTCCAAATGTAATTTCGCCCAACGGAGATGGAATAAACGATAAATTTGTTATAGAAAATGGAAAGTTTTACAATTTGAAACTGAATATATTCAATCGTTGGGGCAACCAAATATTCGAAAGCAAGGACTATCAAAACAACTGGCCCGCTTCGGAAGTTGCCGATGGCGTTTATTTTTACACGTTAACTTCAACCAACCCAAAGCAGGAAGTAAAAGAATATAAGGGAAGTGTAAGTGTGGTTAAGTGAGTTGTAAAGTTAATAAAGTCAAAAGGCTATAAAGTGGAAAGTGCCGAATTATAAAAATCTATGATTTTGTAATAATTCGTGCATCCTCGTAATACTATGAAATCAGAGATTTCTAGTTTTACGGGATCTATAAAGTTAAAAGTTGTGCGGTTTAGTTACTTGTTTAAGAGAAAGTAAATTGCTAAAAAATCATGTGAGAAAACACATTCAAAGCTTTGATTTTCAATACTTCACCATTTAGGGACGGGGCAAAAAGTGTTGAAAATATAAATACAAAACAAGTTTTTTGATTGGAGCAAAATGAAAATCAGTATAAAAGAAAATATTTTCAATAAAGCAGATGAAAGCTCAATTTGATTGCTCAAATCCTAACAAAAAGTATAGCAAATATTTTTCTTAATTACTCCGTTACAATCTGAAAATATTGACGAATATATTTAATTGTCTCCTCCGATGGTCCAAAAGGAACATACAGCGGTTGGGTATCGTCGCTGGTTAAAAGATATCCTGAACCATATTGGTCGACGAATTTCTGGATATTGATCTTTGCTATTTGTTTTTTCTTTATATTAAGAATTGCAACATTCTCAAAATTGTCATAACAGTATTGAGCTTGAATTCCTGAGGAGGTGCAAAAATTTTCTACTTCGGTATTGAATAGCAACCAATCTTCGCTCAATTGAGGAGCTTCATCAGTCGGTTTATTCATAAAGATAATTACTGTACTATATTTTTTCAAAATGATGGAATCCTGCTTAGAAGCTTCATTTTTGGATACAATTTCGATCTTGCCATCAGCTAAAATTTTATATAAGTCCTGATTATTAGCAACATTAGCTCCTTTAGATTCAACTTCATCATCATTCAAAATCTTTTCGTAATGCTTATTGACCTTAACTACTAAATCTGGTGAAATTTCTGAAGTCCAATTTTCTGCTTCTAAAACGCCTTTAGCTTCTTTATAATTATCCAAAGCAACAATTATAGACGAGATTATTCGCACTGGCTTTTGCTTGCTGATGGTAATCAAACATTTAACTTTTGAATCTTTCCCTTGTTCAACAACCATGATGTCAAAATCTTTATCGGATTTTATTCTGTATCCAATATTCCATTTTTCTTGGTAATTAAAATTTATTTTTGATGCATTCTGATGCTGCGATTTGTTTATAGAATTTAGTTGATTGCATAATTCTTGGTTTAAAAACTCAATATTTGAAGTATCCGTATCCAAAAAGCTTATAGTTGCAGGCAATTTTAATTCTTTGATTGTTTGTTCTCTCAAACTTTGATCTTTACTTCCTTCAGAACAAGAACTAACAACCAACAAGCAAATTACCAATACTATTGATAAGATATAATTATTTGAAATCATTTTAATAGTAGTAATCATGGTGCAAATTTAACATTTTTTTTGATTCACTATGTAAAAAACTCGTTTTCCTTCAAAATATTGTATGAATAGTCCTATTATAAACCGAAATTCTATCAGAATAATCAATAACAAAATAACCAATTTACTTGATTTAGTTTAGAACTAAGCAATGTTCCACAATTTCAATAATTAGAAAAAGGGTATTATTGATATTTTCTTAAAATTCAAGCGATTCAAACGTTGAATTATCGTCAGATACAAAATAAAAGTCGATAAGATTATTTATCTTTGTCAAAAAAACAAGTATGAGTATTGATTTTAATGCCATCCCATCACCCTGTTATGTTCTCGACGAGCAATCACTTCGAGTGAATTTAGAAATCTTAGATTTAGTTCAAAAAGAAGCCGGAGTAAAAATTATTTGCGCATTAAAAGGCTATTCAATGTGGAGTACATTTCCATTGGTTGGTCAATTTTTATCTGGAGCCACGGCAAGTTCGCTCAATGAAGCTAAATTGATATTTGAAGAAATGGGCGTAGATGCTCACACATATTGTCCTGTGATTTCGAGCTCAGATTTTGAAGACACATTGTTATATAGTAGTCATTTTACTTTTAACTCATTAACTCAATGGCAACAATATAAAGAACGAGCCAAATCTTTTCCGAAAAAAGTATCATTTGGATTACGGATAAATCCCGAATATTCGGAAGTTGAAACCGACTTATACAATCCAGCAATTGCAGGTTCTCGGTTAGGAATTACCATTGATAAATTTGAAGAGCACTTACCAGAAGGCATTGAAGGTCTTCATTTTCATGTGCTTTGCGAAAACGATTCGTATGTTTTAGAGCGGACATTGGTAGAAGTTGAAAAGCGATTTTCGCATCTCATCAAGCAATGTAAATGGTTTAACATGGGCGGCGGACATCATATCACTAGAGAAGGATACGACGTTGAGCATTTGATTCAAATACTTAAAGATTTTAAATCTAGATATCCCAACTTAGAACAGGTAATATTAGAACCTGGTGAAGCAATTGGTTGGCAAACAGGGTTTTTAGTTTCCACTGTTCAGGATATTATTGATTCTAAAGGAATAAACGTAGCCATGCTCGATGTATCATTTACTTGTCACATGCCAGATTGCTTGGAGATGCCATATAAGCCAAAAATTTTAAAATCGACAGATGCAATCGAGGGAAAACCGACTTACAGAATGGGAGGGAATTCTTGTTTGGCTGGTGATTTTATGGGAATGGGAGATTATTCGTTTGATGAACCATTAGAACCCGGTGATCAAATTATTTTCGATGATATGATTCATTACACAATGGTTAAGACCAGCTTTTTTAATGGTGTAAAACATCCATCTATAGGAATTTGGACCCAAGAAGATGAGTTTGTTATGGTAAAAGAATTTACTTACGAAGACTACAAAAACAAACTATCATAATCCCCAAATCTGGATTGAGGGTATGTTTTCGTTATCGCATAACAATGACAAATCCAACAGTATAAACGCACAAAAGTCATCTTTTCAGATGACTTTTGTTATGATTTTTAACTACTTAAATCACAATTCTACTTTACTTTATCAACGATTGCTTTAAAGGCTTCAGGTTGATTCATCGCTAAGTCGGCTAATACTTTTCTGTTTAATAAGATATCGTGTTTAGCTAATTTTCCGATAAATACGGAATAAGTCATTCCATATTGGCGAACTCCAGCGTTAATACGAATAATCCACAAACTTCTAAAGTTGCGTTTTTTAGTTTTTCTATCGCGATAAGCGTATTGTTGACCTTTTTCCCAGGTATTCTTAGCTACTGTCCAAACGTTTTTACGTTTTCCGAAGTAACCACGAGTAAGTTTGAGTATTTTTTTTCTTCTAGCTCTAGAGGCTACATGATTTACTGATCTTGGCATAATTTAATCTCCATTTATTTTTTGTAACAGCGGTTGCAAATTACAGCAACTCTTGACTGCTGTTTACAAGGGTTAATGACTCCGTTAGCGAACTAACAGACTAACATAAGTTTTACTTTTCTCAAATCCGTAGGATCAACAATTGCAGAGTAACCTAAGTTACGTTTACGTTTTGTTGATTTTTTGGTTAAGATATGGCTTTTGTAAGCGTGTTTACGTTTTACTTTACCTGTTCCGGTGAAAGAAAAACGTTTCTTTGCAGCGGATTTGGTTTTTACTTTTGGCATTTTTGTCTGATTAAAAGGTTATAAATTGTAGTTAAAAATCAATTTCTTTATTTCTTAGGAGTAAGAATCATTATCATTCGTTTTCCTTCAAGCTTGGGTAGTTGTTCTGGTTTCCCAAATTCACTACACGCTTGAGCAAACTGCAATAATTTTACTTCTCCTTGTTCTTTATATATTATAGATCTACCTCTAAAAAAGACATCCACTTTTACCTTATTTCCATCTTTCAGAAAATTAATGGCATGGTTTACTTTGAAATTAAAGTCATGATCGTCGGTATTTGGTCCAAGTCTAATTTCTTTAACGACAATTTTTGCTGTTTTAGCTTTAAGTTCCTTTTGTTTCTTTTTTAGTTCATAAAGAAACTTTTGGTAGTTTAAAATTTTGCATACTGGAGGATTTGCGGTAGGAGATATTTCTACTAAATCCAACTCTTGACTGTTTGCCAAATCTAAAGCATCTTTAAGATTCATGATGCTTGGATCTCCATCAACAACAACCCTAACAACAGGTGCGGTGATGAGTCCGTTAATTTTATGGGGCTGCTCCTTTACTCTAGGTGCGTTTCTGTGAAAGCCCTGTCTTTGAATCATTGCTGCTATAGCTCTCTTTCCTTTCTTTTTAGTTTATAATTTATTGACTATTTGATAATAATAATTCTATTTCATCATTGATAACTTTTGCAAATATATCAATTTTCATCATACCTTGGTCACCTTCGGTGTGTTTTCTTACCGAAACTGTATTTTCTGCCTCTTCTTTTTCACCAACAATGAGCATAAAAGGTATTTTTTTCATTTCAGCATCTCTAATTTTCTTTCCTGCTTTTTCGTTCCGATCATCAATAGTACAGCGAATATCTAACAAATCTAATTGTTTTTTTACCTTTTCAGCGTAATCTAGATATTTCTCGCTAATAGGCAAAATAATCGCTTGTTCTGGAGTTAACCACAATGGAAAGTTTCCAGCAGTATGCTCAATTAACACGGCAACAAAACGTTCCATAGATCCAAAAGGAGCTCTATGAATCATAATTGGTCGATGTTTTTGATTATCACTGCCTGTATATTCTAGCTCAAAACGTTCGGGTAAATTATAATCAACCTGAATAGTACCCAATTGCCATTTCCGACCGATGGCGTCTTTTACCATAAAATCGAGTTTTGGACCATAAAAGGCTGCTTCACCAATTTCAACAACGGTATTTAAACCTCTTTCTTTAGCCGCTTGCATAATTGCATTCTCCGCTTTTTCCCAATTCTCGTCGCTACCAATATATTTTTCTTTGTTGTTTGGATCACGAAGCGAGATTTGAGCGGTGTAATTTTCGAACTTTAAAGTTTTGAATATATACAAAACGAGGTCAATTACTTTCTCAAACTCTTCTAATAATTGATCTGGACGTACAAAAAGGTGAGCATCATCTTGAGTAAATCCTCTCACGCGAGTAAGTCCATGTAGTTCACCACTTTGCTCATAACGATAAACAGTACCAAATTCAGCTAACCGAACAGGCAAATCTTTATATGAGCGAGGTTTTGAACTATAAATTTCACAATGATGAGGACAATTCATCGGTTTTAAGAAGAATTCTTCGCCTTCTACAGGTGTAGTAATAGGTCGGAATGAATCTTGACCATACTTTTGATAATGACCAGATGTTTTATAAAGTTCAACATTTCCGATATGAGGAGTAATAACCTGATCGTACCCTTGAGCTTTTTGAGCTTTCTTTAAAAAATTCTCTAACCGTTCGCGCAGAGCGGCACCTTTTGGCAACCAAATAGGCAATCCAGAGCCAACTCGTTGAGAAAACATAAACAATTCAAGTTCTTTACCCAATTTACGATGATCTCGTTTTTTTGCTTCTTCGAGAAGAACAAGATATTCATCCAAATCTTTTCTTTTTGGAAAGGTAATTCCATAAACACGAGTTAGTTGTTTACGTTTTTCATCACCACGCCAATATGCGCCTGCAAGACTTAATACTTTAAATGCCTTAACAATAGAAGTATCTGGCAAATGAGGTCCACGGCATAAATCGGTAAACTGACCACATTCGTAGAAAGTTATTGAACCATCTTCTAGACCATCAATAAGTTCTAATTTATATTCATCTCCTTTTTGTGAAAAATAAGAAATGGCTTCGGATTTCGTCTTCTCAAGTCTAGCAAATTGCTGTTTTTGAGAGATAATTTCCATAAATTTATCTTCAATTTTTTTAAAATCTTCAGGAGTTATGGTATAATCCATAAAATCGATATCGTAATAAAATCCATTTTCAATATTTGGACCGATGCCAAATTTTGCTCCTGGATATAATATTTCAATAGCTTCAGCCATTAAGTGTGCGGAAGAATGCCAAAAAGTAGCTTTTCCTTCTGGATCATTCCAAGTACATATCTTAATTGATGCATCTTCGTTTATTGAACGTAATAAATCGATGGTTTGTCCATTAACCACAATTGCTAATGAATTGCGTGCCAATCCTTCGCTTATACTTTTGGCGATTTCGAGCCCAGTAACTCCTTTCGAAAATTGTTTTATCGTACTATCTGGTAGCGTAATATTTATCATTTATTGAAATTTGATATTTTAGAGTTGCAAAATTAATCATTTTTATCGAAATTTTAGCTGTTATAACAAAAATCTCAGCAACCATTTACTATAATTTGTTGTGGTGATTAACATTTAAGCTATATTTGCACATTAAACTAAATCAAAAAATTCATGAAAAAGCTCATTTTAATTTTCTACATACTATTTTCCATCATTTCAACTCAAGCTGCTTATATATCATTCCAACCTCATCAGATAACTCAACCCGATGGTACCATTATCCAATGTTTTGCATCTGGTGATGAATTTTTCAATTTTATTCACGATGAAAATGGGTATTCAATTATTCAAGGAAACAAGGATGCTTGGTACTACTATGCCATTAAAGTAAATGAAAAAATTATTCCCTCAGCATATCGAGTTGGTGCTGTAAATCCACAAGAAATCAATACTCTATCGCCATGGACAATGATTTCTCAAGAAGAATACAAAAAGAGAAGAGACGCTTTCTTTGCTCCAGTAAAAGATCATACGCCAAAAGTTAATGCTACTGGCACATTCAATAATGTTGTTATATACATTCGTTTTGCTGGTGAATCTGAAATCCAAACTACGCGTCAAAATTACGACGTCACCATGAATAATCCTTCGCCAAACTCTTTACGTTCATACTTTACAGAAGTTTCATATAATAATTTGGTTATAAGCAGCACTCATTATCCTTCTTGTAGTAGTCCAACAACAACGAATGCTTCGTATATGGATTCTCACCCTCGAAGTTATTTTCTTCCTTTCAACGATGTAAATAATCCCGATGGATATTTAGACAGTCAAGACCGTTCAACTAGAGAACATCAATTACTTGTGGATGCAATTAATTGGATAAATGCAAATAATCCTGTACCTGCTTCTTTAAATATCGATAACGATAACGATGGGAACGTTGATGATGTGTGTTTTATGATTAAAGGTAATTCTGGTGATTGGGCAGATTTACTTTGGGCGCATCGCTGGATGCTATATTCTCAAGATGTCTATATTAATGGAAAAAAAGTTTATGATTACACGTTTCAACCAGAAAACCAAGTAAATTGGCAGACCCTCTGTCACGAGATGTTTCATGCCATAGGAGCACCAGATTTATATCATTATCAGAATCAAGGTGTGATTTCTCCTGTTGGAAATTGGGATCTTATGGAATCTGGGAATGCTCACATGGGAGCATATATGAAGTGGAAATATGCAAACCAATCTTGGATTCCAGTTATTCCCCAAATTACCACAAGTGGTCAATATTGGATTCATCCTTTAACCAGCAATACTAAAAATTGTTATAAAATTGTTTCGCCCAACTCAACTACCCAATTTTTTGTTTTAGAATACAGAAAAAAAACTCCAAATACATACGAAAACAATGTCCCAACAAGTGGGTTGTTGATTTATCGAATTAATAATGCGTATAACGGAAATGCCGATGGTCCCCCAGATGAGGTTTATATTTATAGACCATACGGAACGAATCAAAATGATGGAAATATGGCAGCTGCGCCATTTTCGCAAAACACCAACCGTACCTATATGAGTAATTATACAAACCCTGCTTCCCTCCTAGCAAATGGAACAAATGGTGGCTTGGATATCTTTAATATTTCTGAAGTTGGCGACAGTATGTCATTTAATATTAATATTGGCACCGCAAGTCAATATCAAGTCACGGTAAATAGCAACAATTCAACAATGGGATCTGTAACAGGAAATGGTTCTTTTGCTGCAAATAGTTCAGTTACTGTTAATGCAATTCCTGCTTCAGGTTATCGCTTTGTAAAATGGAGCGAAATTCCTTCATTCCGTTCATCGAGTGCAAGTTATACTTTTCCAATCAACCATAATATGATTCTCACAGCTATGTTTGCACCACTTGATACAATCTGTGATGGCGGCACTCAAGCAGGAGCGGCATTGGTTCCAACAAATAGCTGGCATAGAGTTTCCAATTTAAATGCAGGTCGATATGTTGCTTTTTATGTTACTCAAGGCGCTACTTACACTTGGTCGCTTTGCCCAACTAACGGTGGAGTTGCAAATTATGACACTCAACTTTCAGTTTTTAAATTTGATACCGATTCTCTAATCGCATTTAACGACGATGGTTGTGGTAATTTGGGACATTCTAAAGTAGTATGGACCTCCTTTTTTACTGGAAAAGTGAAAGTGCGTATTTCAGAATTTTCATGTATTGAAAATGCGCTTGCAACAACATTAGCATACCTTTCTGATCAAGCTGCACCTGCTTGTGATATTAATATTACAGCAGATCCTCCCGAAAGTGCTTCAGTTACAGGTGCTGGACAATACAATGTTGGAGAACAAGTTATTGCACGTACAATTCCAAATACTGGTTGGTATTTTTCTGGATGGTATGTAAACAATCTTCGTGTTCATATCGCATACACTTATGTATTTACTGCTGAGGGCCCAACAGATTTAGTTGCAAAATATTCCCTCACAAATAATATTCAAGACAATCAATTAGGATTGATAAACATTTATTATGATCAAAATTCAACTTCATTAAATTTCAATGGAGATTTCTTATCTTCCACAAAAGTAACTATTTATGATATTACTGGAAGAATAATTGAACGTTTTGATATTACTAAAGGCATAACTAATTGGTCGCATTCTGCTGCAAATCTTTGTAATGGAATTTACATCATAGAAGCAACGAATACGAAACAAACCATTTGTAAGAAAATTAGAATTATCTAGTAACAATTTCTAAGGATGAGATTACATCATAAATGGGCATTTGCAATTTTCACAATACTGCTTTTTGCAAGCCCAATTAGTGCTCAAAAATACACCATAAGTGGATTTGTTCACGAAAAAGGAAGCCAAGAATCAATGATTGGAGTAAATGTATATGCTCCAACTTTATTGACAGGAACCACTACAAATGTTTACGGATTTTACACCTTAACCCTCCCCGCCCAAGATTCAGTGGACATTCGCTGGTCGTTTGTTGGTTATCAACCCGTTATAAAGAAGATTTCACTAAAATCTCATCAACAAATAAATATTGAGTTACAACCCTCAATATTATTGCAAGAAGTTGTAGTTAAAGCAGATGCAATTAAAAAGGAAAGTGATAAAGTTCAAATGAGCACGATTGAGATTACGCCTTTAGAAGTAAAAAGCATTCCAATGTTGTTGGGTGAAAAAGATGTTTTTAAAGCACTACAATTGATGCCTGGAGTTCAAAAAGGAAATGAAGGATCGAGTGGAATTTATGTTCGTGGTGGTGGCCCCGATCAAAATTTAATCATATTGGATGAAGCCATTGTTTATAATGCGAATCATCTTTTTGGATTTTTCTCTCTCTTTAATGGAGATGCACTAAAATCCATTGAGCTCACTAAGGGTGGGTTTCCTGCTCGATATGGCGGACGACTTTCTTCGGTGGTAGAAATGAATATGAAAGATGGTAATAAAGAAAAATTTGGCGGTGAAGCTGGAGTTGGTATAATATCATCCAGACTATTATTAGAAGGCCCCATTATAAAAAACAAATCTTCTTTTATTGTTTCTGGTCGAAGAACATACATCGATGTGCTTGCTCAGCCCTTTATCAAAAGCTCATCAGGTGGTGCAAATGCAGGTTATTATTTTTATGATCTTAATGCAAAAGTAAACTACAATTTTGGGGATAAAAATAAGCTATACTTGAGTGGATACTTTGGTAGAGATAAATTTTATTTCAAATCGTCCGATGTTCAATCACAATCTGAGAACGGATTATATTGGCAAAATGCAACCGCTACATTACGATGGAATCATCTCTTTAGCAATAAAATATTTTCAAACACCTCGTTGGTTTTTAGCGATTATACGTTAAAACTCTATGCAAAAGAGACCTATTCGGGCGATGTGTTTGATTTAAGTTATAGTTCAGGAATCAGAGACTATTCTGGTAAATTTGATGTACAATATATTCCAAATCCTATGCATCTTGTTAGAGTAGGTTTCTCTACAATTTATCATACTTTTACTCCAAGTGCATTTGTAATTAAAAGCAGTATGGCTGCTGATAATTTTGATAACACCGTTAAAAATGAAGCTTTAGAAACTTCGGTATATATAGAAGATGACTGGAAGACTTCATTTAAGCTCAAAATAAATCCTGGAATTCGACTTTCATCTTTTGTAGTTGGGAATAAAACATACATCAATCCCGAACCTCGGTTATCAGCCAGTTATCCGCTCAAGAATAATTTAGCCATAAAAGCTTCATTTGCAAGTATGTCGCAATATCTTCATTTGTTAAGCAACACTGGAATTGGATTACCAACGGATTTATGGGTACCAGCAACCGAAAAAGTTAGCCCTCAAAAATCGTGGCAAGTTGCAGTTGGACTAGCAAAAGATTTCACAAAAAATAATATTTCAGTAACATTAGAAGGATATTATAAAAAATCAGACCATATCATCGGATATCGCGAAGGAGCTAGTTTCTTAATGATTGATAACTCTTCAACTACGGATGAATTTAATTGGGAAAAGAACATTACTTCTGGTCAAGCATGGTCATATGGAACTGAATTGCTAGTTCGTAAAACTGCAGGAAAATTCACTGGTTGGATTGGTTATACTCTCTCGTGGACACAAATGCAATTTGACGAACTCAATTTTGGAAAAAAATTTTATGCTCGGTATGATCGACGTCATGACATTTCGGTAGTGGCAATTTTTAAATTCACCGACGATATTTCACTATCCACAACTTGGGTTTATGGTACTGGAAATGCTGTTACTCTTCCAAAAGCCTCTTATTCGCCAGTTCCATACGACGGCAATTTTTATTTTGGTAGCATTAACGATTATGGCGACAAAAACAGCTTCCGAATGGCGGCATATCATCGCCTGGATATTGGGTTGCAGTTTCACAAAAAGAGACCAAAATACGAACGAACAATCGAGATAGGTCTTTATAATGCCTACAACCGAAAAAATCCATTCTATATTTATCTTAGCACTAAATACAACACTGACGGCACTATGAAGCAGGTGCTAAATCAAGTTTCAATATTTCCACTTATTCCATCAATTAGCTGGTCTATAAAGTTTTAAAAGATGAAAACACTGTTTAGATTATTACTTATAAGCATTGGAATCACCATTTTTACTTCGTGTGAAAAGGAGATTACGGTTGATATTCCAGATAACAACTCCAAAATTGTAATCAGCTGTCATTTAGGCGTTGGTGATAGCATTTCTGCCAAAGTATCTGCATCTATTCCGCTTTATGAGCTATCTACCGGAGAGAATAAACCCATAACTAACGCTACAATTAAAATATCTACAGATAATTCAAATTGGATGACTTTAGATTACGAATCTAATCAACAAATTTATTTTTTATCCAAAAATGTACATACAATATTAGCCGGTACCACCTATTTTTTGTCAGTCTCAGCTCCAGGATATACCACAATAACAAGTGAAGTAACCACTCCAGTATATCAACCGATAAGTCCAATAATCTCAAAAATTGATACCTCAACGAATGAATTTGGAAATTTCCAAGTTGATGTTAGGTTTAAGTTTACAGATGTTTTAAACCAAACAAACTACTACGGAGCTAAAGCTTTTATTAAAGCCAATGGATTATTATACGAGCTTAATAATTATAACGAAAAGTCATGGGTATTTTCCGATAAACTGAGTGATGGGAAAGAGTTTATTCTAAATTTCAGCACATCAACAGTAAGCTCTAGTGATTCAATTATGTTGAGAGTTTTTCAAACATCCGAATCATTTTATCAATTTCATTATTCCTTATTTAATTACTCTGGGGAAAGTCCATTTTCCGAAGCCACTCCTGTTTATAGCAATATTACAAATGGATTAGGAATTTTTAGCGGATACGATTATCGAGAATACACATTCCCATTACAATAGCGTGCTTTAATATCCGCAATTCATCTGAAGGTTAAATAATTCAGCCTCAATTATCTTTTATTAGAAAGTAAAACCATCGCAATGATTTTTTGTATATTTGCAAGACTAAAATCACGAAAAACAAAAATTAGTGCCACAAATTAACGAACAAAACTTACGACGATACAGCCATTTAGAGCTGATAAGCAAACAAGCGGTAGAAGGTTTTATTACAGGACTTCACAAGAGTCCTTTTCACGGATTTTCGGTAGAATTTTCGGAACATAGAATTTACAACGATGGAGAATCAACCAGAAACATCGATTGGAAACTATTTGCCCGTAGCGATAAACTTTTCGTAAAGCGTTATGAAGAAGAAACAAATCTCCGTTGTCGAATATTGATTGATAATTCTTCGTCAATGTTTTTCCCAATTCAGTCCAAACTAGATTTCGATCACTTAAATAAATTATATTTTTCCGCTTATGCTTCGGCAGCATTAATTCAACTTTTTCGTAGACAGCGAGATGCCTTTGGGCTTACACTTTTCTCAGATTCAATTCAACTAAATACACCTGCCAGATCAACACCAGCACATCAACAAATAATATTCAAAGAGTTAGAGAAACTCCTCCTTCCTTTTGAACCTAGCCAAAGTAAATCAACAAATGTTGCGAATGCTTTACATGAAATTGCCGAGAACATTCACCGAAGATCATTGGTCATAATATTTAGTGATATGTTCGAAAACCAGCAACACGAAGACGATCTCTTTAATGCACTGCAACATCTCAAGCACAACAAGCATGAAGTTATTTTATTTCATGTATTTGATAAAAAGCTAGAATTCGACTTTGAATTTGATAATCGCCCCTATCGTTTTTTAGATATGGAAAGCGGCACAGAACTAAAGTTACATCCAAATCAAATTAGAGAACGATATGCTACGGCAATGAAAAAAAAGCATAAACAACTAAAGCTCAAATGCAATCAATTTGAAATAGACTATTTAGAAGCCGATATTGCGTTAGGTCTACATCAGATTCTATTACCATATATTCTAAAACGACAAAAACTCCACTAATGGAACACACAAAGCGAATTCCGATTTCGGAGTGGAAAGATTCTGATAAACCAAGAGAGAAGATGATCTCAAATGGCAAAAATTCACTATCAGATGCCGAGCTTATAGCTATTCTGATGGGTTCTGGAAATTCAAAAGAATCTGCTGTAGATTTGGCTCAACGAATTCTTAGCGATAATCAAAATAATCTCATAGAATTGTCTAGAAAATCTATTTCTGATTTAACAATATACACTGGCGTTGGCGAAGCGAAGGCTATTTCAATTTTAGCTGCGCTTGAACTTGGACAACGACGCAGGCAAGCAGAAGTTATTGAACGAAAGCAAGTTAAATCATCATCCGATGTTTTTGAATACATGTCGGTTTATCTCAGCGACTTAACTCATGAATCATTTTGGGTAATTTTACTCAATAGGGCAAACAATATCATCACTCAAAAATCAGTAAGCGAAGGAGGAACCACCTCCACAGTGGTCGATATTAAAATGATAGCAAAATACGCAATCGACAATCATGCAACAGGTGTAATTTTAGCTCATAATCATCCATCGGGGAACACTCAACCCAGTGAACAGGATAATAAGTTAACCGATAAAATTAAAAATGCACTCAATATCTTTGACATCACACTACTTGATCACATAATCGTTTGTTCTACCAAATACTACAGCTATGCGGATGAAGGAAATATTTAAATCAATCGAAAAACTATAAAAACACTTCTTGAAATCAGAATTTTAAATATCGAAATTGATTCAAAAAATAAAAATTTATCTCTGTAGGATTCAAATATAATAGATTATTTTAATGATAAAAATACTCACAATCATAGGTACCCGTCCTCAAATAATTAAAGCTGCAGCTATCAGCAGAGCAATTTCTTCAAATTTTCCAACTCGAATTAAAGAGTATATACTTCACACTGGTCAGCATTATGACGAAAAAATGTCAGAGGTGTTTTTTAATGAACTCAAAATACCTAAACCCGATTTTCATCTTCATGTTGGCTCAGGAAGTCATGGAACTCAAACGGCAAAAATGATTGAAGGCATTGAACACGTGTTGACAGAATTAAATCCAGATTATTTATTGGTGTATGGCGACACCAACTCTACTTTGGCTGGAGCAATTGCTGCCTCAAAAATACATATACCAATAATTCACGTTGAGGCCGGATTGCGCTCTTTTATCAAAAGCATGCCAGAAGAAATTAATCGCATTATGTGTGATCACGTTTCTACACTTCTTTTTTCGCCAACAATCACAGGAATTGAAAACCTAAAAAATGAAGGATTGCTAACTCGAAACCAACCTCCATATACTATTGATAATCCAAAAGTCTATCATAGTGGTGATGTTATGTACGATAATAGCTTGCATTTTGCCGAATTTGCCAAAAGTAATTCTACCATATTAACTCAACTTTCTATTCAATCGAATCAATTTATTTTATGCACCATTCATCGCGGCAATAACACCGACTATCCAGAGCGATTAAATGCTATATTTGCTGCGTTAGAATCGATTGCAGAACAAAGCAATCAAAAGATTATCCTTCCATTGCATCCTCGAACTAAAAAAATGCTTGCATCCTCGTTGAATAAAGAACTGTTTATCAGAATCGATGCAAATACGAATATCATCATTACCGAACCAGTATCTTTTTTGGATATGATTCAACTTGAAGCTAATTCTTCCTTAATAATCACTGATTCGGGTGGAGTTCAAAAGGAGGCATACTTTTTCCACAAGCCATGTGTTATTATCAGACCAGAAACAGAATGGACTGAATTAGTAAAAAACGGAACTGCAATTTTGGCAGATGCTGATACAAAAAAAATTATTTTTTCATTCAAAACACTTTTTAACAATACTGAATTAGTTTTTAATCCTATATTTGGTGACGGAAAAGCTGCAGATTTTATCTGTAATAAAATAATTGAGCATGCAGAAAACAACAGATATGACAATACAAGAGCAAAAAGTAGTTCTACGCAAATACATAAAACAACTTAAGCATAGCCTATCTAGAGAAGATATGAAGCAGCAATCGGAAGAGATTTGCGACTTGATAGAGCATCAACCTGAATTTATTGATGCAAATATTGTCTTGGCATATTGGGCTATGGATGATGAAGTAAATCTAGAAAAACTCATTATGAAATGGTACAAAAAGAAAACTATTTTGCTTCCTTGTGTTACCAACGATATTCTCGAAATTCGACAATTTACAGGCTTAGAGTCAATGAAAATTGGACCATCATTTGGAATTTTAGAGCCCATTGGAGAAAAATTTACCGAAGTGGAAAAAATTAATTTCACCATTATTCCTGGTATTGCGTATGATATTGATTCAAATAGAATGGGTAGAGGGAAAGCGTATTATGATAAATTTTTATTGCACACGCATACGTTTAAAGTTGGAGTATGTTTTAATGTTCAATTGTTTGAACAAATTCCACACGACGCTTTAGATATCAAAATGGATACAGTAGTTTCACCCAAAGCCTCTTATATTCATGGACAGATTATTAAAGATATCTTTTTAAATTAAAAAAAGCCGCATTAGCGGCTTTTTTTAATTTATATCTCTTAGTGTTTGTCTACGGGCAAAGGTTTTCCAATCTCCTCATTCCAAGGAAGTCCGTATTTCGCAAGCATTTCTAAAAATGGATCTGGATTAAAATCTTCAACATTGTATACTCCGGCACCACCCCATTTACCAGTAAGCATCATCATTGCACCTACCATAGCAGGCACACCTGTGGTATATGAAACTGCCTGAGCTCCAATTTCTTTAAAGGTTTCTGCATGGTTACAATTGTTCCAGATAAAATAGCTGGTTTCTTTTCCATCTTTAACACCCTTAATTTGGCATCCGATAGATGTTTGGCCATGATAATTTTCTCCTAGCGAAGCAGGTTCAGGAAGAACAGCTTTTAAGAACTGAAGTGGAACAATTTGTTTTCCTTCGTAATTAATTGGGACTATGCTCGTCATTCCAATTTCTTGAAGAATGGTGAGTGCACTGATGTATTTTTGTCCAAAAGTCATCCAGAAGCGAGCACGTTTAAGAGTAGGAAAATTTTTAGTCAATGATTCTAATTCTTCGTGATATAGTAAATACGATTCACGATCTCCTACGTTAGGATATTCAATAGGTTTATGAATTTCTAGTGGTTCTGTTTCAATCCATTTTCCATTCTCCCAATATCGACCTTTTTGAGTAATTTCACGAATATTGATTTCCGGGTTGAAATTGGTTGCAAATGCTTTCCCATGATCTCCAGCATTACAATCAACAATGTCTAAATAATGAATTTCATCAAAATAGTGTTTTGCAGCATAAGCCGTAAATATACTTGTAACACCAGGATCAAAGCCACAACCCAATACAGCAGTAATACCAGCTTCTTTAAATCGATCTTGATAAGCCCATTGCCAACTATATTCAAACTTAGCTTCATCTATAGGTTCATAATTTGCTGTATCCAAATAATTAGTCTTTGTAGCCAAACAAGCATCCATAATATGTAAATCTTGGTATGGCAATGCAACATTTATTACTAAATCTGGATTAAAACTACGAATTAAGGCTATGGTTTCTTCCACATTATCAGCATCTACTTTAGCTGTTTTAATTTTATTTCCACCAATAGCAGCTGCAATTTTATCACACTTTTCTTTGGTACGACTTGCTAGTAATATTTCACTAAAAACTTCAGGAACCGAAGCACATTTATGAGCAACTACTGCTCCTACTCCACCTGCACCAATTATTAAGACTTTTCCCATATCTATTAAGTTGTATTATTTATTTTTGCAAAAATACAAAAAATAACCAATCATAGCTTTGTTAAATATAGAGGGTTTCTAAAAATTCAATTTTTTAGGCAAACAAGATTTTTAAAGTCAAAGTTTACTTAGGTAAATAATACCGCTTCTAGATATAATATAGTTCATTTTTCAAACTTTAAATGAACTATTTATATCTACGAGCGGCATTAGACCAATCTAGCATATAAAATATCTTTGGGCTATTTTATATGCTAGATTTGGTATAAGAATTTAAAAACAGAAGTTTAACGCCGAACCGTTGCCGAAAGGCAAGCTCAGCGAAGCTAAAAATGATTTTTTAGAAGTCCCGTATAATAAAAAAAGCCCCACAATTTGCAGGACTTTTTTTAAATATATTCAAAAAATATTATCTTACGATATTTATTTTTTGAGTAGTTACTTTTGTATCAGTTACAACTCTTACTAAATAAGTACCTTGAGCTAAATCAGAAATATTGATTGAGTTTTGGCTACCGTAAGAAGCAACTTTTGCACCAGTTAAGTTAAAGATTTCAACTGTTTGAACGCGGTTTGCAGCAATACATAATCTACTATTAGCTGGGTTAGGGAAAATCGAAACAAAATCTTGAGAATTTTCAGCAACTCCAGTAGCAGCATCAATTTTAACTAAGTCAATAGCAATAAATGCACCATCACCTTGGTTATCTGCGATATGCTCATTAAAAGCTAAATATATATTTTGTGTAGCAAAAGCAGACAAAGATGCTCCAACTGGAACCCAAACAGTAGTGGGTAAAAGATTTGAATCAAGTGATAATAGAGTAGTAGCAAAATCAGCAGTTGCATTAGTTAATGTAGATACTTTCACATCAATAATATCTTGATAACTTCCATATCTGAAAACTTGGAAGGTTAATTCTTTTCCAGCAGGTACAGCAATTTTTGGAGTAATTAACCATTGGTCGTTAGAAGCAGTACCGCCAGTATTCCAAGTTACATAAGCAGCTTTTGTACCACCACCAGTAGGAACAGTCATTGTACCACCATTCCAACCTGGAATAGGAGTGGTTCCATTAGCAACAGAAGCCCAACCTGTACCACCGTCTGGATTAGCTTTTGTCCAACAAGCTGGTGGGAAAGTAGCGCCTTCAAAACTTTCTGACCAAGGGAATGTACTTACTGTGTTACATTGTACGCCATTACCCGATAACGAAATTGAAATAGGACCAGCATTCGTAGTAACAGTAACAGTTTGAGTACTTGGGCCAGCTGCAGTTGGAGAATAAGTAAATGTAAAGTTAACCGTTTGGTTAGCACTTAAATTTACAGATGCAGGAATTAAAGTAGTTGTGAAAGGAGCAGTTAATCCAGTGATTGAAGTTACTGTAAGTGAACCACCACCAACGTTTTTCAAAATAAAATCAGCAGAAGTTAAGGTGTTAGGAACAACAACATCACCAGCATTCCAAGCTAAAGGTGTACAATTAGCAACAGGTGTTGTTAAAACAGTTCCACTAACCAATGCACGAATATTCCAATTGAAAGTTAATGATGCACTTAATTGATTTAAATGTTTCCAGCTACCACCAAAATTAATCCAATTTCCGTTTGGATTTGGAGCTGTAGCATCATCACAACCTGCTGGATATCCACCAGTGGTAGTAATGTTATATCCAATGTAAAGGTTTGTTGTTGGAATTGCTAAAGGAGTTGTTAACACAACATTATTCCATCCATTAACAGCTGTAAATGTTTGAGTACGTAATTCAGTTACACCAGTATCAGAGTAGATTTTAAGAGTCGCTGGTGCAGTAACATAAGTAGTAGCACTGTCGATGTAAACCTTTACTGAAGAAATAGTGTTACCAGCAGCATTATGACCAGCAAGAACTGAAGCTGGAAAAAAAGCATATACTCCAAAAGTTGATGCAGCACCAGTTCCAATAGCGTTACCACCATTATCACCATCATAATGTAATGAATCAACAACAGCTTTTGTATTAGAAGCAGTTGTATTAATGTGTTTAAGAACCTTAACGGCTTTTAAACTAGTTTCATTTGCCTTTTTTACTTGAGCAAATGAAATTGCGCTTATAAAGATTAAAGCGACTAAAATAGTAATTTTTTTCATAATTAATTTGTTTTGATTAATTTCCCTTGAACTTTAAACTAAGATGCAAATATAAAAAAAATAATAATACAATTCATACTATATCATGATAATCATTTTACTAACTCACACATAATTTTATTAGACTGATATTCAGAGCCAATCACGCCTCCAATGGGTTTACCTTTTTGCAACGATAATGTCACACTACGTCGAATATATATTTGACCTTTACCTAATTTTAATAATTCTAAATTATTAGGACTTAAAGAAAGGGATGCTGCTCCTACAAACTTTGGGAAAAAACTATATGTTTGAGCAGAATCTTGAATAATCACCTCAATTTGATCTTTATTTGATAACGGCATTCCTGTCCAATAAATAGCTGTACCTTGTGATTTAGAAATTACAGCGTTTTTTAAGACTGGCTCTGCTTTAAGCAATGGAATTGAATTCTCGAAAACTTCATCATCATTATTTGTATAGACAAACTTATGCTCACTCCCAACAGAACCATTCATTTTATAAATGTATGATGTGCCAGTCCATGCACTAGTAGATGCATTCATTTTCAAATTATTATATGTTACATTACTTTTTTCAACAAGACGTAAGGTTGTTCCATTCTGACCGCCAAAACGAAACCCTGCCGACACTTCTAGTTCGTTATCAGACGCATCGTAATTAACAAAATAACTCTGATAAATTTCAGATTGTGCTACTTTATTTGAATCAGAGGTTTCGTTAGAGGCACAAGACAAAATCAAAACGCTAGTTATCAATAAGATAACAACAAATTGGAGTTTTTTCATAATTAAAATATTAAATTAATATACTAGGAGATTAGTTAAAGCAAAAAATACAACACCGTAAATTTAATACAAAAATAGTCATTTTATTTGATAGTAAATTTATTTTCCAAGCTCATCCCCAATTAATTGTACAATTTTATCCACATTAATATTTTCACCCTTTATTTCGATGTGCGCCTGATTAAAAATTAATTCCTGGGTAACCAATTGACTCACAATAAACTCTTCTACTTTATCAACACTCTGAAGATGGTCTTGAATTAATGCTCTCTTTTTTCTTGCATTAAATAGGCGAATTGCTAATGACTTCGGAGACATTTTTATATAAATTGATTTTCCATGAAGATTGATAAAATCAATATTATTAGAATGACAAGGCAATCCTCCGCCACAAGAGATAACTGCGTTAGTAAGTCCTTGAAGTTGCTGAATTACTTCAACTTCTGTTTGTCTATATAAATCAGCGCCATATTTTTGAAATATATCAAACTCGTTAAGGTTAAAACGTTCCTCTACCATTCTATCGGTATCAAAGAAATCACAGTTTAATTTACGTGCTAACTTCCGACCAATGGTACTTTTTCCAGAGCCCATATATCCAATAATATAAAAAACCATGATATAAAAATGGGGCACCTTTTATTGATGCCCCTATTGTTGATTATTTAATTTTGTACATTGTTCCACTACCCTCGCCCTTCTTTGGGTCTCCTTTTATTTCAATGCTATCTTCTTTAAGAACTTCTCCTTTTAAAGTAAGAGTTATGCTTGATTTTTTTGGATCATTAGTAATTACGGTTATTGTTTTATGTTGTTGACCTGGTCTGCCAGCAGAATTAAAAGAAGCTTTAATTTTTGTGCTTTGGCCTGGTTCAATCTCCATTTTTTCTGGCTGAGCAGCAGTGCAACCACAACTCGCTTTTACTTTGCGGATAACTAAAATCGATTTACCTGTGTTTTTTAACACATAATCATATTCTACAACCGCACCAATATTTACTTTGCCAAAATCATATGTATCAGAATCCACAGCCAAAACAGGAGCATTTGCTAATTGTTCGGGAGTAAGTTTTGAAAAATCTTCAGAAATATTAGCACTTAAATAAACAATTTTTTCAATCTGAGTAGAATCATTGGTGAAAATTGTGAATTTGTCGTAAACAAAACCAATTTCTTGACGTTTTACTGCATCGTACTTCACAATTATTTTGGCAACAGCACCAGTATCTAATTTAGTCACAATTGGGTTTAAAATTGTAATATAATTAGGCAACTTATCATATTTCAAATCCATTTTTTTCTTACTTGAATTATAGACTTTAAGAGTATCTATTTTCGTTTCAACATTTGTAAGATTAAAGCTCAAATGATTAGTTAAAAATCGTAAACCTCCTTGTTGAACTGGATATAACTCATCTTTTGATTTTGGTTTTTCAATCACATTTCCTTTAATAAAAATCATCATATTTTGATTTTTAGGATCATTAGTTACAACCGAAATAGATTTATTAAACTCTCCTGGACGGCGAGCTGGATCATAAGTTGCTTTTATCACACCCGAACCACCTGGTTTTATCGCTTCTTTTGTGTATTCAGAAGTTGTACAGCCACATGAAGGTCTTACACTTAAGATTTGCAAATCAGCTTTACCAACATTTTTAAATTTGAATACACCATTTGCGGGTCCCTTTTCTTCTTTAATAACACCGTAATCAAAAGTCGTTGTTTCAAATTTTATAATCGGATCTAATCCATTAGGTGATGGCAATATTACAGTTTCTTTCGGCTGAGCTTGATTAGCTTCTACTTGCTTTGGAGATGTTGAGTTGGTCTTTTGGGCTATCGAGAGTCCAATAATTGACATTGATAAAAATGTTAATGCAATCTTTCTCATTTTTTTATTGTTATTTGGTTCGTATTATCTGATTTCTAAAAATCAGTGCTCGATTATTTTTTAATATTTGGTAGACAAAAATACTTTATTTTTAGTTGCAACTTAAAAATAATAATTTTTTTTAACTCAAATTAAGAGTCTGATTTCTCGACTAATTCAGCAGCAAAAACATCCAAGGATATCCCATCAAAATTTCCTGAACTCATCAGCAGCAAATTGGTTTCATTCAAATCCAAAGATTTTAACCATGCTTTAAGGTTTTCAGTTTTATTAAAAACAAGGATATCTTTACGATTAAAATTTGAGAATATATCTTCCGGCGTTAACAAAGGCAAACGCTTTAATAACAAAGCATGTTCACTAAAAAAGACCACAGCTACATCGGCTCCATTCATACTATTCTGATACTGAGACAAAAAAGAGGCATTTAAGCTACTATAGGTATGAAGTTCCATACATGCAATTAATTTCCGATTGGAATATTGTTCCTTTACAGCATCAATTGTTGCTTTTAATTTAGAGGGAGAATGGGCAAAATCTTTATAGATATTTGTAGTTCCATTTTCCGCAATGCATTCCAATCGTTTGGAAGCTCCTTTAAAAGATTGAATCTGCATATAGAAATCCTGATTACTCACACCCAATTGATTACAAACCAATCTAGCTCCTTCAAGGTTCATTAAATTATGTTTTCCAAACACATTTATTTTATATGATTGCTTATTGACTACAACTGTAGTTTTATTCTGGTTAATAGAATATTCTGGAACTGAATATGGATATTTATTAATCACATTTACTGTTTCTGCAATTTTTCTCACTTCATTATCTTCATTACAATAGATTAATGCACCATTTTCTGGCACCAACGATGCAAAAATTTCAAATTGTTGAATATAATTTTCAAAAGTTGGAAAAACATTAAAATGATCCCAAGCAATTCCGCTAATCAAAGCAATATCTGGCTTATACAAATGAAATTTTGGGCGTCTATCAATAGGCGAAGTTAAATACTCATCCCCTTCAATAATCATTACTGGGGCGGATTTAGTTAATTTAACCATAACGTCAAATCCTTGTAACTGCGCTCCCACCATATAATCACATTCAATATCTAACGCTTCCAAAACGTGCAAAATCATTGATGTAATGGTAGTTTTTCCATGACTTCCCCCTATTACAACACGTTTTTTATCAATCGCCTGTTGATATAAGAACTCTGGATATGAGTATATCTTCAAACCTAATTCTTTTGCTTTTAACAGCTCCGGATTGTCTTCATGAGCATGCATACCCAAAATTACAGCATCTAAATTTAAGGTAATTTTATCTGCATCCCAACCCAATTGTCTGGGTAAAATCCCTTCTTTTTCAAGTCTTGTACGTGAAGGTTCAAAAATTTCATCATCAGATCCAGTTACACAATCTCCTTTTCGACTTAATGCAATGGCTAAATTGTGCATTGCACTTCCTCCAATAGCTATAAAATGTATGTTCATTTTGTGATAAATTTAAATTATCACAAACTTATGCAATAATAATTTACTATAAATTGCAATGAAATAAAGTTATAAAATAAGAAAAGTTGAAAAGTAGGTGAAAGGTGAACCTTTTCTTATACCTTGAAACTTTTAAACTTTATGGACTTTCGACTTTATAGACTTTCGACTTTATGCACTTTCGACTTTATGCACTTTCGATCCCGAAAAAAAAGAAATTTCCAATTTCGTGTTTTTTCGAGAATCCTCGAAAAATTAAAAAATCAAAGATTTTTAATTTTCGGGACTTTACAGACTATTGTCTTTCTATCCTTTTGCCTTTATAAACTCAAAAAATCTTATTTTTGCAAGAAAAATTAGATGAGTGTAAAAATTCACCCTTTTATTACTGAGTATTGGAAACTTGATGGAGGTGCTTGTTTTGGTGTAATCCCAAAGACTATTTGGAGTAAAATAACGCCACCCGATGAATTAAACTTGATTAATATTGCTTCACGATGTTTATTAATTGAAAGTAATGGGAAAAAAATTCTTATTGATTCGGGAATTGGAAACAAGTTTGATGAAAAGTTTTATTCCTTTTTCTATAGATCTGAAATTAAACCAATTACATTATGTATTCAAGAACTTGGATGCAAGCCAGATGATATTACTGATGTAATCTTTACACACTTACATTGGGATCATGTGGGTGGAGCAACGTATATTAATAATTTTGGAGCAACAGAACTTTTTTTCCCAAATGCGACTCATTGGTGTTCCAAAAGTGGATGGGATTGGGCGATGAATCCAAGTCCACGAGAAAAAAAAGCTTTTTTCAAAGAAGATTTAATGCCACTTCTAAACTCTGGGAAATTAAAATTTATTGAAAAGGAACAAATGTTTGACGATAACATTGAGTTACTTGTGCTAAATGGCCATACTATTGGACAATTAATTCCAATTATAAACACAGATAAAGGGAAAGTGTTTTTTGCTGGAGATTTTATCCCTTCCCATGCACATATCCCGATTGTATTTATCCCTAGTCAAGATATACAACCGTTGGTTTCAATGAAAGAGAAGGCGCATCTATTAAAAAAAATCGTGGATGAGTATTTGACAATCATGTTTCAACATGACCCCGAACATGAATGTTGTAAAATTACTGATTCGGTTAATGGGATTCAAACAAAAAATATCTTTAGTTGGAGTAATGAATAAATCAAATAAATGAAAAAGATTCACAATGGTTACTCGGAAATGGCTAATTATAATTGTTTTGGTTGCGCTGCTCACAATCCAATTGGATTAAAATTAGAATTTTTCGAAGATAATGAATATGTTGTTAGCAAATGGATTCCATCAAACAATTATGAAGGATACCATAATATTTTGCATGGTGGGATTCAAGCAACATTAATGGATGAAATTGCAAATTGGGTAATTATCAACAAATTAAAGCAAACTGGAGTTACCAAAAGTCTTCAAGTTAATTACGCAAAATCCGTTTACATTGATAAAGGAGAAATTACAATCAGCGCAAAAGTAAGTAGTATTCAGAAAAGGGATGTAACCATATATGCAGAGATAAAAGACTGCGATGGGTTAATGCGTTCTTCAGCGCTAATTTGTTACACTTTAATCCCAGGTGTTGTTGCAATAATAAGGAATCAATTCCCTGGTTACGATCAATTTTATTTGGAGGAATAATAGCCAAATATCAAGTATAATTATCTATACTTTTTGGCACAAAAAAAGGAGAATAACTCTCCATTTTTTTGTGTATAGTCGAAAAAACAATATTAGTAATGTAATCGTGTGCCTTTAGATCTTTTCATAATATAATTATTATGAATTGGAATTGTGCTTCTACGTAGTTTACGTTGATATTTTCCTTTATATCTATGAGCAGATTTAACTCTCTTATTTTTAACAATTTTCCGATAATTCCGATATGATGGGTTACAAGATTGCATCACAGACAACGCAGGAAAAGCGAAGAGAACGATAAGAAAATAAATAAGCCACTTTTTATAGTGTTTCATAATATCTTTTAATAATGTTATAAACTCTGTATTGCTTTGCCAAAAATAAATAAAAATATTAATATATCAAAACTTTTACATCTTTTTTTCAAATTACAAATTTAGCAATATATACGAATAAAACAATCAATTTGTTTCAGTAATAAAAAATAATTTGAAGTAAATTTTAAAATAAATACATATATTACTGTAGTTGTGTCATTTAAATAAATGAAAAAAGAGTATATCGACTCAAATAAACTACAAATAATGAGAGCATTCTTATCAACTAATTTAAAACCTGTCTTCAAATAAGTTATAAATCTAGTAATTGCATATTTTTTTAAATTTGGCAAAACAAATCACAAAAAACTATTTTTTTTATAAGACTATCCGTTTTTTACCCCAAACATTGATTGTGACATAAAAATTGTATTGCTTCGCAACAATTTTTTCGCCAAAATATTAAATTTCACATATTTTTAAAACCTAATATTCAAGCCTTTTGCTCAGTTTCCGCTCTAGTTCTCTGCGACAAAAGTGCCAAGAAAATGTTGAAAATTTATCGGGTAAGATTGAATTCTAATATTAAATACCTACTCAACCAAAGAACAATTAACGTTAATAAGTCATAAATAACACATTTATTGGATTAGATGTTTTTTATTTTACACTCATTTCTCTATTTTTGTAAAACCAAAAAATATTAATAATTGACAATTGTCGTTATTTTCAAAAATAACTGATATTATGAGGAAAATTTTTCAATGGATGTTATTTTCATCACTTTTTGTTGTTTATACATTCAGTCCAAATATTACTTCTGCACAAGTTGTTGTAAATAATCATGATACTCTCGAAGTATTTGAAAGTTTAAATGACAGTATAGATTTGATTAACAGCATGAACTACTTTGTTGATTCATTGGGTTACTATATGTTTTCGAATAACTCGGACAGTATAGAAATTGATAGTCCATTAATTTTAGCTGATGATGATTTACCTGCAAATGGAATATATGCCGATTGGGACTCCTTAAAAGTTCATTACCCTCGTTTTGATTTTTCAACAAAAACTGATACTACATACATTCGACTAGTTGAGCTTGGAGCAAAATACGTTCAACCTGTGCCTGGTTTTGTTACCTCAAATTTTGGTTGGAGAAGACGAATGTATCACTATGGAATTGATTTACAATTAAAAACTGGTGATACCGTTAGTACCTGTTTTGATGGGGTGGTCCGTTTAACAAAACGAAGTAGATCATACGGTTTTGTGGTAGTAGTTAGACATTACAATGGTATTGAAACACTTTATGCACATTTATCAAAAATTCTAGTTCAGCCAAATCAAAAAATTACTGCAGGTGAGCCAATAGGATTAGGTGGAAATACTGGCAGATCACGTGGTAGTCATCTTCATTTTGAATCGCGGTATTTAGGAGCTGCAATCAATCCTAACGATATTTATAATTTTGCAAATAAAACACTTAAAACCGATACTTTAGCAATTTCAAAGCATACTTTCGACTACATGTACAAAATATCAAAGTACAAAAAGAAGTTGAGAGGCATCAAAACACATACGGTAAAAAAAGGCGAAACTCTTACACAAATTGCTAATAAACACGGAATTACAGTTCAAAAACTAAAGAAATTGAATAAAATTAAAGGGAACACAATAAAACCAAATCAACGAGTTCGGATTCGATAAAGTATTAAAAGTGTATCAATCGAAATTTCAATAAAATTTACTTTGCAACAATCCTATCAACAAAAAGAATTCCTCCTAGATGATCAAATTCATGTTGAAAACAAACCGAGGTAAAACTTGTAGCAGAGGTCCCTTCTAAAATGTTTTTTTCGAACAATCCGTTTTCAAGATAGTATTCTACTAAAATTGATGAATACCGCTCTGTTTTGCCAGTAATTGAGGGAACAGAAAGACAACCATCACCTAAAAAATTTACTTTTCTTTGAGAATAAAAATCAACTTTAGGATTAATTGCTACTTGAAAAGGCTTAGCTGGTAATATATCAAATCTTTTAAACCAAAATATTTTCCGATGAATACCTACTTGTGGAGCTGCAATTCCAACACCCCCAGCAGCAATCATTGTATAATACATTCGTTTTATTAAATGCTTTAGAGTTGGGTCATTTGGATTGGGTTCAATTTCAATACTTTTACCTCGTAAAAAAATTGAATCCTGAAGGTTGGTTGTTAATAATATTGCCATTGGAACATTTGTATCACCACTCATTATTAAATCCGTTTCTGCCTGAGTAAAAGGGGTAAACAATGGCTCAGATGGCTGAGGTTCTGGGGTAACACTGTCTTTTTTACAAGATAATAAAATCACCGAAAGGGCAACTAATAATGCAAGAATACTATTTTTCATTTTAATCAAAAATTAATATTTAACTATATTATTGAGAGCACTTATTTTAAAAAATCAACCAATTTTTGAGCAGCTATTGAACGATGACTAATTTTGTTTTTTTCAACCAATGGCATTTCTGCAAAAGAATACAATTGATTTACTGGTTTAAATATTGGATCATACCCAAAACCAACAACTCCTGCATAATCTAACAAAATTTCACCCTCAACAACTCCTTCAAAAAAGTATTCAATATCATTATAAATTAAAGCAATCACAGTTCGAAAACGAGCTTTTCTATTATTTTCATACTTCATTTCTTCCAGAACTTTATTTACATTATCAACAAAAGAGCAATGTTCTCCGGCATACCGAGCAGAATATACACCTGGACGACCACTTAAAGCATCTATTTCAAGACCAGTATCATCCGCAAAGCAATTCCTTTCAAATTTATTATAAATGAATCGAGCTTTTTGTAATGCATTTTCTTTAAGCGTATTGCCAGTTTCAGGAATATCTTCAAAAAATAATAATTGATCTAACGAAATAATATTGATACCTATAGGTAATAGAGGTTTTATTTCATCAATTTTATGAATATTATTTGTAGCAAATATCAGTTCCGTTTTCATAATTCAAGTAAGAAATTAATAGCACTTAAAGACTCATTACACATTTCTTTAACAAAAATCTTATTTTTATCAATACTAAAAAATCTTAATAATTAATTTTGAAAAAAATTATTCTTTTTCGCCAGCAGCAGCCGCAATTTTTCCTGCTTGATTAAATTCTAAAGTCTGAGCATCAGTCCCTTTTTTACTTTGAATATCTACTTCGTAATACGTTTTCTTATCTGATTTTTTAATATTACGTGCACCAACGATTTTGTATCCTTTATGGTTTTTTTCAATGTACGATTTAATATTTGGAGAGACTGTCTCTGTGTTCATAGTTGTAGTAATTTTCGACCAAACGCCCTCAGCCGAAAAATATGATTTATGTGCACCAGTTCCATCTGTGTATGAAGCTATAAAGTCATTTTCAGCACCTTCTTCCCATACCACTTTGGTTGCTTTAGGATGCTTAACTTTAAAGGCATTTTGCACAATTTCAGAGGGAACATAAACTACAGGAGCTGTTTTAACAGTTGACGTTGATTCGTTAGAATTTTCGGAAGCATTTTTTAAGAATTTACCCATTTTATCAAAAACAAGTTCAGCAGATTGTTGATTAATTCCTTCACGAGTGACTGAAACTTCATAGCAAGTACCTAGCTCATCATTTTCACGAATAAAAGCTGTTTTTATCTTCATGCCAGGATAATTTGAATAGACGTAAGTAGTGATATCTGTTGGTAATTCTTTAACACTAACCTTTTTTCCAACAACATTATTATCATCAACATCAGTAGCAGTTGCATTATATTCACTATCAAGTTTCCTATCTGTTGCTGATTCTTTATCTGTTATCTCATCATAAGTATAATCAGGGTCAATAGTTTTAAAAAGTTTTCCTGTTTTGTCGAACAAAATGGTTGTTTCTAATTTTTTCTTTTTATTTTTAAGTTCAATTATTGAAATTTCAAAACCATCTTTTTTATCAAAAGTTACTGTCTTAACCCCTCTAACAAATTGATATTTACGATAAGTTTTATCAATATATTTTTGAACTGCTGGGGGTACAGTCTTTTCGTCGAGTTCAATTTTTTGATTTTTCCATTTACCAGAGGTGTTATACTGAATTTCATTTTTCTGTTCTCTAAAAATGCATTTAATGGTATATGTAGTGTCTCCTTTTTTATTAAACCATTTTACTTCTTCGGCTTTTGGGAATTTCTTAATAAAGTTCTTTTTAATTATTGGAGGCACCGAATTCTCACTTATAATATTCTCCGGAAATTGCGATGATTTCTTATTTGTTTTATTTTTATTTGCATCAACAGGTTCGCCATTTGGGTTTTTTGCCGCTTTTTCTTTGCTGTTTGTTCCTTTATTCTGTGTGGATGTAGTTTCTTTCGATTTTATTTCTTTAGTCTTAACAGGCTCCTCTTTAACTACCGAAAAACCTTCGGGGTCTTTACGACTTATAAGTTTCCCATCACTAGAGAACATCAATTCAGAAACTCCACCAGTACCTACACCTTTCTTTTTCATTTCAAGAAAGTACATATCTTTAGTTGCAGGTTTTTGAACCAATTCTGATTTTCCAAATTCATATCCCACATATTCAACAGAAGTAAAATCAGTGATAAAACCTGGCAATTCTTGTTTATTTATTGGAATTCTAGTTTCACTTATTACCCCAGCGTTAGAAAGAAATGTCTTTTGTGACGTACCATCATCGGTATAAAGAACCACAAACTGATCTCCACTAATTTGCCACTCTTTAATTTTAGCATTTGGAAATTCAGTTGTAAAGGTTGATTTTACAACAGTCGGCACATCATCAGATTTTACTTTTTGTGCAAAAGTATTTACACAAATAAACAATAACGCTGCACTAAATACCATCTTGGCATTTAACAACAAATTACTTTGAGAACTCTTCATAACTCATCGATTATTTATTTAAAAATATGGTTTGTGTTCTATCAGGTCCCATAGAGACAATAGTAATTGGAGTCTCTACATAATCGGCGATAAACTTAACATAACTTTGCAATTGTGAGGGTAAAGTTTCTGAATTTTTCGCTTTTTCCCATCCTTCAAAAGAAGTATAATTTAAAACTACAGATTCATCTATAGCATAAGGAATTTGGTTATTTACTTTGCCATCTTTAATGTAGTCTGTGCAAACATCTACTGACGCAAAGTTGTCTAACACATCTGCTTTCATCATTATTAATTGAGTAACGCCATTCAACATACAAGAATATTTTAGCATAGGCAAATCAAGCCATCCACAACGTCTAGCGCGACCAGTAGTAGAGCCAAATTCGCCACCAATTTCTCGAAGTTTTTCACCAATTTCATTATTTAATTCTGTTGGAAACGGTCCAGATCCAACTCTTGTACAATATGCTTTAAAAATTCCAAAAACTTCACCTACCGAAGATGGTGGAATTCCCAAACCACTACATACTCCAGCAGCAATTGTACTTGAAGAGGTTACAAATGGATATGATCCATAGTCAAGATCTAGTAACGAACCTTGAGCACCTTCTGCAAGAATACGTTTTCCCTCTTTAAGTGCATTATTGATAAAATATTCGCAATTAATTAATTGATACTGTTTTAACACTTCAATTGCTTCAAACCATTTTTGTTCATATACTTCAAAAGAATAACCTTCAATAGTAATATCGTTAATAGAAATTCCCATTGAAGAAATAAGTTGAAAATGACGAGCAGTTAAATTATTATATTTTTGTTTAAAATTTGATAATGAAATATCTCCCATACGTATTCCATTACGGGCTGTTTTATCGGTATATGTTGGTCCAATACCTTTAAGAGTAGATCCAATTTTTGAATTTCCAAGCATCTTTTCGTTAGCAAAATCTAACAACCGGTGTGATGGTAAAATCAAATGAGACTTTTCTGAAAACAATAGTTTTGAACGAACATCAACATACTCTGAAATTGGATTGATTTCTTTGTTTAGGATAATCACTGGATCGATAATGACTCCATTTCCAATTACATTTAACGTATTAGCACGAAAAATTCCTGATGGAATGGTATGCAACACAAATTTTTTATTGTCAAACTTCAAAGTATGCCCAGCGTTAGGTCCTCCTTGAAAACGAGCTACAATATCGTAGTTTGGAGTGATGACATCTACAATTTTTCCTTTTCCTTCGTCGCCCCACTGCAAACCTAATATAACATCTACTTTCATTGTATTTTCCTATTTTATATCTTTGGTCAAAGGTAGAAAATTATTTCCCGATTTCCCAAAATAATTATTTTTCAATATTGTTTTCTTCGTTTTTTAAAGCATAAAAAACTAAGGAATGACTTTTAATTTTAACCCCAAAAGTTTCTTCCAAACTTTGTTTAATCAATTCAATTCGTGGATCGCAAAACTCATAGACGTCTGTAGAGTCGATACAAACAATATGATCGTGCTGTGTGTAATTATATGCTTTTTCGTATTGAGCACAAGCGCCTCCAAACAAATGCTTTTTCACCAATCCACACTTTTGCAATAGTTCTATCGTATTATATAATGTAGCTCGACTAACAATATATTTTGCATTCTTCATGTGAATATACAAAGATTCAATATCGAAATGGTGATTTAAACTATACACCTCTTTTAATATTGTAAAACGTTCTGGTGTTTTTCGTTGAGAATGAGATTCTAAGTATTTAACAAAATACTCTCTTACTTGCTCAAAATTATCTGCGGTGTTTGAATTCTTATTATTCATTTCTTATGTATTTCGGTATAAATATACTTAAAAAAACACTAATTTATTATTAGTATAAATAAAAATTATCTAACAAAAGCGCATACGCCTGGTTTATAGTATTTTACAAAAATAAAAAAAATAAAAAAATATCTTTATCAATGTTCGTAAGAATTAATTCGCGATACTTTTTCAATTCCGTCAATTCGTTTTAGATTAGCAAGCAAATTTTTCAAGCTTTCTAAATCTTGAATATATAACATAATCACCCCTTCAAAAACTCCTTCTGAAGTTTTAAAGTCGAGTGATCTCATATTTAAATCCAATTGCTCAGAAATTATATTCGTGATTTCCCGCATTAATCCTTTTTTATCAAGACCTTGAATTTTAATTCCAGCAAGTAATGACACTTCTTCCTCGCTGCGCCATTTTGCTTTAATAATTCTATTCCCAAATTGCGACATAAGCTGAATCGCTGTCACACAGTTAGTTCTATGTATTTGAATATTATTATTTGAAGCGATATACCCAATTACCTGATCGCCAGGGATTGGATTACAACATCGAGCATTAGTATAATGAATTTTTTCAATATCTTCATCAAGAAGCAATGATTCTGGCTTACTGTTAAGCTGATCGGTAATAACTTGGTCTAGCGTTTTGCTATTATCCTTGGGGTGAATAAGTGGACGAAGTGTTATATAATCAATAAATCTTCGTTTTCTTTTTGCCAGCGCCTTAGAAATATCATCATTTGTCAAAATGCCTTCACTCAACTTAACGTACAAATCCTGTGTGCTTTTGATCGAAATTAAATTTTTAAGTTGTTGAATTGTGGCATTAAGCTTTACCTGATCATATAATGGAAAAATGCTTTCAAATTGCAATTTCCCCTCTTCAATTTTCACATTTAGCTCTTCTTTTAAAGATTCTTTTATATTGTCTCTAGCTTTAGATGTAACCACAAATTCGAGCCAACTCTCTTGAGGCACTTGTTTTTTAGAGGTAA
The DNA here is from genome assembly GCA_037130365.1 of Bacteroidota bacterium. Classification (GTDB taxonomy): domain Bacteria; phylum Bacteroidota; class Bacteroidia; order Bacteroidales; family WCHB1-69; genus JBAXTE01. The sequence continues at coordinate 43,808 of JBAXTE010000010.1, forward strand.
TTATTTCAACTTGATCGCCACTTTTAAGTTGATGATTGAGCGAAGAAAGCACATGATTAACTTTTGCACCAATACAACTTTTTCCAAGTTGCGAATGAACGACATAAGCAAAATCTAATACAGTAGCATTTTTTGGCAATGTTTTCATTTCCCCTTTTGGGGTAAAAATGAACATTTCATCAGAAAAAAGATCGAGTTTTATATCACTTAAAAATTCGAGTGCACTAGCCTCATTGCTCTTTAGTATGGTTTTAATTTTCGATAACCATTCATCTAGCCCTTGTTCAAAGTTCTTTTCGGTAGGAGAGATTCCTTTATATTTCCAATGTGCGGCATACCCTTTTTCTGCAATCTCATTCATTCGATTTGACCGTACTTGAATTTCAACCCACTTTCCCATGTTGCTCATTACCGTTGTATGCAACGATTCATACCCATTAGCTTTTGGAATTGATATCCAGTCGCGTAATCTTTCAGAATTTGGGCGGTAAAGTGAGGTAATAATTGAGTACACTTTCCAACAATCTACTTTTTCGGCTTCGAATGATGAGTTAACGATGATTCTAATGGCAAAAAGGTCATAAACTTCTTCGAAAGAAATTTCCTTTTTCTTCATTTTTTGCCAAATAGAGGATACAGATTTTACTCTACTAATAATTTCGAAGGAGAATCCTTCCTTAATCATTTGCTCTTTTATTGGCAAAACAAATTGTTGAATAAATCGATCTCTATCTTCTTGAGTTGATGCTATTTTTTTGGTAATTGTTTTGTATACATCAGGTTCTGTGTATTTTATAACTAGATCTTCAAGTTCACTTTTAATATTAAAAAGACCTAATCGATGTGCTAACGGACCATAAAAAAAGGCCGTTTCTGAAGCAATCTTTAATTGTTTCTCATTCGGCATCGAATCCAAGGTGCGCATGTTATGCAATCTGTCGGCAAGTTTTATTAAAATCACACGAACATCTTCGGAAAGTGTTAATAGAATTTTTCTAAAATTTTCTGCTTGCATTGATGGGGTTTGCATATCCATTACTCCATCAATTTTGGTCAACCCATCAACAATTTTGGCAACTTGAGTACCAAAAGTATCTTTAATATCATCTAACGTATAATCAGTATCTTCAACTACATCATGAAGCAATGCGCAGATAACACCTGTAGCACCTAATCCAATATCAGCAGCCGCTATTCGAGCAACTTCTAGGGGATGATAAATGTAAGGTTCTCCACTTTTTCTGCGCATATCTTTATGCGCATTAACGGCTAATTTGAAAGCTTTACGAATTTTCTTTTTTTGCTCGGAATCTGTTCTATCTTTTACTATGGTAATCAGGTTTCGATATTTGCTAAGAATGTCTTTTCTTTCTAGTTCAAAATCAGGAATATAAGTCATATTTTTTTCTTCAGAATTCGATTACAAAGATATTCTATTTTTTTGATGAAAAAAAACAAATATTTAAAAATCCTAATTGAATTTAAGCAATAAGAAAATAATAAATAATCTAAAAAACGATGCGTTGAAACACATCACGAAAGTTTTGAATTTTGGATGATTAAACCAAAGCAAATTTCAAGAATTGACTTTAAATACTACCGGACTATAGACAACGATCCTTTATAAACTTTAGTTTCTCCTTTAAATACGTAGGTTAGCAAATAATAATAAGTTCCATCTGGGGCTTCTCTACCATCCCAATCGTTACGATAACCTACATATTGATATACTAGATTTCCCCAACGGTTGAAAATTTTCAAATCACTATCTGGATATTTTTCAACGTTTTTAATTTCAAAGAAATCATTAAAACCATCATTATTTGGAGTAAATACATTCGAAAAACTGAGGATATCATCAATAACTTGAACATTATGCCAAACAGTATCTACACATCCGTGAGAGGTTGTTGTAATCAACATAACGGTGTACGTATTTTCAACAATAAAAGAATGATATACCGAATTTAGTGTAGAATAATTTGCTGTTCCAGAAAGTGGATCATCAAAATCCCATTGCAACGAAAAAGTTCCTGTTGATTCGTCTGTAAAAAGAATAGTCCAAGTTGGATCATCGCTCTTTCTAACTACCGTTGGATTTGTTGAAAACTCTGCAACTGGCAATGGAAAAACAGTGATTGCATCGATGAAAATTCGCAAACTATCACAGCCTTGTGCAGTTCTAACTCGAATGGATACTGTTTGAGAACCACTATTTAGATAAGTGTATTGTGGATTTTGTAAATCAGAAATTCCACCATCTCCAAAGCTCCATAAGTATGTATTATCGTTTTGCGGGTTAAGCTCTGAGAAGTTTACAGTTAATGGTTGGCAACCTTCTGTAGGATTAAACACGACATCAACTGGTGCTTTAGGATTAATTTCGACCAATGTAATGCTGTCTTGTTTTGTACAACCTAAAAAGTCAGTTAATAATAAGGTATAGGTACCAGCATATAAATTTGGAACCACTGGTGCATTAATTCCATAAGGCGTCCATTGATAATCGTAACCTGGAGTTCCACCATTGACTATCGCAATAATTTGTCCGGTTGAATCCCCGGCACACCAAACATCCGTTTTAGATAATGAGATTAAAATTTCTGTATTTTGAGGAATCGAAATTTCTTTATAAATCGTACACCCGTTTGCATCTACAATAGTAACACCATATACACCTGCAGAAGCTAAAAACAATGTGTCAGTATTAAGGACTGATTGGTGAATATCGCCTGTAGTCCATGTGTATGTGTATGGTGAAGCTCCATTTGTAACAGTTATAATAAGTTTTCCTGTGCTATCACCAAAACAAAAAACGGTAGTTCCTGACATTTCTGCACTCATCGGAGATCTAGGGACAATGGTAGTTGGAGCAATTAGAGTATCAAAGTTCCCTGGAAGTTGAGGAATTATATCACCAGGAATATTTGGAGAGAAACCAGCTAACTGCCATGAATGGTTATACCAAGTAAGCGGAATATGGCCGAGAGGAATATCCAAATCAACCAATGGTCCAATAGTATAACTTAAATCAAGGTCTGGAATATCGATCTGAGGCATTGTTAACGAAGGCATGCAGGCCTGGTTGGCAATAATTGCAGTAGAATTACTATCATTTGTAATTGGTATACATAATTCGGGAATTACCGTATTACTCATAAATGGGAATGACGGCAAATTAAGCGTAAAAGTAAATGCCTGAATAATTAGATTAAAAGTTATACTATCCCAAGTATGATTATTAAAATCATTTGTCATGGTATGAGACAGATTTAACAGCATATCAGACCAACCATTACACGGGTATTTAAATACTAAATTATGATCTACTTCAAACAAAATTGAGCTTGCAATACCAGTATTTACAACTGCCCCACTTCCAGGATCGACTTCGGAGTAGGCCACTGCAGTGGGGAAATCAATTTTCGTCCAAATAGTAGGATCAAACCTTAAATCTTGAACCATAAAATTCTGAACACGTAAAAACACATCGAGTAAATCGTATTCTAACGAAAATCCACTTCCTAAATCTACCGTATCTTGCAACATACTCAGGACTTGATAAACACTAGAATTTGGCCCCGAAAGAGCCATGATAAACCTAATAATATCTAACTCGAGCGTCATATATGGGCTTGCTCCATGAGCATAAAGAGTTTTGGATGGCAAATCGAGATAATCGGTAGTTTCAACATACGGGATGCTAATACTTCCACTTAATCCTAAGCCGCCCAAATCGTTAAAAACGATAGGAAGAACTTGTGATTCACAAATCTGTATCTGATTATTAACCATACATGGATAATGAGCAATTCCAGTATTTGTGTTAATGTCAATAATATTAAATGAATCAGCAGGAACTTCTTGATCTAAAATATTAATTGTGGTACATCCAATAAAACAAAGCTCTGCATTTGCTTCTACTCCAAAGCCGAAATCGATACCAAACTCAAAAATTCCTTCAACTGGAAATCTAGAAGTAAGATCCCAACCGGGCATAACAGTGTAAGAAGATTCGATGGTAACATTATCTCCTTGATTAAAAGTTTGATCGTCGGGCAGCGTTAAAACAACTTCAACCGGATAACGAACATCGACTTCTCCCCCATTAAACCCATTATAACGAATATATGATCCAAATAAAAGCCACCAATCAATGGTAACTACAGCGCCAAACTGACCACCTAAAATATTTGTAATCGAGCCCATTTGATTGTGCCCAGATTCTTCTATATGAAAAATGTCAAAATTAAAATTAAAATTAAAACCAGGACCTTCGTCCCACATATCTTGATGAGTTGTCCGGTAATCAATAGGTGTTGTAATGGTATGTTGGGAATACGAGGACAAAACGCCTATAAAAAAGAACAAAAACAAAGAAAAACGTATAATCAATTTTCTCATAATCATTAAAATTTAATTGAATAAATACTCTTCCTTAAAATAGCTTCAATTCGATCTTTCGATGCTACTGGATAATTAGCAGTTACCCAAATTGTACGCATATAATCACCTGTAAATAGCATCATTCTGTAGAAATCAATGGTATCCACTTTCATCATCACAACAACGAGAATTCCTTCCTTGTTATCTGTTGTAATCACATTTTCTTTACTAATCAAACGAACACCTTGAGGTTCGAGAACTTCTGGTTTAATATTTTGAACAGCCATAGGAAATACGACTCTTTTTATTTCAGAAATCTGAATAGATGATGTTGATCCTGGGCTTATAAATGTACGTGAATCCATTTTCATGGAATATTGTGGTGGAGTAATGGACACTTTAAAAGTATCGATAAATACGGTAGTTTTTCCATCGTAAACAAGAGAATCAAGCATTTTGAACACTTGTTTATTTGGATTAAAATTTTGCGGAGTTAAAGGTGCTTGTGCATGTGCATAGCCAAAACCTAGCAAAAATGAAATTATCAAAAAATGTATTTTTTTAACCATACCCCCCAGCAAATTAATAAAACGTTCCTAATCTTGAACTTTATTTTTAGTCAAAAATACAATTAATTTTATACATATCAAAATATTTATTAATAAAATCAACAAATAGATGCGAAAATTCTAAAAAAATTATCCTAAGAACATTTTGTATGTCACTAATTTTATGACAATTAGTCAAAATACAATTATCAATTTGAGTAAAATTAAGTACTAAAATAAAAAAAACATCATGTAAATTGGAGATAAACCAACTTTAAACTCAAAAACATTTATAAAATTTCAATATCAGTCTAACCAATTGCTTAGGAAAAATAAAAAAGATAAAAATTCATATTTTTTTCTGAAATTTGCAGATTATTACAAAAAAGCAAAAATCACGATGATAATTACTGTAGATTTTAATGGGAAGAAACAAGTAAATGCCCATTTCAAAGATTTCGAAATAAACACAGATCAACCTATCACATCTGGAGGTGAAGGAAAAGCACCAACTCCATTTGAACTTTTTTTAGCATCGATGGCAACCTGTGCTGGAATTTATACGCGTGATTTTTGCATAACTCGTGAAATTTCAACTGAAGGAATTACATTAGAGCAAGAGATTGTTTTCAACAAAACAAGTAAGCTACTCGAAAAGGTATTTATTTCGATACTTGTTCCCGTTTCTTTCCCCAGTAAATATGATGAAGCACTCATTCATGTGGCATCTTTATGCCTAGTAAAAAAACAATTACGAGAAGATATTGAACTAGAAATTAAAATAATTAGATCATAAAACAAAAAAATCACAATGGAACACGGAAAAATGGGATTTGAATCAATGCTCATCCATGGAGATGGCTTTAGTGACAGTTTAGGCGCAGCAACAGTGCCAATTTACCAGACATCAACTTTTAGATTTAAAGATGCCGATCATGGTGCAGCTTGCTTTGCAGGCGAAGACCCAGGTTTTATATATACAAGAATTGGAAATCCTACAATTGGAGCATTAGAGCGCTTAGTTGCAAATTTAGAAAATGGGTACAATGGTATTGCAGTTAGCTCTGGAATGGCAGCTGTAAATGTTGTATATATGGCTCTACTTAATCAAGGAGATCACATGGTAAGCTCGGCAGCTGTTTACGGTCCTTCTAGAGTTGTTATGGAAAAACATTGGTCGCGTTTTGGCGTAGAATCAACTTATGTAAATTCTGCAAATGTTGATAATATTGAAGCCGCTATTCGTCCAAATACAAAATTATTATTTTTAGAAACACCTGCAAATCCAACAATGGAAATCACAGATTTGGAAGCTTGTGTAAAATTAGCAAAAAAACATAATTTAATTGTCGTAGTTGACAACACATTTTGCAGTCCAGTACTTCAAAAGCCTTTAGATATGGGCGTGGATGTAGTTTTTCATTCTATGACTAAGTTCTTGAATGGTCACGCTGATATTGTTGCAGGTATTGTAGTTTCAAAAACAAAAGAACTTTACGATAAATTGAGAGTTATCATGGTGAATATGGGTTGCAATATGGATCCAACACAAGCATACATGGTAATTAGAGGGATTAAGACTCTTTCAATTAGAGTTGAGCGCCAACAAGAAAATGCAATCAAAATTGCTACTTGGTTAGAAAAACATCCAAAAATCGAATGGGTAAAATACCCAGGTTTACCATCACACCCTCAATATGAATTAGGAAAAAAACAAATGGCGGGTCCTGGATCAATGATTAGTTTTGAAGTTAAAGGGGGCATTCAAGGTGGAAAAACATTAATGAACAACGTGCACTTGGCATTATTAGCAGTTTCACTAGGTGGTGTTGAAACATTAATTTCACATCCTGCTTCGATGACTCATTCAAAAATGGATAAAGCATCCAGAGAGTTATGTGGAATTTCTGACGGTTTGGTTCGTTTTGCAGTTGGAATTGAAACAGTTGAAGATATTATTGCAGATTTAGATCAAGCATTAGCATTGATAAAATAGAAATCCATTTTGTATTCATCGCCACTCTGCTTGCCGAAGCAAAATGGTTTATTGAAGATAATAACATTTAAAACAGGCTATTTCTTTTCGAAGAGATAGCCTATTTTAAATTTAGGGATTGTAACTATTCAGGAAAAACAATAAATTTTTGTTATACATTGTAAAAATTCTTACTATTTTTGTAAAAAAAACAATGAGCAATATCCCAAAAGCCATTATAACGACGTTAATTATTTTAATATCACAGGTTGTTGCCTCGCAAAAAGTAGCCTTGGTATTAAGTGGTGGTGGAGCAAAAGGCGCTGCGCATATTGGCGTTATTAGAGCGCTAGAAGAAGAAGGAATTCCTATAGATTACATTGCGGGTACATCGGCAGGTGCTTTTATAGGTGGGCTTTATGCGGCAGGATATTCGATTGACGAAATCGAAAATTTACTATTAAGTCCCCAATTAGCAAATTGGTCAACAGGAGAAATTGAAGACAAATACACCTACTATTTTAAGGTTAAAAACCCAAATCCATCGTGGATAAAGCTAAAATTTGATTGGGATTCAATCCTCACTCCATCTATCCCAATAAACCTAATATCTCCATACCAAATGGATTTTGGATTTTTAGAACTTTTTGCAGGGGCAAATGCGGTTTCGAAAGGAAATTTTGATAGTCTTTTTATTCCCTTTCGGTGCATTGCTACTAATTTAAAAAGTAATGAAGGTGAAACGCAAAGAAACGGCAGTTTATGTGAATCCGTGAGAGCCTCAATGACTTTCCCTTTTTATTTTCGTCCAATTACAATCAATGGAAATGTGATGTATGATGGCGGGATGAAAAATAATTTTCCAGCTGATGTTGCAGACCAAGATTTCAATCCTGATATTATCATCGGTTCAAAAGTGGCTACAGGTAATAAAACTCCAAGAACAGATGACATTGTTAGCATCTTGGAAAACATGTTGATGGCAAATAACAAATATCAGATTAATTGTGAAAATGGAGTATTAATTGAGCCAAAAGTAGAGGACGTTAATGTCATCAATTTTTCAAAAACAATGGAATTTATTCAAAATGGATATTCGGCTACCAAAGCAAAAATCCCTCAAATACGGCTTTATGTAAAAGATAGTATCCCCAGATGGAACATTCAATTGAGAAGACAAGAATTCAAAAAGTGCATCCCTCCATTAGTGGTAAGTTCGATAAAAGTAAATGGTTTAAAAGATATTCAAAATGACTATATCAATAAATTACTTACCAAAGATTGTGATTCATCTAAGTTTGAAGACATTAAAGCAGAATATTTTAAATTAATTTCTGACGACAAACTAACTCATATTTACCCGAGACTAATATACAATCCAACCAACAAAAAACATGAATTACATCTGGATGTTGAAAAAGACAAAAGCTTTGAATTTCTATTTGGTGGCAATTTATCCTCAAATGCAATAAATACAATATTTACCGAATTACGATACAAGCGCCTAGGTATTCAAGGGTTAAACTTATATGGAAATGCCTATCTTGGAAAATTTTACAACTCTGCATTGGTAGCAGTTCGAATGGATTATCCTCAAAAAAAACCATTTTACCAAGAGGTAAATATTGGATTTAACCAATTTAATTATTTTAATACATCAAGAAGTTTTTTCGGAGATGAAGCACCATCATACTTAATTGAAACCGAAAATTTTATCAATTTCAACATTGGCTTTCCCGCCACAAATAAAGCAAAATGGGAATTTGGAATATCTGTAGCATCTATAACTGATAATTATTTTCAATCAAATACTTATACTCGAAACGACCTTTACGATGTAAACAGTTTTGATTTGATTAAACCTTATATCCAATATGATTTGAATACCCAAAAGAACCAGTATTATTCAAATCAAGGAGTTCAGTTTATCTCAAAATTATATTTAATAAATGGAAAAGAGCGAAACAAACCTGGCACCACAGGCGAATTTCATTCAGAGGAATCAAAATCTCATAATTGGCTAGGATTTAGAACAAAATACATCAACTTTGTTCCTTACAATAAACGTATTACATTTGGTTTATACGTTGACTTAAGCTTAACATCTCAAAACCTATTTGCCACTTATACGGCAAGTAAATTTAGAGCACCCCAATTTAATCCTATTCCAGAAGTTTCTACACAATTTCTTCCTACTTTTAGAGATTATAACTTTTTTGCAATAGGATTAAAAACAATATATAAGATAAACAAAACCATTGATTTTAGGTTTGAAGGTTATTATTATCAACCAATATCATCTATAAAAAGAGCAGATAATGAAAAGGCGAAATTTAGCAATTTATTTGAAAGTCAATACTTTATTTTGTCTACCATTGCTGTTTATAATACTCGATTTGGTCCTTTGAGTTTATCTCTAAATTATCAACAAAAATCACAACCTCCATTTTCGGTTAATTTAAATTTTGGATATGTGATTTTCAATAGACGAGTGATGGAATAGAATATTATAATAAACACCTTATTTTTACCATCAAATATTCGGGATAATATGAACTAGGTAAATTGAATTATTTTTAAAAACTCCAAATGGCTAACTTCTCTAAATCAATCATTACATTATTATTGTTTTTTGCAATTCAACAGGTTATTTCGCAAAAAGTGGCATTGGTCTTAAGTGGTGGAGGGGCAAAAGGAGCTATTCATATTGGTGTAATAAGAGCGCTCGAAGATTCAGGCATTCCCATCGATTACATTGCTGGAACCTCTGCTGGAGCAATAGTTGGTGGATTATATGCTTCGGGATATTCTACCGAAGAAATTGAAGAATTATTTCTTAGTTCAGAGTTTAAAAACTGGATTGCAGGCAAGATTGAGGATAAATATGTGTATTATTTTAAGGTTAAAAACCCGAATCCATCTTGGATAAAAATCAAATTTAATTGGGATTCAATTTTAAACTCAACCATTCCTATAAACTTTCTTTCTCCTTCGCAAATGGATTTTGCTTTTATGGAACTTTTTGCTGGTGCAAATACCGTCTCCAATGGCAATTTCGATAGCTTATTTGTAGCATTTAGATGTGTTGCAACAAATTTAAGCACAACCGAAGGAGAAGTTCAGCGCAGCGGTAATATTGGCGAAGCAGTAAGAGCATCAACAACATATCCATTTTATTTTCGACCAATTACTATTGATGGCAATGTAATGTACGATGGAGGAATGAAAAATAATTTTCCGGTTGATGTTGCCGAAACCGATTTTAATCCTGATATAATAATAGGATCAAAAGCAGCTTTGGAAAATAAAAAACCACGTACCGACAATATCCTCAGCATATTACAAAGCATGCTAATGATTAACAAAAAGTACACTATTAAATGCGAAAATGGAGTCTTAATTGAGCCAAAAGTTCAAAAAGTAAAAGTGACTGATTTTTCAAAATCATCAGAATTTGTCCAAAATGGCTACCAAGCAACCATGGAAAAAATTCCTCAAATTCGATTATTTGTCACCGACAGCATTCCAAAATGGAACACACAATTAAGAAGGCGAGAATTTAGGAAAAAGATGCCACCATTAACAGTAAGTTCAATTGAAATTGATGGATTAAACAAAAGGCAAAGCGAATATATCAACAGATTACTCACAAAAAGTAATGATTCAACAGCACTTGAAGATGTGAAATTAGAATATTTCAGATTGATATCAGATGATAAATTAGCATACTTATTTCCTCGATTAATATATAACAGCAATATTAGAAAATACAAACTTCATATTGATATTGAACATGATAAAACCTTTGAATTTTTGTTTGGGGGGAATTTATCATCCAATTCAAAAACCACATTTTTTGCTGAACTTCGCTACAAACATTTAGATGCACAAGGCTTAAGCATATATGGAAACGTTTATTTGGGAAGATTTTATTCATCTGCATTAGCAGCAATCCGAATGGACTATCCACGTAAGAAACCGTTTTATCAAGAATTGAACCTTGGATATAATGAATTCAATTATTATAACACTACCCGAATCTTTTTTGGTGATGAAATGCCATTCTTCCTAAATCAAAACGAAAACTTTATTAATTACAACCTTGGGCTCCCAGCTTCAAATGGAGCAAAATGGGAATTAGGTGCTACCGTGGCAATGCTAAAAGACAGTTATTCAAAATCAACAATTTTTACAAGTAGCGATCAATTCGACAATAATAATTTCAACTTAGCAAAAGTATATGTTCAATATGAACTCAACTCACAGAAAAAACAATACTATTCAAATCAGGGAGTCTATTTTTGCACGAAGTTGTTTTTCATAAGTGGAAAAGAGAAAAACAAGCCAGGAACAACAGGAACAAGTATTTCGGAGGAATCAAACGAATACAATTGGCTTGGATTCAAAGCCAAATACACCAATTTTATTCCTCTTCGTCCAAAAATCACCTTCGGAATTTCTGCCGATTTAAGTTTATCCTCACAAGAATTATTTTCTAATTATACTGCTAGTAAATTTCGAGCTTCACAATTTAATCCAATTCCCGAAATATCAACCCAATTTCTTCCTGCATTTAGAGATTACAACTATTTGGCTTTTGGAATTAAGGGAATATATAAAATAAATAAATCAATGGATTTAAGAGTTGAAGGATATTATTATCAGCCATTTGTTTCTATTATCAAGGGAGATTTTGATCAAGCAAAATTCAGTAAACCATTTAATAATCAATATTTTATATTTTCCACCATTGCTATTTATAACACTCGCTTTGGTCCTTTAAGTATTTCTACAAATTATCAGCAAGCCTCTACTCCCCCATTATCAATAAATATTAATTTTGGCTATATTATTTTTAATAGAAGAGTTCTAGAATAAAATGAGTTGGTTTTCTTTGTTTTAATAAAGTGTTTATTTTGTTTCCAAAAAAAATTAAACAGCTTAACAAAAGAGATAAATTCAGAAATATTTATCATAAAAGCGCAATCATTAGGAAATCAAAATAAAAAATTACTATTTTTGCTTCTTATAAATTAAGAATCATCAATTGTTAAATCAAATTCTAACATTTTAATGGAAAACAACAACTTACTCAACACGGTTCCAGAAGAGGAAAACACTTCAATGAAGGATCAAAATGCCGACACCATTCAACCAATTATCAACACAGAAGAACCAACAAACTCCAATGAGTTTGAAGTAGCAGAGGAACTTGAGTCTGCAAAAGAAGAACTTTTAAAAGAGCAAATAATTGCCGAACCATCTGTAGATTTGGAAATTATTGATGAACTCGACCAAAAGGAAATCGAAATACCAGCTATTGAACCTGTTATATCACTTGAAACGAGTGATAATGAAACATCTGAAATTATTCCAGAAGTAATCGTTAATGAGGTTGTTGAGATTGAGGAACTTCCTCAACCAATAACAAATCCAATTGCTGAAATTTCACACGAAACACAAGCTGAAGAATTAATTAGCCAAATTGAAGCGGAAGAAATTGATGAAATCGATGAAGAGGATGACTCACAACTCCAATTTAATAAGGAAGACATTGAGATTATGTCGTTGGAGCAGCTCGTAGAATTACTTGAGAAGACAGTGGTTCATAAAGTAGAAAAGATTAAATCAAAAGTTTCGGTTATAAGAAACTGCTTTACCGTAAAAATTAGAGAAGAAAAAAACATAATCAAAGAAGCATTTTTAGCCAATGGTGGAGTTCTTGAAGAATACATAGATGAACCTACCGCTGTCGAAAACCGCTTTAATGAAGCGTTCAAAATATATAAAGCACAAAAAGCTCGTTTAAACGAACAAATTGAGAAACAAAAAAATGAGAATGTAGCACTAAAAACTGAGCTTCTTGCTTCGTTAAAGGAGCTTATTGAATCTGATGAGCCACTAAAAAAGACGTATGATAGCTTTAAGGAGATTCAAGAAACATGGAAAAAAATTGGTCCAGTTCCACAATCAGAAGTCAATAATTTATGGCAAAACTACCATTTTTACGTAGAACGTTTCTTTGATAAAGTAAAGATTAACAAAGAGTTACGCGACTTAGATTTAAAAAAGAATCTTGAGCAAAAAATCCAATTATGCGAGAAAGTTGAAGAACTTCTTTTAGAAACATCAATCAACAAGACCTTTAAACTTCTTCAACAATATCACGAAGAGTGGAAAGAGATTGGCCCAGTGATGGATGATAAAAAAGAAGAAATTTGGGAACGATTTAAAACTGCATCAGATACGATTAACCTCAGAAGAAAAGAGCATTACGAAGAAATTCAAGGCGAATTACAAAATAATTATAGCGCAAAATTAGTCCTTTGCGAAAAAGCCGAAGAAATTACATTAAAAGATTGTAATTCAATAAATGAGTGGAATAATGCAAGCGAAGAAGTTACTGAATTATTAAAAGTATGGAAAACACTTGGACCTGCTCCTAAAAAATTAAATGATGAGATTTGGGAACGATTCAAATCGAAATTAGACCTTTTCTTTGCAAACAAAAAAGCCTTTTTACAAAAAATAAAAGATCATCAACTTAATAGTTATAATCTCAAAATAAATCTTTGTTTAGAAGCTGAATCTATAGCCACTCGAACCGATTGGAAAAAAGCTACTGAAGAGTTATTAAAGCTTCAAAAAGAGTGGAAAGAAATTGGTTCTGTTCCTAAAAAATACTCCGATCAAATTTGGAAAAGATTCAGAATAGCTTGTGATGCATTTTTTGCTGCAAAATCTACACATTTCAGCTCTCAACACGAACATGAAGATGATAATTTAAAAGCTAAAGAAGATTTACTTTTAAAGATTCAAGCATTTGAAATGGGGAACGATAGAAACGAAAATCTCAATACATTGAAAGAATTCCAACGTCAATGGATGGAAATCGGTCATGTACCAACTCAAGAAAAAGACAGATTATATTTGAGTTTTAAAAACCTTGTAAACAAACATTGGGAAATTCTTAAAGCATCTTCTTCCGATAACAGAGCGAACAATTACAAAAGCTATGTTAACGAACTTATTGATAGTCCAGATGGAAATCAAGCCATTGAAAAAGAACGTAGGTTCTTACAAAACAAAGTAACCAAACTACGTGAAGATGCTGCTTTATGGGAAAACAATCTTGGCTTTTTTGCAAATTCTAAAAATGCAATCGTCCTTAAGCAAGAATTTGAAAAGAAAATTGAACTTGCTAAACTAGAGATTAAAAGCATCGAAGAAAAAATCAAACTTTTACATAAATAATTGATTTCCTGACCTATTAAAAAACTCACAATTTATAAATTCATAAATTGTGAGTTTTTTAATTATTCGAGAGCAAGTTTTGGGTTAATAATTTGTCTAAAAAATTGTCCTTAATTTTTTTTCGCAAAAGCATACAAGTTAAACAAGAAAATATAACATGAAAAAACAATCAATTTTACTCTTTATTTTTATCGTTTTCGCAATTTCAAGTTACGCTCAAGAAATGCCAAACAGAGAAGGAGGAAGAGGCAATGGCATGGGCGAAGAATTAAAAAAATTAACTACTAATACAACTGGGGTTATTGTAGGATCGGTTATCGACGAAAAAACGAATACTCCACTTGAATACTGCACCATTGTGGTTTTAAACCCTAAAGATAGCTCAATTAAAGGTGGAGGTATCACAAATGAAACTGGACGTTTTCAGGTAAAAGATATTCCTTGGGGAACATATATTTTAAAAGTCAACTTTATTGGATATAAAGCATTTTGGATTCCAAATATTGAAGTTTCGAAAGAGAAACCTATCAAATTTGTTGGAAAAATCAAATTAAAAACAGCATCCCAAACTTTAGAAACAGTGGAAGTTACTGCAAAGAAAGAGATGATTCAGACTAATTTAGATAAAAAAGTTTTTAATGTGGATCAAATATTAACTAGTACTGGTGGATCTGCAATAGATGCTCTTCAAAATATCCCTTCAGTACAAGTGGATATCGACGGTAATGTGAGCATTCGTGGAAGCGGAAATATTACGATTTTAATTGATGGCAGACCTTCAAATATGACTTTAGAACAAATACCTTCAGCATCTATTGAAAGTATTGAAGTAATTACAAATCCATCTGCTCGTTTTGACCCAGATGGAATGTCGGGGATCCTGAATGTAATTTTGAAAAAGAAAAAAGAACATGGTTTCAACGGTATGGTTAGCGCAAATGTTGGTGCTGGCGAACTTGATCCAAAATGGTACTTTGGGAAAAACAGTTTCAATGCAAACTTAAATTATAGATACGACAAACTTAATATTACGGCTAGTTTTGATAACCGAACCATGGGAAACCACTTTGCAAATACCGCAGTTCGAAATGTCACACAAAATGCAACCGAGCTTATACAAAATTCCGATGGCAATTTTAGTGGACAGTTTCGGAACTTTAAACTAGGTGGCGATTACTTTTTTAACAAGAAAAACTCAATTGCAATATCTGGAACCTATGGAAGTCGTGCCCATGGCGATAACTTTAATACAAGGAGTATAACAAATCAAAATGGCTTAAGCATTCAAGATTATAAACAAGTCTCTAATAGTTCCGACGACAACAAAAGTTACGAGTTTTCGGGAAACTATAAAAAAACGTTCGATACCAAAGGAAAAGAGTGGACTGTTGATGTTTTTTATTCAAAAAACAGTGGTGATGATACTTCTTTTGTTACTAAAAACAACTATTCTCCTTATCCGCTTACCTCCTATCAAAGGAATAACACAAACGATAGCAGATCTACATTTACTGCACAAACCGATTTTATTACTCCAATTGGGAATGGTGGAAGGTTAGAAACAGGAATTAAATACTCTCGAAAATCATTGGATAGTGATTATAAGTTGTATTATGGTTTAAACGAAGACAGCCTTGTTGCTGATTTAACTCAAAATAACAACTTTAAGTACAACGAAAATTTAACCGCTGCTTATGCGATTTATTCAAACACATTGTGGTCTAAATTAAAATATCAATTGGGTTTACGATATGAATTTGCTCAAACTACTTCTGATTTAATTTCGCAGAATAAAATATATAATAAATATTACAGCAATCCATTCCCATCGGCACATATCCGCTATGAATTCACTGAAAATAATGCAATTCAAATAAGTTATAGTCGAAGAGTGAGTCGCCCATCCATCCGAAATTTGAATCCATTTGTCGATTATAGAGACTCCTTAAATTTATCTAAAGGAAATCCATTTTTAAACCCTGAATTCGTTGATTCATACGAACTTAGCCATTATTTAATCTATAAAGGAACATCAATAAGTACAACTGCATTTTATCGCCAACGAAATGACATTATTACTCGATTCACAACACTTCAAGATAGCGTAACAACGATGACTACCTATGCAAATATTAATAAAAGCACTTCGTATGGATTAGAGTTTGTTCTTGGGCAAACCATCACCAAATGGTGGAAATTGACTGGAACTGGTAGTTATTATCGTACTTTATATAGCGATCTAACCTTAGATAACAGCTTAACTGACGATTATAGTTGGAATATGCGTTTAACTTCGCAAATGAATTTTGGAAAAGTTGCCGATTTGCAAATTACTTTTAATTATCGTTCACCCACATTAACCATTGGAACTATGGGATTTGGAAGTCAAGGAATTGGACAAGGACAAATGAAAGAAAATTATAACATCGACCTAGGTTCAAAAATAAATGTAATCAAGGATAAATTAGCGATAACCTTGCGAGTTTCCGATATTTTTAATTGGTGGAAAATGGATGCAACAACCACTGGCGAAGGTTTTTACTCCCACACCACACGTACACGAGAGAGCAGAGCAATCTGGTTTGGACTATCTTATAAATTCAACGACTATAAAGCCAAACGAGAAAAAAAATCTGGAAGTGGAGATGATTCTGGAGAAGACATGTAGACGATAAAACGAACTTATATTTAAAGACTGTCTAATTAGGCAGTCTTTTTTTTGTTTTGAAACTTAGATATCAAGATTTAATTCTTGATTAATGTTGATTTTGACTAATGTTTTTTTAAAAATAATTGAAGTTCATAGTAAATTAAGTTCTATTTTTGTAAATATTTGAAACTAAAAAAAAACTTGATGTATATTCTAAACACCTGTACTATAAGTAATTAATAAAACAATTTATGATTTTTATACTAATTTGGATAATCTGGTGTGCATCAGAAATTTTTGTGAATGTATGGATGCGTTCAGGTACTACCGACAAGGAAGGTCAAGACAAAGGTTCATTAAAATATATTTGGATAGTTATTGCCCTTGCAATTACTGCTGGGGTGCTCTTAGCTAATTATGTTAATTTCCCGATAAGCAATAATCAAATTATTCCATACATCGGACTAGCAATGGTTGTTGCGGGAATGATTCTACGATTTATATCCATTTGGACCTTGGGGCGACTTTTCACCGTTGATGTAACCATTAGAGATGACCATAAAATTAAAAAAGATGGAGCTTATAAATTCATAAGACATCCATCCTACACAAGCTCATTGCTCTCATTTATAGGTTTTGGTGTGTCGTTAAATAATTGGTTAAGTGTAATTAGCGTCACGATTTTGGTCATTTTCGTATTTCGATATAGAATTAAGGTTGAAGAAAAAACGTTGGTAGAACATTTCGGGAGTGATTATTCAGATTACATGAAAAAGACTTACCGCTTGATTCCTTGGATTTACTAAGTGCTTTTTTAAGAAAAAAAGAGATTTGATATGCTAATAAGCCTTTCGAAAAATTTCGAAAGGCTTATTTAGTGCGCTGTACTGGACTCGAATCCCGCCAATGTTGAAAACGCACTAATTTTTGAACAGCTAAAATTTCTCAACTGCGTTTTCTTACTTTGGCGTGGGTCCTCGAAAATTAACGAACCGTTTCGGTTCTAATTTTCGGGACCAGTGACTTCAACCTGTGAAAGCATTATACATGTGAAACAAAAAAAGTCTCGCAGAAATTCTGAAAGACTTAATTTTCGGAGTGCGCTGTACTGGACTCGAACCAGTGACTTCTACCCTGTCAAGGTAACACTCTAAACCGACTGAGTTAACAGCGCATTTAATAAAGCGCAAAGATATTACTTTAATTTGAAACTTTAAGACAGCGAAGAGTAATTTTCAATAAAATAACCATTTTTTTTAGAAAGAAAACCCAAACAAAATTGACATATGTGTATGGTATAGATTATTTTCATTATTTTTATACAACCCTTTAAAACTTCTATATACCTCAATTGAGGTAAAAAACAATTTTGAAAATTGAAATTTATAAAAAAAACGTCCTCCAAAATCAATGCCCCGAATGGATGAATAGTTATTAAACGGTTCCTTAAAATCAGCAAAACCTCCATAACCAGCACTTACCGAAACAGTTCCCCTATCATATCCGGAAATTAATATAGAGGATGCCACCCCTAATGCGATCGATTGTTTTTGAGAAATTGCATAACAAAAATCAACTGGCACATCAATATATAACAATTTCATCTCACCAACAACATTTGCTGTGTAAAATGAAGGCACTACTCCTAAACCAATATCAATAAGTGTATCACGTTTTAAATGCTGCTGATAAGATGCACCTTTTTGAGAAATTGAAATTCCAAAGGATAACTTAGATTTTTGAAAAATTTGAATATTTAATCGTGCCCCAATTTGAGGCGAAAGCAAAGGATTTCCACTACTGCTATCGATACTTTTTGATGGTAACGGACCCCCAAATTGAGCTCCTAAAAACAAATCAAGATGATTTTTTATCACTTGAGCATGTGCTGACGTCATTAATAAAAGCAAGAAAAAAATAAGAATTTTTCTCATTAAAAAATATTTTATTTAGTGATGCTTTTTAAGGAAAAACTAAAGACAAGTTATCTATAAACAATTTCGATCCGGGATGACCTCTAAAATTAACTCCATCAATACTTGACACAAAAAGAATAGTAAGGGAATCGGGTATCAAAACTGTATTTTTGTAATCAAAGATGAGCGAAAACGATTGATATGTTGAGATAATTTGAGAAGATGAAATATGTGCTTCAGCAATCGTATCACGACGATTTAACCCCGAATTATAACGAGATAACCGTGCATACAAAACACAGGTGTCACTATCAATGGGCAAATATTTATAAAAACCATTAATTGAAGATGGCTTGCGAATAAATGGTTTTCCTTGAATCACAAATGGTTCTTGAGGGATAAATGTACCCATAACCAACAAACCGGGAATCACAACTGAACCCCATTGCATAGTTTCCAAACAAGCTGCAAAATTTCCATTTTGAGTGTCTGTAGTTTTTGACACAGTAACAGGACAAGCTAATCTTGATAAATAATTGAGTGAAGTCCAATAACTTCCTGAAGGTTCTTCATAAACAAGAGTATTAGAAGTTATAATAGACCACCTATCAAAACTAAAGTTGAAATCATTAGAATCAATTTGTGTTGGCAATGTTTCTTCAATTGGTTGATCTTGTTCTTTTTTACAAGAACTAATAAAAAAAACAAGTAAGGCAGTCATTAAAAATGTATTTTTAAGATTATTGTTCATTTTCACCAATATTAATTAATACTCTCATAAATAAACCCCTAAATTAATGAATTATAGTAATGTTTATACAATCAAACACCTATATTTGTTCACAATTCAGAAATAATCCAACGTTTTCTTTAATATTCAACAGAATTAAAATAACTTTGCAGAAAAACAGATTCAATGAATAGAATTAACAGTTATAGAATTATCCAAACAATTATTTTTCTTTGGATTTGCTCTACGAGTATTGCACAGAATGCTAAACTAATTACCGTAGAAGATATTTGGCAGAAGTATTTATTTTATCCCGATGCTCCAGATGATATTACCCCAATGAAAGATGGTAAATATTTTTCGATGTTAGAGGACAAAATTCTAATCAATAAATTTGAATATAAAAGTGGGAACAAGATTGAAACCATTTTAAATACGGAAGACATTGTTAACCCAATAACTAGCAAACCTTTAGGTGCTATAAATGAATTTAGTTTTAGCCAAGACGAAAAAAAGATACTATTATCCACAGAGAGTAAAAACATTTACCGTCGATCAAAGGAAGCCTGGTTTTGGGTGTATAATAGACAAACAAAAAAAACAGAATTACTTTTTGATAAAGGGAAGCAACGCCTAGCTGATTTCTCTCCTGACGGAACAATGGTTGCTTTTGTTTATCTCAATAATTTATACATTAAAAATTTAAACACCAATAAAGTCATACAAATCACAACCGATGGTAAAGATCGAGAGATTATAAACGGAACAACCGACTGGGTGTATGAAGAAGAACTTGATATTACCAAAGGATTTACATGGTCAGATGACGGAAGTCAAATTGCCTATATGCGTTTTGATGAGAGCAAAGTAAAAGAGTTTTCTATGACAAAATGGGGGAAATTGTATCCTGAAGAATACAAATATAAATACCCAAAAGCTGGCGAAGCAAATTCTATCGTTGATATTTACATTTATAATGTTGCTGAAAATAGTTCTAAAAAGCTAAATACCGGATCAGAAACCGATCAATACATCCCTCGCATTCAGTGGCTTCCAAACAACAACCAACTGGTAATTATGCGAATGAATCGATTACAAAATAAATATTCACTTCATTTGTATGCTAATGATAATAAAACCTCTAGAGTAATATATTGCGACAGTAGCAAATATTGGGTAGAAGTGCCAGAAAACTTTAATTTTATCAATCAAAGTCAACTAATAACTACATCTGAGGCAGATGGATATAATCATATTTATCAAATTACTTTTTCAGATAAAAAAGGGAATCCTACTTCAACCAAAATAACTCAAATAACCAAAGGCCAATGGATTGTAAGAAATATTATTGGAATTGATTCAAAAAAAGGGAAGATTTATTATTCTTCATCCGAAAGTTCATCCATAAACCATGATTTGTTTACTGTTAATTTTGATGGAAGCAATAAAACGAAATTGTCTTCAAATTTAGGAACTTGGGATGCTCAATTTAACAGCGATTACAGCTATTATATTGGAACATTCAGTGATGCTAACACAGCACCAATTGTGAGTATTTACGATAATCAAGGCATACTTGTTCGCTCATTAATAAATAATGATAGAGTAAACAAATTATCTTCAGAATATCACTTTCAACCAAAGAAATTTTTCACAATAAATACGAGTCAAGAAATTAAGTTAAATGCATGGATGATCAAACCAGAGAATTTTGATTCAACAAAAAAATACCCAGTTTTAATGTATGTCTATGGAGGACCAGGTAATCAATCAGTTGAAAACAAATGGGGATATTTTGATTTGGCTTGGTACCAAATGCTTTGTCAGAAAGGGTATATTGTTGTGTGTATTGATAACAGAGGAACAGGTGGAAAAGGTGAAGCATTTCAAAAATGCACGTATATGCAACTTGGAAAATATGAAACAGAAGATCAAATTGAAGGAGCAAAGTACTTAGCTTCACTATCATATATTGATGGAGGCAGAATTGGAATTTGGGGATGGAGTTATGGTGGATATATGTCGTCGCTCTGTATCACAAAGGGTGCTGAATATTTTAAAACAGCCATAGCAGTAGCCCCAGTAACAAACTGGAGAAACTACGACAATATTTACACCGAACGATTTATGAGAACTCCGCAGGTAAATGCAGATGGTTACGATAACAATTCTCCATCAAACTTTGCAAAAAAATTAAAAGGAAATTACTTTATAATTCACGGTTCTGCCGATGACAATGTTCATTATCAAAATTCGATGGAGTTTATAAATCAATTGATTAAAGAAAACAAGCAATTTAACCAATTTGTATATCCTAATCGGAATCACAATATTTCAGGTGGAAATTCACGATACCATCTATATAATATGCTAACCGATTATATTCTAAAAAATTTGTAGAGTTTAGTTTTCTATCAAGAAATTAAAAGCTAAAAATATGAATGCAAAAGATATTTGTTATTTAAAGAAAAAAGTGTAATTTTGCATCCGACAATAAAAAAATTATTCATTTAAAGAAGAAAGAGGTATTTGTTATGATTATTGTTCCTGTCAAAGAAGGCGAAAACATAGATCGGGCCTTAAAGAAATTTAAGAGAAAATTCGAAAAGACTGGTGTAGTTAAAGAATTACGTATTCGCCAAAAATTCACCAAGCCTTCAATTATTCGCAGAGAGCAAGTTCTCAAAGCAATTTACGTTCAACACTTACAAGATCAAGAAGAAATTTAAGATTTTTTTTCGATTCGAGTGTTTTAAACGGCAATATTTGTTGTATATTTACAAAAAATATTGCCGTTTTTTTATTTGGAAAAGTCTATGCATACTCAGGGGTTTCTTCAATATCTCGTTACCGAAAGACGCTACTCTAGCCACACAATAAGAGCGTATCGTTCAGATCTTGATCAATTTGCACTATATTTTAGTTTACAATATGAAATGACTGAGATTACATTAGCAACCTCAGTACATATTCGCTCATTTGTTGCTTGGCTAATTGAACATAAAACAACTTCTAGAAGTGTTAATCGAAAACTCACTTGTCTTCGATCCTTTTACAAATATTGTATCCGACAAGGAATACTCATAAAAACCCCAATGAGTAAAGTTGTTTCTCCTAGAAATTCAAAGCGCCTACCCTATTTTATTGAGCAACAGAATATGGAAACGTTGTTTCATGACATTATATTTGACGATAGTTTTTCTGGGTATCGCAACAAAGCGATATTAGAATCTTTTTATGGAACTGGGATGCGTTTGAGCGAATTACAAACATTAAAAATTTACGATGTTGATTTCGACAATCAAACATTAAAAGTTCTTGGAAAAAGAAACAAGGAACGAATCATCCCCTTTGGAATAACCATGAAAAAAACTATTCTAGATTATATTCAAATCAAAAATGAATCTTTTGAAAACCTTGAACAAAGCGACTTTTTATTCGTTAACAATAAAGGAAATCAATTAAATTCGAAAAGCATATATATCATTGTGAGAAAATATATTGACCAAATTACCACTATCGGCAAAAGAAGCCCACATGTATTACGACATACTTTTGCAACTCATATGCTAAATGAGGGAGCAGAATTGAACGCAATAAAAGAGATTTTGGGTCATTCAAGTTTATCGTCGACTCAAATATATTCACATAACACAATTAGTAGATTAAAAAATATATACAAACAAGCTCATCCAAGAGCCTAACCAACAAAAAAGGAGGAAATATGAACACAAAAATCACAGCATTACATTTCAAGGCAGATCAAAAGCTAGAAGAGTTCATTCATGAGAAGTTAAACAAGTTGGATAAACTTAGTAATAACATTATTGGATCTGATGTAATATTAAAAATTGAAAACACTGAAAAACCCAATAATAAGACTGTAGAAATCAGATTAAAGATTAAAGGCATAGATTTGCATGCAGAGAAGACAGCAAGTAGCTTTGAATCAGCATTTGACCACTGTAATGATGCAATTCACAAACAACTAACAAAGAGTATTGAAAAGACTAGAGTTTAATAAATGCGTTTATTTTTAAAAAAAACTCAAAAAAAGTTTGGTGATTAAAATTAAATTCTTAAATTTGCAGTCCCGTTAGATAGGGACTGCGTTTTTTGAAAGAATAATACAAGATGCCGATGTAGCTCAGTTGGCCAGAGCAGCTGATTTGTAATCAGCTGGTCGGGGGTTCGAATCCCTCCATCGGCTCAAAATTGTATTAAATTAATAATAGGGGGAGATTCCAGAGTGGCTAAATGGGGCAGACTGTAAATCTGTTGGGCGACCTTCGGAGGTTCGAATCCTCCTCTCCCCACACCGCGGAAGTAGCTCATTTGGTAGAGCGACAGCCTTCCAAGCTGTAGGTAGCGGGTTCGAGACCCGTCTTCCGCTCAAACACTGCCGTTGTAGCTCAGTGGTAGAGCACTTCCTTGGTAAGGAAGGGGTCACGAGTTCGACTCTCGTCAATGGCTCTGCTAAATTTAAAAAAAGAAAAAAAAGAAGAAATTCTTTAAAAATAGAAATAAACACTTTTTAATCGTATAATTGATATGGCAAAAGAAAAATTCGACCGTTCCAAACCACACGTAAATATTGGAACAATTGGGCACGTTGATCATGGTAAAACTACTTTGACAGCTGCAATCACAAAAGTATTGGCTGAAGCTGGTTTATCAGAATTCAGATCATTTGAATCAATTGATGCTGCTCCAGAAGAAAAGGAACGTGGTATTACTATTAATACAGCTCACGTTGAATATTCTACAGCCAATCGTCATTATGCTCACGTTGACTGTCCAGGTCACGCTGACTACATTAAAAACATGGTAACTGGTGCTGCTCAAATGGATGGCGCTATTATCGTTGTTGCAGCTACCGATGGTCCAATGCCTCAAACAAGAGAGCACATTTTATTGGCACGCCAGGTTGGTGTTCCTAAACTTGTGGTTTTCATGAACAAAGTTGACCTTGTAGATGACGAAGAGTTACTCGAATTAGTTGAAATGGAAATACGTGACTTATTAACTTTCTACGGTTTTGATGGAGATGCAACCCCAGTTATTCAAGGATCTGCTTTAGGTGGATTAAATGGAGACGAAAAATGGGTTCCAAAAATTATGGAATTAATGAATGCAGTGGATACATTTATCCCACTACCTCCTCGTGATGTAGATAAACCATTCTTAATGCCAGTTGAAGACGTATTCTCAATTACGGGACGTGGTACAGTTGCTACAGGTCGTATTGAAACAGGTATTATCAACTCTTCAGAAAAAGTAGATATCATTGGTATGGGTGCAGAAAAATTAACTTCAGTTGTAACTGGTGTTGAAATGTTCCGCAAAATCCTTGACCGTGGTGAAGCTGGTGATAATGTTGGATTATTATTACGTGGTATTGATAAAGATGAAATCCGTCGTGGTATGGTTATCGCAAAACCAGGTTCAATTCATCCTCACAAACACTTCAAAGCAGAAGTTTACATTTTGAAAAAAGAAGAAGGTGGACGTCACACTCCATTCCATAACAAATATCGTCCTCAGTTTTACTTCCGTACCACAGATGTTACTGGAGAAATTACACTTCCTGAAGGAGTTGAAATGTGTATGCCAGGTGATAACTTAACATTTGATGTTATGTTGATTTCTGAAATTGCATTAAACTTAAACTTACGTTTTGCAATTCGTGAAGGTGGTCGTACTGTTGGTGCAGGACAGGTTACAGAAATTTGTGACTAAATCATTTTTCGACAATATAATAAATCATAAAGGAGATACTTTGGTATCTCCTTTATACACGGGAATAGCTCAATTGGTAGAGTAGTGGTCTCCAAAACCATTGGTTGAGGGTTCGACTCCTTCTTCCCGTGCAAATTTTAATAATATGGCTAATAAAATAGTAAACTACGTTAAGGAAAGTTACGACGAGTTAAAGAATAAAGTTTCTTGGCCTTCATGGAGTGAATTACAAAATAGTGCAATTGTAGTATCTGTTGCGTCATTAATTATCGCATTGGTAGTTTTTTCAATAGACATTACTTTGAAGACAGTGATAGAACAAATGTATCGCTTGTTTTAGCACCTATAATGTTAATTTCTTTATGTAGTTACATAATCGTTAGTTACTTATATTTTGGATAGAGATGAGCGAAAACACACACAAATGGTATGTTCTTAGAGCAATAACCGGCAAAGAGAAGAAGGTAAAAATCTATATTGAGAGTGAAATATCTCGATTACAATTTGAACCGTTTATTACGCGTGTACTCATTCCTACCGAAAAGGTGTATCAAATCAGAAATGGGAAAAAAATCAGTAAAGAACGCAACTACTTTCCAGGTTACGTATTAGTAGAAGCAGAACTTACTGGTGAAGTAGCTCACCTTTTACGTCATATTCCAGACGTATTGGGCTTCCTGGGCTCTAAAGATGAACCAGTTCCGATTCGTCCATCTGAAGTAAACAGAATATTAGGAAAAGTTGATGAACTTTCAGAAATGGGAGAAGAGTTAACGACACCTTTTATTATTGGCGAAACGGTTAAAGTAATTGATGGTCCTTTCAACAGTTTTAGTGGAGTAATTGAAGAAATAAATGAAGAGAAGAAGAAACTCAAAGTGATGGTAAAAATCTTTGGGCGAAAAACACCATTAGAACTAGGCTTCATGCAAGTTGAAAAGGAATCATAGGGCATATTATCTATCATAAATCTAATAATCGCAAAAAACCATGGCAAAGGAAATCGCAGCATTAATCAAATTGCAGATTAAAGGCGGTGCAGCAAATCCATCACCTCCAGTAGGACCAGCATTAGGGTCAAAAGGGGTGAATATCATGGAGTTTTGTAAGCAGTTCAATGCAAGATCGCAAGATTTAGCTGGAAAAGTTGTTCCAGTAATCATTACTGTTTATAAAGATAAATCGTTTGATTTTATCTTAAAAACTCCCCCTGTAGCTGTACAGCTAATGGAAGTAGCTAAATTACAGAAAGGTTCACCAGAACCAAATCTGAAAAAAGTTGCTTCAGTTTCGTGGGAACAAGTACAAGCGATTGCAGAAAGCAAAATGAAAGACTTAAACTGTTTCACCATTCAATCAGCAATGAATATGGTAGCAGGGACAGCCAGAAGTATGGGAATAACCGTTAAAGGAGAAAATCCTTTAAATTAGTAATTTAACAAAAAGATCGAAATGGCTAAAATATCAAAAAAGCGCAAAGAAGCTTTAGCTAAATACGACAAAAATGCTGTTTATTCCCTTGCAGAAGCAATTGAAATTGTAAAAACAATAACATATACAAAATTTGATTCATCAATGGACGTAGATGTACGCTTAGGCGTAGATCCAAGAAAAGCGAATCAGATGGTACGTGGAATTGTTACATTGCCTCATGGAACAGGAAAAACAGTACGTGTCTTAGCATTATGTACTCCCGACAAAGAGGAGGAAGCTAAAGCAGCAGGTGCTGACTATGCAGGATTGGATGAGTATATCCAAAAAATCCGAGAAGGATGGACTGATATTGATGTAATTATTACAATGCCGAGTATTATGCCAAAAATTGGTGCACTCGGTAAAATATTAGGACCTCGTGGCTTAATGCCAAACCCTAAAGCAGGTACAGTTACTATGGAAATTGGTAAAGCTGTATCTGATGTAAAAGCTGGTAAAATTGACTTCAAAGTCGATAAGTTTGGAATTATCCATGCTTCAGTAGCTAAAGTTAACTTCGAAAGTGGTAAAATTAGTGAAAATGCAAAGGAATTGATTCAAACAATTATCAAGCTTAAACCTACTGCCGCAAAAGGAACATATGTAAAGAGTATTTACTTATCAAGTACTATGAGTCCTGGCGTACAAGTTGATCCTAAATCAGTTACATTATAGTATTAACGCACAAGTCAGAAAGAAATGAAAAGAGAAGAAAAGAGTCAAATAATTGATTCCATTATCCAAGATTTGGCTGAATACAAGCATGTGTATGTAACTGACATGTCTGATTTAACAGTAGAAACTTCAAATGCTTTACGACGTTTATGTTTTAATAAAAACGTAAAATTAAAAGTTGTAAAAAATACATTGCTAAAAAGAGCAATGGATGCAAGTGAAACTGATTTTTCAGAACTATATCCCGTTCTTGAAGGGAGTACTTCAATTATGTTATCGAATATAAATAATGCACCTGCAAAAGTCATTAAGGACTTTAGAGGCAAAAAACAAAAACCTTTAATTAAGGGAGCATTTGTAGAAGAAAACGTATATATTGGAGACAACCAAATAGATGCATTAATATCTATTAAAACAAGAGAAGAACTCATCGGAGATATTGTTGGATTGCTACAATCACCTGCTCGAAATGTTATTTCAGCACTACAATCAAGTGGTAATAAAATTGCTGGATTAGTGAAAACACTATCCGAAAGATAATTAATAATAGTTTAAACAAATAAAACCAAAAATAAAATGGCAGATTTGAAAGCTTTAGCAGAACAATTAGTTAACCTGACTGTAAAAGACGTTAACGAATTAGCTAAAATATTAAAAGACGAATACGGTATTGAACCAGCTGCAGCAGCAGTTTCAGTAGTATCGGGCGCTGGCGCAGTAGCTGACGAAGTTGAAGAAAAAACAGCTTTTGATGTTATATTAAAAAGTGCTGGTGGAGCAAAATTAGCAGTAGTTAAATTAGTAAAAGAACTAACTAGCTTAGGTCTTAAAGAAGCAAAAGAATTAGTTGATGCAGCACCAAAAGCAGTAAAAGAAGGTGTTTCAAAAGACGAAGCTGATGCTCTTAAAAAAGCGCTTGAAGAAGCTGGCGCAGAAGTAGAAGTTAAGTAAGGATAGTTTTTCCATATTAAAAATACAGACCTCATTTTCGATTGAGAATGATGGTCTGTATTTATTGGTTAATTTTTTTTCATCATTAGCTTTCTTACTAACCATAAAAAAAATAACGCTTTGGCTATAACAAAAAACATTCGTCATAGTTTTGCATCAATTCAACAGTTGGAATATCCAGATTTTCTTGAGATTCAATTAAAATCTTTTCAAGAATTTTTTCAGCTTGATACCACTTCAGAAAACAAAGAAAATGAAGGGTTATATAAAGTTTTCGCAGAAAACTTCCCTATAACTGATGCGAGAAATAGTTTTGTATTAGAATTTTTAGATTATTTTATTGATCCTCCACGTTACAATATTGATGAATGCATAGAGAGAGGGTTGACATATAGTGTGCCTCTTAAAGCAAAATTAAAATTATATTGTACCGATGATGATCATGAAGATTTTGAGACCATTGTTCAAGATGTTTATCTTGGCATGATCCCTTATATGACACCTCGTGGTTCGTTTGTTATAAACGGAGCAGAACGAGTTGTCGTTTCACAATTACATCGATCTCCTGGTGTGTTTTTCGGGACTACAAAGCATGCAAATGGTTCACAATTGTACTCTGCACGTGTAATTCCTTTTAAAGGTTCGTGGATTGAGTTTACTACCGATATTAATAATGTGATGTATGCGTACATCGATCGTAAAAAGAAATTACCTGTTACTACTTTATTAAGAGCAATTGGATTTGAATCGGATAAAGATATCCTTCAAATATTCGATATGGCTACTGAGGTGAAAGCCACAAAAGCAAACTTAAAAAAAGTAATAGGAAATAAATTAGCATCACGTGTTGTACGTTCGTGGCTCGAAGATTTTGTAGATGAAGAAACTGGTGAAGTTGTTTCAATCGAAAGAACCGAAGTGTTAATCGAACGTGATGAAATTATTGAAGCTGATCATATTGAAATGATTACCAATGCAAATATTGATAGTATTCTTATTCATAAAGATACTGATAATAGCATTGATTATTCAATTATTTTCAACACTTTACATAAAGATCCAACAAATTCTGAACGCCAAGCAATTGAATATATTTACTTCCAATTGCGTAATGCAGCGCCTCCAGATGAAGAAACTGCTCGTGGAGTTTTAGATCGTCTTTTCTTCTCAGACAAACGTTATGATTTGGGAGATGTTGGTCGTTATAGAATAAATAAAAAACTAAACTTAAATATCCCTATTGAAATTAAAGTCTTAACGAAAGAAGACATTGTTTCGATTATAAAATATTTGATTGAACTTATTAATGCAAAGACCGAAGTTGATGATATTGACCACTTAAGCAATCGTCGTGTACGTACTGTTGGTGAGCAATTATACTCTCAATTTGGTGTTGGATTAGCACGAATGGCTCGTACTATTCGTGAAAGAATGAATGTTAGAGATAATGAAGTTTTCAAACCTATTGATTTAATTAATGCCAAGACTCTTTCGTCTGTAATTAATTCTTTCTTTGGAACGAACCAATTATCACAATTTATGGATCAGACCAATCCTCTTTCAGAAATTACGCATAAACGTCGTATTTCTGCGTTAGGACCTGGTGGTTTGTCTCGTGAAAGAGCTGGTTTTGAAGTTCGTGACGTTCACTATACTCATTATGGAAGATTGTGTACAATTGAAACACCAGAAGGACCAAACATTGGTCTTATCTCTTCGCTTTCTGTTTATGCAAAAATCAACCATTTAGGATTTATTGAAACACCTTATCGCAAGGTTGAAAATGGAAAAATAAATTTAATTGAACATCCATTATATTTAAGTGCAGAAGAAGAAGAAGGTAATATTATTGCTCAAGCTCGTACTGAATATAGTAAAGATGGGAAAATTACTCAAGAGCATGTAAAAGCTAGAAGTTTAGCAGATTTTCCAATTGTAACTCCAAAACAAGTTCATTTAATAGATATTGCTCCTAATCAAATTGCATCAATTGCAGCTTCTCTAATTCCATTTTTGGAACATGATGATGCAAACCGTGCATTAATGGGATCAAACATGATGCGTCAAGCAGTTCCAATTTTAAACCCTGAATCTCCAATTGTAGGTACTGGTCTTGAAGGAAGAATTGCACAAGATTCTCGTGTATTATTTAATGCTGAAGGTCCAGGTGAAGTGCTTTACGTTGATGCTCAAAAAATTACAATTCGTTATGATCGTTCTAAAGAAGAAGAAATTGTAGATTTTGAAGATGCTGTAAAATCATATAACCTTATAAAATTTCAACGCACAAATCAAAGTACATGTGTTAACTTACGTCCGATTGTTCGTAAAGGCGACCGCGTTGTAAAAGAACAAGTACTTTGTGAAGGTTATGGAACTCAAGGTGGAGAACTTGCATTAGGAAGAAACTTAATGGTTGCTTTCATGCCTTGGAAAGGGTATAATTTTGAAGATGCAATCGTAATTTCTGAAAAGATTGTTAAGGAAGATATCTTTACTTCTATTTATATTGAAGAATTTACATTAGAAGTTAGAGACACTAAACGTGGAATTGAAGAATTAACAAATGATATTCCAAATGTGAGTGCTGAAGCAACTAAAGACTTAGATGAAAACGGTTTAATCCGAATCGGAGCTGAAGTTACTGAAGGCGATATCCTAATTGGAAAAATCACTCCAAAAGGTGAATCTTATCCAACACCAGAAGAAAAGTTGTTGCGTGCAATTTTTGGCGATAAAGCAGGTGATGTTAAAGATGCTTCACTAAAAGCACCTCCATCTATGCGTGGTGTTGTAATTGACAAAAAACTATTTTCTAGAAATATCAAAGATAAAAAGTCGAAATCAAAAGACAAAGATATTGTAAAAGAAATAGAAACAATTTATCATAAAGATCAAAGTGAGTTAAAAGATGTTTTGTTTACAAAATTAACTCAAATTCTAGAAGGCAAAACTGCAAATGATATATTTAATGTATATCAAGATGTAGTGATTGCTAAAGGAACTAAATTTAATCAAAAGTTGATAATCTCTATTGATTTTAGCCTTATTAAACCTTTGGATTGGACTACAGATGAACGCACAAACAAACTAGTTTCTATTATATTAAACAATTACAGCGTAAAATCTCGTGAATTACAAGGAAGATTTATGCGTGAAAGTTTTGTAGCAACAGTTGGTGATGAATTACCAGATGGTATTGTTCAGATGGCAAAAGTTTATATCGCTCAAAAGAGGAAACTTAAAGTAGGTGATAAAATGGCAGGTCGTCATGGAAATAAGGGTATTGTAGCGAAAATTGTTCGTGAAGAGGATATGCCATTCTTAGAAGACGGCACTCCTGTAGATATCGTACTTAATCCATTAGGTGTTCCATCTCGTATGAACTTAGGACAAATTTATGAAACCATTTTAGGATGGGCAGGTCATAAATTAAATATGAAGTTCGCAACTCCAATTTTTGATGGTGCTTCTATCGAAGAAATAAATGGATATTTGGATCAAGCAAATCTTCCCGAAAATGGTCGTGTATATTTAAGTGATGGTGGAACTGGAGAACGTTTTGATCAACCAGTAACTGTTGGATTTATATATATGATTAAGTTGCATCACATGGTAGACGATAAGATGCATGCTCGTTCAATTGGACCTTATTCTCTAATTACTCAACAACCATTGGGCGGAAAAGCACAATTTGGTGGTCAACGTTTTGGAGAAATGGAAGTTTGGGCACTAGAAGCATTTGGAGCATCTAACATTCTTCAAGAAATACTTACTGTTAAATCAGACGATGTAATAGGTAGGGCAAAAGCTTACGAAGCAATAGTAAAAGGAGACAATATGCCGATACCCGGAATTCCGGAATCATTTAATGTATTGTTGCACGAATTACGTGGCTTGTGCTTAAGCGTAGCCTTCGAATAAAAATAATAATCATCACAACTTACCAAAATAAGTTGTGATGATATTTTGATATTAACGTATACTTCATTCTATATAATATGGCATTCAGAAGAGACTTAAACGTCAAAAAAGAGTTTTCGCAAATTACTATTAGTTTAGCTTCACCAGAATCTATTCTAGAGCAATCGAGAGGCGAAGTTGTAAAACCCGAAACCATAAACTATCGGACCTACAAACCCGAAAGAGATGGTTTGTTTTGTGAGCGTATTTTTGGTCCTGTAAAAGACTGGGAATGCCACTGCGGTAAATACAAACGCATTCGATACAAAGGTATTGTTTGCGATCGTTGCGGTGTTGAAGTTACAGAACGAAAAGTGCGAAGAGAACGAGTTGGTCACATCCAACTAGTTGTTCCTGTTGCACATATTTGGTTTTTCCGCTCGCTTCCAAATAAAATTGGGGCATTAATTGGATTAAATTCAAAAGCAATAGATGCAATCATCTATTATGAAAAATATGTAGTAGTACAATCTGGCGTCCTTGGAGCAGATGACATCAAAAAAAATGATTTATTAAGTGAAGAAGAATATTTTGACTTAATTGATCGTTTGCCGAAAGAAAACCAAATGTTGGATGATGATGATCCAAATAAATTTATTGCTAAAATGGGAGCTGAAGCATTACAAATGATGCTTTCAAGAATAGATTTAGATAAAGAATCTTTCGAACTTCGAGATAAAGCAAGTAAAGAAACATCTCAACAACGTAAACAAGATTTATTAAAACGACTTAATGTATACGAATCATTCCGTGATGCAAACAAACATGGAATAAATCGTCCACAATGGATGATCGTAAATGTAGTTCCAGTGATTCCACCAGAATTACGTCCACTTGTTCCTCTTGATGGTGGTCGTTTTGCAACATCCGATTTAAACGATTTATATCGTAGAGTTATTATTCGTAACAATCGTTTAAAACGATTAATTGAAATAAAAGCACCTGATGTAATTATGCGTAACGAAAAACGTATGTTACAAGAGGCTGTAGATTCATTATTTGATAATTCAAGAAAAGCAAGTTCAGTTAAAACAGAATCTAATAGAGCATTAAAATCTCTTTCGGATAGTTTAAAAGGAAAACAAGGTCGTTTCCGTCAAAACTTATTAGGAAAACGTGTTGATTATTCAGGACGTTCAGTAATTGTTGTTGGCCCTGAATTAAAACTTAACGAATGTGGTTTACCTAAAGAAATGGCTTCAGAATTATTTAAACCATTTATCATCCGTAAACTACTTGAACGAGGAATTGTAAAGACTGTTAAGTCAGCAAAAAAAATCGTTGACAGAAAAGACCCAGTTGTTTGGGATATTTTAGAAAATGTATTAAAAGCACATCCAGTATTGTTAAACCGTGCTCCTACCCTTCACAGACTTGGGATTCAGGCTTTTCAGCCAAAACTTGTTGAAGGTAAAGCAATTCGTTTACACCCACTTGCGTGTACCGCTTTTAATGCCGATTTTGATGGTGACCAAATGGCAGTTCACGTTCCACTTGGAAATGCTGCAATTTTGGAAGCTCAATTATTAATGCTTGCTTCTCATAATATTTTAAACCCAGCAAACGGTGCTCCTATCACTGTACCTTCACAAGATATGGTTTTGGGATTATATTATATCACCAAAGGAAGAAAATCTGAAGGTGATTTTATAGTTAATGGTGAAGGAACTGTATTTTATGCTCCTGAAGAAGTCATTATTGCATACAACGAGAAAAAAGTCGACCTACACGCATTTATTAAATGTAAAATAGATATCGACGGAAATGACAACTTCCAAATTATTGAAACTACCGTTGGTCGAATTCTATTTAACCAAGTGGTACCAAAATCTTATGGATATATCAATGAACTGTTAACCAAAAAATCTCTACGTGATATTATCAGTTCAGTATTGAAAAAAACTGGAACAGCTAGTACTGCAAAATTTCTTGATGATATCAAAGAAATTGGATTTATGATGGCATTCAAGGGTGGATTATCATTTAACCTTGGTGATGTTTTAATTCCTGAAGTTAAAGTTGGGATGGTAGCCGAAGCTAACACAGAAGTTGAAGAAGTAATGAATAACTATAACATGGGATTTATTACTAATACTGAAAGATACAACCAGATTATTGATATTTGGACACATACTAATACAAAATTAAGTAAGATATTATTAGATCAACTTTCTAGTGACAGACAAGGATTTAACCCTGTTTATATGATGCTAGATTCAGGTGCTCGTGGATCTAAAGAACAAATTCGTCAGCTTTCTGGTATGCGTGGTTTGATGGCTAAACCATCTAAAGCAGGCTCCACTGGTGGTGAAATTATTGAAAATCCAATTTTATCTAACTTTAAAGAAGGTTTATCTGTACTTGAGTACTTTATTTCTACTCACGGAGCTCGTAAGGGTCTTGCGGATACGGCTTTAAAGACTGCAGATGCTGGATATCTTACTCGTCGTTTGGTTGATGTTTCTCAAGATGTGATTGTTAATGAAGAAGACTGTGGTACTCTCAGAGGTCTTATGGTTAGCGCATTAAAGAAAAATGAAGATATTGTAGAATCATTATACGATAGAATTTTAGGACGTGTTTCTCTACATGACATTTATCATCCACAAACAGCAGAATTGCTTGTAAAATCTGGAGAAGAAATTAATGAAGATATTGCACAATTAATTGAATCTTCACCAATAGAAGAGATTGAAATTCGCTCGGTATTAACTTGCGAATCTAAACATGGGGTGTGCGCAAAATGTTACGGACGTAACTTAGCCACTGCTAAAATGGTTCAAAAAGGTGAAGCTGTAGGTGTTGTTGCTGCCCAATCGATTGGAGAACCAGGAACTCAGCTTACATTGCGTACTTTCCACGTTGGGGGGGTTGCAGGTAATGTTGGAGCTTCATCTTCTATTAAGGCTAAATATGATGGAATTCTAGAAATTGAAGAACTCCGTTCAGTAAATTTCACAAACAAAGAAGGTAAAAGTTATCAGGTAGTTATTGGTCGTTCTGCAGAAATGAGAATTATTGATAAAAACACAAAAACAACTTTAGCATCTGCATTTATTCCTTATGGATCTAATTTATTTGTAAGTAATGGTGATGTTCTGAAAAAAGGTGATTTAATTGCAGAATGGGATCCATTTAATGCTGTTATCTTATCTGAAGTATCTGGAGAAGTGAAATTTGAAGATATTATTGAAGGTGTTACCTATCGAGTTGAAACTGATGAGCAAACAGGTTACCACGAAAAAGTAATCATAGAAAGTCGTCAAAAAACTAAAAACCCTTCAATTAAAATATTAACTCCTGATGGAGAAGCAATAAAATCATACGATATTCCTGTTAGTGCTCACATTATGATTGAGGGAAAATCTAAGATTGTTGCTGGAGATATTTTAGTAAAAATTCCACGTGCATTTGGTAAATCTGGTGATATCACTGGAGGACTACCTAGAGTTACAGAATTATTTGAAGCACGAAATCCAAGTGATCCAGCAGTAGTTTCTGAAATTGATGGTGTAGTGACTTTCAACAAAAAGCTAAAAAGAGGAAATCGTGAAATTGTGATTACTTCAAAAACTGGAGAAGAAAAGAAATATCTTATCCCTACTTCAAAACAAATTTTAGCTCAAGAAAACGACTTTGTAAAAGCAGGAGTATCATTATCTGAAGGAGCAATTTCTCCAGCTGCAATTCTTGCAATTAAAGGTCCGATGAAAGTTCAAGAATATATTGTAAATGAAGTTCAAGAAGTATATCGTTTGCAAGGAGTAAAAATCAACGACAAACACTTTGAGGTGATTGTTCGTCAGATGATGCTTCGTGTATTGATTGAAGATCAAGGAGACACAAAATTCCTAGAAGGTGAATTAGTGAGTAAACTAGATTTCCAACAAGAAAACGATTGGGTTTTTGATAAGAAAATAATTGTAGATGCTGGTGATTCCTCTAATTTCAATGCAGGTCAAATCATTAGCGTGAGAAGACTTCGAGATGAGAATTCAATACTTAAACGTAAGGATAAAAAACTTATTGAGTATAGAGAAGCGAAACCTGCTACTGCTATTCAAGTTCTTCAAGGAATTACTAGAGCATCGTTACAAACTCGTAGTTTCTTATCTGCAGCTTCATTCCAAGAGACCACAAAAGTATTAACAAATGCTGCAATTGCTGGTAAATCTGATAAACTTCAAGGATTGAAAGAAAACGTGCTAGTAGGTCACTTAATTCCAGCTGGTACAGGTATCAGAAATTATGAGAACATCATTGTTTCTTCTATTGAAGAACATGAAAGATTACAAGCATCAAAAAAACACAATTAATACAATTAATATGTCTCAGGTTCCAGAAAATAACGAATTGAATATTCAACTTAGTGAAGAAATAGCGGAAGGAATTTATTCTAATTTAGCCATTATCACTCATTCTAATGCTGAATTTATAGTAGATTTTGTAAAACTAATGCCTGGTATTCCAAAAGGGAATGTAAAATCTCGTATTATCCTTACTCCGCATCATGCTAAGCGATTACTTAGAGCTCTTCAAGAGAATATATCTAAGTTCGAATCTATTCATGGTGTGATTAAAGATACCGATGGTTTTGAAAATTTCCCAATGAATATTGGGTTTCCCAAAGCTGAAGCATAATCTATGTATTGCATAAAAAAAAGTAGGAGTCCTCTCCTACTTTTTTTATGCAATACATTTTACAATCTTTACCTCAATAACGTTATAGTTCCAGATGATTCATAGTCTTTGCCTGCAATTGATTTGGTGTGATAGATAAAGAAGTATGTTCCAGAAGGCAATTCTTGACCTTTACGGTCTTTACCATCCCAAAATTCGGTAGGCACATTACTCTCCCAAACAAGCACTCCCCATCTAGAATAAATTTTCATATTTGCCAAATCAAACTCACCATATGTTTCAATGAAAAATTTATCATTAAATCCATCATTATTTGGGGTAAAGACATTCGGAATATCTAAACCTTCAGTAGTCACTAGTTGATAAAAAACGGAGTCTTGACATCCTTGAGAAGAGGTGACAATCAAAGTTACAGTATGATAACCTGAATTAGGATAGCTATGCGTTGTGTTTTGATCCAAAGAGGTATTTCCGTCTCCAAATGACCAAAACCACGAAAAGACATCACCCGTGCTAATATCCGTAAAATTAATTGGCACATTCGGATAAACAAAGTTTCCGTCAAATGTGAAGTCTGCGTTTGGTGATGGATAAACAATTATATTGGTAGGATAACTATACGTTTTGGAACATCCATTATCAAATTCTACCGTAAGTTGAACATTGAAAGAACCACTATTTTGGAATTGATGATCCGTGTTCATGTATAGTGTATTAGCAGAACCATCATCAAAATTCCAAGACCATGAATTTGCTGGAGTTGTTACTGTTTCGGGAATAACAAAAAAGTTTGTTTCATAAGGTTCACATCCAATTGTATCAGAAACCAATATTCGAATATCAGGAAATGGAAAAACATGAACCCAATGGGAAACTGTTCGAGGGCATGAATCTATCCAAACAGTAAGTTTTACTTCAAAATCATTTGATGTAAGAAAAGTATGACTTGGATTTTGCACAATGCTGGTATCTCCATCTCCAAACTCCCAAAGCCATTGACTAATTTGTCCATTGCCAGTAGAAATATCTGTAAAGCTAACAGCTTCGTTGATGCAATATAAGGAATCAGAAATTGTAAAATCTGCTGTTCCATCTACAACCTTTAATGTATCAATAGAGATAATGGTTACCATACAAAATGAAGTGTCCCCAATTGCCGAGTTGAGTGAATCTTTTAAAACTAACACGGGTAAGTAGAAACCACCAGTTTCAAAAGTCCAGGTTACTGTATCTCCGCTGGCACTCCCTCCATCGCCAAAAATCCATGAATATTCTTCTGTATTTTGAGCAGAAGCAATAAAAGTAACTGTAAGTGGAGCGCATCCAACTTTTGGAAAAAAGTCGAAAGTTCCTCGAGGGCCATCCACAAAAATGTAATTGGGATTTATTGTAGTATCCCGACATCCAAAAGTATTTGTTATGGAAAGAGTCACATCATAATTACCCGAATTAGCATAAATGTGTTGAGGATTTTGATATACTGATGAATTATTATTGCTACTTAAAGTATCACCAAAATTCCAATTCCAACTTACAATATCAGTTCCAGAAGCATCGGTAAATACAGCATTGAATGGTGGACAATCAGCGGTTTGGGATAATGCAGAAAAGGATGCTTTAGGTTTTGAGATAGTAATATTTTGTTGAAGAGGTTTAGAACAACCATTCACATCAGTGGCTGTTAAAATTACAGCAAAAACGGTTGTAGTGTCAACATTAAAAACATGAGCAACATCGGTAGCTGTTAAATTTGGAGTTCCATCATTAAAATTCCAAGAATATGTTAGATTATTTCCAATTGTATGATTTGTAAAACAAATGGTATCGCCACTGCAAACTACAGTATCAGAAGTAAATAATGGAGAAGGAAATGATAATTGAATATAATCTTCAATAGTATATGTACTGTCACAACCTCTTGCATCAGAGACTGTAAGTGATACATGAAAGTTCCCAGTATCTGAATAAATATGCGTTGGATTTTGTTGATTTGAAGTTTGTCCATCACCGAAATCCCAAAGCCATGCTACCATCGTAGACGGTTCTTGATTATATGATTGATCTGTATAATTTACGGAAAAGGGCGGACACCCTTGAGTATGATTTGCAATAAATCTCGGAGAAGGCAAAGTATGGACTGTGACAGCATTGTTCCTAATTACATTTTTTATACATCCAATCGAATCTGTTAAATTTAATCGAACATTAAACGAACCGGGCTCCAGATATTGATGAACGACTGTATCTCCATTAGTAAAATCTCCATAACCATCGCCAAAGTACCATTTCCACTGTACAATTGGGAATAAAGTAGCAGAAGTATCGTAAAAATGAATCGAATCATTTTGGCATATCACGTTTGGATTAATTAAAAATCCACCTTGCAAATCGGAAATTTTTATCACAAAAGATTTCACAACTGAATCGGCACACATATTTGTATCGTTAAATACTCTAAGCTCTACTGAATAAGTGCCTGGGCTGGTATAAGTGTGAGTTGGCGTTACAGAAGATGTGGTTGAAGTATCACCATCCCCAAAACGCCATAAATAATCCGTTGCGCCTTGCGAAATATTGATAAAATTAACCGTATGTGGGGCTGTGCAGGAAATTGCATTTAGAGTTAAAAAATCTGGTTTAGGATAACGAACATATACATAATCTTCTTTCATTAATGAGTCTGAACACCCATTATTACTTACCACAAGAGCCACATTAATAAATCCAGTATCTTGAAAAATATGTAAAGGATCTTGTTCTTGAGATTCACCATCTGTAAAATACCAGTGCCATTCATTAACAAAGCCACTAGACTGATCAGTAAAGTTGGTTCTAAGTGGATGACATCCAAAGAGAGAATCGCCAGTAAAAGCAGCAGTTGGGTGAATTCCGGTTTTAATATAACTGGGGTTCAATATTGTATCGGAACATCCTTCGCTATTGGTTATAATTAAAGACACATTATAATGTCCAGTATCAGAATAAATGTGTGTTGGATTTTGTTGATTTGAAGTTTGTCCATCCCCGAAATTCCATAACCAAGATGTAGGTGCAGGACTACAAATACTTGAATCTAAAAAATTGACAGTCAATGGCGCACAACCTTTTTTGACATCTGCCGACATATAAGCAGTTATCGGAACAATCTTAATATAATCTGGCTTTGTAATAGTGCTAATACAGCCCAAATTATCTGTAACTGTAAGTCCCACACTATAAGCGCCATCAGAATTATAAGTATGTGATGGATTTGTCAACAAGGAGGTTCCTAAATCACCAAACGACCAACTGCAAGACAGAGTATTTGGGGTCGTATTTGTAAAGTTAACAAGAAAAGGAGTTCTACAAGCAATCGTGTCGTTTGCGGTAAAACTTATAATTGGGCCGCTTGAAACATGAATATAATGCGGAATCACCGTTGTGTCGGTACATCCGTTCGAATTTGTTGCTATTACTGTAACGTCGTAGTTGCCAGAAGCTGTGTAATCATGCCATACTTGCTCCCCCGTTCCCGAATTTCCATCTCCAAAAATCCATAAATAAGTAGCATTTGAACCCGCATTTCCAGAAAACATAGTCTGAAAAGGTGTACAGCCTTGAGTATTTGTAGCTGTAAATCCAACGTTAAACCCATTCACATCAATATAATTCGATATTGAAACTGTGTCGGAACATCCTACGTTGTTTTGGACAATTAATGTGGGAGAAAAAAGTCCAGTAGTTATATAGTTATGCGATGGTGATTGATTTGTTGAAGCTGCAGTGCCATCTCCAAAATTCCAACTATAAGTAAGACCAGTTCCTATTGAGGTATTTGTGAAATTTACCAACAATGGAGAAAAACAAGACTGGCGAGGGTTTGCAGCAAAAGCTGCTGTAGGCTTAGGCTTAACAGTAATATAATTTGCCTTCGTTTTAGCTCCTGTACATTGATTAGCATCGCGAACAGTGAGGGTTACTGAAAATGTTCCTGGTGTATTATAAATATTATTACCAATCGAAAGGGATGAGGTTTGTCCATCACCAAAATTCCATGTGTATTGAGTTATTGCAGCCGGTCCGGTGACTTGCGGATTAAAGGAAACTGGTAAAGGCTGACAACCAATAGTATCCGTAGTTGCAGAAAAATTAACAACAGGGCGAGCGTATACTGTAATTAAATTAGTTACAACCTTTGTATTTGATCCACTTGCATTCGTTGCTTTAAGTGAAACAGTGTACACTCCAGGAGAACTATAATAATGAGTTGCATTTTTAATGGTTGAAGTAAAACCGTCTCCAAAATTCCATAACCAAGACGTTGGAGTATTTGTAGATAAATCGGTAAAGTTTACGACAAGCGAGCCACAACCATTTACTGCATTTTGCGTAAAATTTGCAACTGGTGCTTGAGCAAAAAGGGTATTAATTGATATTACCGTTAATAAAAAAAGAGTATAGATATATCTTAACATAGATTTTTTTAGAAATAACCGATTCAAATTAGACGTAAAGTTATAAAATAATTTGATTATTCATCCAAATCACCTCAAATTTGATAAATATTTTTACAAAGAACATTTCTGACAAAAACAAGACTTATCCACTCACAAAAAGGTTGTCTAATCGTTGACAAACAATATATTTTTGTTAACTTTGCTTTTTTAATTGAAAAAACGATTTACAGAACATGGAAATAGCTTCAAAATATGAACCAACATTAACCGAAGACAAATGGTATTCGGTATGGATGAACAATAAACTTTTCAAATCGACTCCCGATCATCGCAAACCATATACTATTGTAATCCCTCCTCCTAATGTTACTGGTGTTTTGCACATGGGGCATATGCTAAATAACTCCATTCAGGATATTTTAATTCGTCGCGCACGTATGCAAGGGTTCAACGCATGTTGGGTTCCTGGGACCGACCATGCATCTATTGCCACTGAGGCAAAAGTTGTGGCAAAATTAAAAGATGAAGGTATTGACAAATCTTCGCTTACGCGTGAAGATTTTTTGAAGCATGCATGGCAATGGAAAGAAAAACATGGCGGAATCATCTTAGAACAACTAAAAAAGCTTGGTGCTTCATGCGATTGGGATCGGACTTCGTTTACTATGGATCAAACATTATCTGATTCTGTGGTAAATGTTTTTGTTGATTTATACAACAAAGGACTTATTTATCGCGGCGTACGCATGGTAAATTGGGATCCAAGTGCGCTAACTGCACTTTCTGATGAAGAAGTAATTCATAAAGAAGTTCAATCGAAACTATATTATTTAAGATATAAAATTGAAGGCACCGACAACGAATGGGTAACCATTGCAACCACTCGTCCAGAGACAATTCTAGGCGACACGGCTGTTTGTGTTCATCCAGAAGATGCCCGTTTTGCACATCTTAAAGGCAAACGTGTTTTAGTGCCAATCCTAAATCGGAGTATTCCTATAATTTTTGACGAGTATGTGGATCAAGAATTTGGAACTGGAGCGCTAAAAATTACTCCAGCACACGACATTAACGATTATAATTTAGGGATTAAATACAAACTCGAAAGTATTGATATTTTCAATGATAATGGAACCTTAAACGAAAAAGCCCAATTGTATATTGGCAAAGATCGCTTTGATGTCCGCAATGAGATTGTAATTGATCTTGAAAAAGCTGGAAATTTGGTGAAAGTTGAAGAATACACCAACAAAGTAGGCTATAGCGAACGCACCAACTGTGTAATTGAACCAAAGTTATCGTTGCAGTGGTTTTGCAAAATGCAAGATATGGCTGCTCCAGCGCTTGAAATCGTAATGAATGACACAATCAAATTTCATCCTGAAAAATTCAAAAACACATATGCTCATTGGATGAACAACATCAAAGATTGGTGTATTTCGCGTCAATTGTGGTGGGGACATCGAATTCCAGCTTGGCATCTTTCGAGCAGTGAATTTGTAGTAGCCAAAACAGCGGAGGAAGCTCTTGAAAAAGCAAAACTTCTTAATCCAAATATTACTGCAGACGAACTACATCAAGACGAAGATGTGTTAGACACTTGGTTCTCCTCTTGGTTGTGGCCAATTTCAGTTTTTGATGGCATAAATAATCCAGAAAACGAAGATATTAAATACTATTATCCTACCGAAGCATTGATAACCGCTCCTGAAATTCTGTTTTTCTGGGTTGCCCGTATGATTATGGCTGGTTTGGAATATCAAAAGGCAATTCCATTTAAAGATGTTTATCTCACTGGAATTGTTCGCGATAAACTTCACCGAAAGATGTCTAAATCCCTAGGAAATTCTCCTGATCCGATAGAATTGATGAAGATATTTGGAGCTGATGGTGTTCGTGTAGGTATGTTGCTAAGTTCGCCTGCTGGGAATGATTTGCTTTTTGATGAATCAATGTGTGAGCAAGGTCGTAATTTTAATAATAAAATATGGAACGCACTCCGCCTAATTAAAGGATGGGAAGTAAATACTGAAATCCCTCAACCCGATTATGCAGTTCCTGCAATTGAATGGTTTGAAGCCAAAT
Organism: Bacteroidota bacterium; assembly: GCA_037130365.1. Taxonomy (GTDB): domain Bacteria; phylum Bacteroidota; class Bacteroidia; order Bacteroidales; family WCHB1-69; genus JBAXTE01. Next base: position 87,230 of record JBAXTE010000010.1, read on the forward strand.
TCAATCAAACACTGGAAACGATAAACGATCATTTCTCTAAATTTCGACTTTCTGATGCACTTATGAGTGTGTATAAATTGATTTGGGATGATTTCTGCTCGTGGTATTTAGAAGCAATTAAACCTGCGTATCAACAACCAATTGATGCAAAAACATATCAAAAAACAGTTGAAATATTCGAACGATTAATGCAAGTGGCTCATCCATTTATGCCTTTTATCACCGAAGAAATTTGGCATCTTTTAACCGATCGTGAAGAAAAAGACTGCATTATGATTTCCAAAATGCCAGAGGTTGAAAAATACAGCGCCGATATACTTTCATCTTTTGAACGTGCTACAGAAGTAATTATGAGCGTTCGCACCATACGGCAGGAAAAAAATATTGCAAATAAAGAGAAGTTATCGATGCAGATTATTGCATCAAGTAATGATTGCGACCAAACTTTTGAATCTTTAATATTAAAACTTTGCAATTTCGAAACCATTGAATACACCTCCGAAAAAGCTTCAGATACTGTTGGTTTTGTGGTTAATGGTGTTGAATATTTTGTACGTCTAGGAAATTTAATCGACATTGAATCTGAAATTAAAAAGATTGAAGAAGAAATTAAATACTTGCAAGGATTTCTAAATTCTGTGGTTAAGAAACTATCAAACGAAAAATTTGTTGCTGGAGCTCCAGAACAAGTGGTTGCACTTGAACGCAAGAAACAATCTGATGCCGAATCGAAAATTGCACTTTTAACCTTGCAGTTATCCGATTTAAAGAAGATTTGATATTTAAAAAGATTTTGGCATAAAAATCGTTTTGCTTCGCAACAATTTTTCCGCCAAAATCTCTATTTCGAACTATTTTTAACCCCGTGCTTCACTTCGACGGGCTCAGCGACCAGCACGGGGTTATTATTATGTCGCATAGTTCGGCAAGCTCACTACATCGCCTTCGGCGCTATAAAACGAATAATACCGCTTCTAGATATAATTTAGCCCATTTTTCAAACTTTAAATGAACTATTTATATCTACGAGTGGCATTAGACCAATCGTTTGCGGCTTTGCGCAGTAGCGGACTAAATCCCGCCAAAACTTTCACCGCACACCAAAATTAATTAATTTGTGTGAACTTTCAAAACCCGCCACCCCGCTATTGTGCCAAACCACGGTTAGCAATAGTTATTTTTGTTTTTTATAATATTCTAAAACTTCTTTTTTTGTCACCGAAGGTTTCCATTTTGGATCTTTTTTAAACCCATCTTCGGATTTTGACTCGGAAAAATCAATTTTACTTATAATCGTGTCTGGACAAAACCAAAATAATTGCTCATTTCTTAACCATTTCATTTTTTCTGATATTGGGTCACTTAATGAACTAAATATAGAGCTACGGCAATTGTAACAATAGTCTGAATCAGGACAAACAGCTTTAAAACCACAAACTTCACATGTAATCAATCTTTTTCTTTCTGCTGTTGTAAGTTTTGGGGTTTCATAACTCTTAGTTTCAATTTGTTCTTTCGTGGTTTTTTCAAGCTCTGTTTTTATTGAATTAGTTAGATATGTTTCAAGTAACTTTTTTGGGTCATTACGTTCTGTTCTTTTATTTAATACAATTACAACAATAAATGGAATAGTCAATAAAACAAGAACAATATATTTAATAGATTCTTTTTTGTTTTTAACCAATTCATATAATCCAATCCCAAAAAGCACTCCAATTCCACCTAAAAGTCCACTTACTAGTGTTTTGTCAATATTTGTTAAAAAACTTAATTCTTTCAATAAAATGAAAATTGAAAAAAATACTGAAATGTAAATTAATCTGCTAATGTTTGTTTTTTCTTTCATATAATTATTGCTAACTAGCATATAAAATATCTTTGGGCTATTTTATATTAAGATTTGGTATAACATTTTCCTTTTGTTTTTTTCTTTACGCTCCTATACTCAACTCGGTTAAAGCCTTGATAGAATAGAGTTTCGGCGCTATAAAAGAAGCTAATACTCAGCCAATTTCACTATTTGCTGATTATAAATTTTCGGGAATAGCTTTTATTTTCATCTTCAACATTTAGAAAATAGACTCCGTTTGGTAGGTTTTTCACATCTATTACTTCGTTTTGATGATTGGATTCCAAAGAAATCAGGGTTTTACCCAACACATCTACAATGGTGAGATTCCTGTTTTTTATAGTCTCAAAATCACATTTTAAAACATCAGTTGCAGGATTTGGCGAGAGCATAAAATTAGGAATTAAATTACCTTCTACCTTTGCGCAAAAATCACAATTAGATGTTCCAACACTACTAACATCACTTGAAAAGTTGAAATTAGTAGTAATATTTGCATAATTAGTAATTAAAAAAACATACCACTCGCCCACTAAGGCATTTTGAATTTGAACATTTTCAGAAGCAGCAGTAGAGAAACTACAATCCACCATATTTCCATAGGGAAATGAATCGCATGCTGAACAATCAATTTGTAAATCGTTACAAGCATTAGATGCATGGAACTCGGTTAAATCGGTTGCAGTAAAAGGTCCCCAACATACAAAATCAACATCACCACCAGATTCTATTATCACATTAATGCTTCCTGGAAGTTCAACCTGAAAAGTAAACCACATAGGGTTTGGCGTGGTGTACAAACACCCATATTGTCCCAAAGAGACAACATCTGTAGAAGCAGGAAAATTATTTCCACTTGCAAGACAAATCTGTGAAGCGGTATTACAACTGCCCCCTTGAGCGAATACACTATACGTGTTCATCACGTATAACACTGATAACAAAAGAATTAGTTTGATTTTCATAGTATTTATTTTTATTATTTGATGAATTACATTCGGCAACAAAATCAATTAATTTTAGATTGGGGAAATAGTATGCTTTTTTTTCATTAAGATTTTTTTATGATAGAGTTATCACAAATATACAAAATAATAATAAAATTCAATTTTTTATAAAAAAAACATTTTGTATTATTAGGTGAATATTTTATCTGAAATTTGTGATTCGATTTATCTGTTAATATCAAAAAATAAATTAAATTTGAAGTTCTTTACAGATTAATAAAAAATATGGCAATTCCAACGTCAAGAACTCAAGAAAAAGGTGAAATAATCATCAATCCTAGTCTTTGTACAGGGTGCGCTTTGTGCGTGACTGTATGCAAAGATTTCAGCTTAGAAATTGCGCAGAACAAAGTAAAATTATCACAAAATGCCTTATTTGGATGTGTTGGTTGTGGGCATTGCATGATGATTTGTCCTCAAGGTGCAATTACCATCCGAGGGCGAAATATTTCAGAACAAGATTTGATTGAAATTCCCACAAATGATAAATCAGTGGATTATGATTCCCTTTTGAATCTATTCAATCGCAGAAGAAGCATTCGGGAATTTAAAGACATACCTGTTGAAAAAGAGCTGATTCAGAAAGTACTTGATGCTGCAAAAACCGCTCCCATGGGACTTCCTCCTTCCGATGTTCATGTTTTAGTTTTAGATAATAAAGCTAAAGTACGCGCATTTGCCGAAGACTTTTGCATCTATCTTGAAGGAATTAAATGGCTGGTTTCCAAATGGTTTCTTGCACTTATGAGACCTTTTTGGGGAAAAGAAAACGATCGAATGTTCCGCGGGTTTATCCGTCCGTGCCTTTATGCATATACAGATTTCATGAAAAAAGGCATCAACATTGTCAATTACGATGCTCCAGTGGCGCTATATTTCTATGGCTCACCCTATTCAGATCCAGCTGATCCACTAATTGCAGCCACATACGCAATGACTGCTGCCGAATCACTAGGTTTGGGAACTTGTATGCTTGGGGCTGTTCATCCATTAATTCAAAATGGCAAAGCAGCAAAACAATTTCGCGAAAAGCACGGAATTCGTTTTAAAAGTCGCGAAGGGGTATTTTTAATCATGGGTTATTCCGACGTAAAATACCATAAATCCATTCACAGAACTTTTGCTGCAGTAGATTGGGATTCAATAAGTTGTTAAATCAAAAGAAAAAATAAATTTTCAAGCATTTTTGTTTACAAACGTATCAAAATCAAATTATGAAGCAAAACATTAAAAGCAAAAAATACAATTATTTAGATTGCTCGTGGAAATTTATTCTACTTCAAGCATTCATATTTTTTGCTTATAATTCTTCAACTTGTTATTGCCAGCAAGACCAAGGCAAAATATATAATTCTACGTACCAAATTGGTAAAATTCCAGATGTTGAGAATTTTATGACCTTAAACATTGAAGAGAAGCAATCCGATAGTCTATATAACAATTTTGAAAAAATTCTTGATAGCATTTATAAAGGAAATCCTAAGTCTACACTCTTAGATGTAAGTGTCAAAAAAGATTATATTAACAACAGAAGTAGAATCTACCTGAATTCATACACAAATAGGATAATTGAACCTATGGATTCTGACTTTACTCTTATAATACCGACCCCATGCGATTGCTATATTAATCATGATTCATTATTTATACGGATGGGAGCTGGCTTTTTTGGCGGTTTTGGATTTAACATTGAAATATCGGGTAAAAACTTTCAATCTTCTTTTTACAATTACATCGATGATGATAAACCTTACAAATTGAACCTCAACGACTCTACGCTTAATAATTATATTAATGTAAAAAGTAAGTATCAATCACTAGTGTTTGACAAAAAACCAACATTTAAACAAAATCAACAAATTACAGGTTATTTTAGATTTACTAGCACAAATTATTTTGAACTAAATGCAAATAAAACGTTTGACTCAACTTATGTTGACGGAAAAATATACTTCACTTGCAAAACTCGAAAAATCAGAGATTTAGACAAATTCAACCGATAGCAATTTTTATATGAACCCCATTTTTTAAATTAACAATCAACAAATTTAATTCAATATATTATGTTTATCATTATCGTAAAGTATCTTAGCCCAATCGAAGTGATTGATGAACTTTTGATTTCACATCGAGCGTTTCTAGACAAATATTATGAAAACGGAATGTTAATCTGCTCTGGGCCTCAAAATCCCCGCACGGGTGGAATTATTTTGAGTAAAGCACCAAATATAGAGGCAATTGAAAAAATGATTTCCGAGGATCCTTTTTACATCAATAAAGCCGCCGATTACGAAATTATTGAATTTAATCCGGCAAAACACACTAAAGGCTTTGAACCATTTATTAGATAGAATCATTATTTTTCAAAATTAATTTCATTGGATTGCCAATTTCAATTTTGTTGGTAATTTTGTCAGAAGTAATTTCAAATTTCATCATAAAATTATAAGATATGCATCAAACCATTTGCGGAATCAACTGCACCGAGTGTAAAGAATTTGGCACCAATTGCCAAGGCTGTAATGCCATTGAAGGAAAAGTTTTTTGGTCGCAATATATGGGTTTGGATACGTGCCCAATGTATCACTGTTGTAAGGATGAAAAGCATTTAGCGCATTGTGGCAAATGCAACGATTTGCCTTGCAATATCTACATCGAAACTCGTGATCCAGAAATGGACGAAACTGCACACCAAGTTGCAATTTTAAAACGGGTAGAAGTACTCAAAGCTCGGAGTTAATACAAATTAAACCACTAAGACACTTAGCGCACTTAGAAACACTAAGAATTTCAACATAGTGTCCCTAGGAATCTGAGTAATTAAAAATAAAAAAGAATTATGAAACACGATTGGAAAAAGGATGAAAAAGCATTTTATGCTCCTAAAAACGGCCCAGAGCAAGTGATTATGCCTGCAATGAATTTCTTTTCGATTTATGGTGAAGGAAACCCTAATGATGAATTTTTCGCAGAATATATTGGCGTTTTATACTCCTTGTCGTATGCTATTAAAATGAGTCCAAAACAAGATTTAGCACCCGAAAACTATGTTGATTATTGTGTCTATCCGCTCGAAGGAGTTTGGGATTTAAAAGAGGAAGCCAAATTTAAGCCCATGGATAAATTAGATAAAGATGCATTGGTTTTTAATCTCATGATTCGCCAACCTGATTTTGTCACTCCTGAGTTTGCTACAAAAATTATTGAACTCACAAAGAAGAAAAAACCTCATCCTTTACTAGAGAAAGTTATCTTTACAACCATCGAAGAAGGAGCTTGTATTCAAATGTTGCATTTAGGAAGTTACGACAGCGAGCCACAAAGTTTTTCTGCAATGGAAGATTTTGCAAAAAGCAAAGGATTGACTCGTAAAAGTAAAATCCATCGAGAAATATATCTTTCGGATGCCCGTAGAACTGCTCCCGAAAAATTGCGCACTATTCTAAGATTTCAATTGGGGTAAATTGTGCTTGTAAGAAAACGTCAACTTTTTCGTTTTTCTGGCAACGAATTCAGGTCAGTTCGACAGGCTCACTGCATCGTATTTACACCAGTAAACGCCCTAAATTCGTTGCGGCGAAGGCCTCAAATTTGACGTTTTCTTTTCAATCACTAGTTTTAGCTTTGCTGAGCTCGTAAACTCGGTTCTTATTAGTACTAAATAAATAAAATTTATTAGAAAACAACAAATTAAAATAGCCCACTATAAAAAATAAGGTTTGATTTTTATAGTGAGCTAAATGTTAATATGAAGTTTATTACTTAACAAATTTATGTTTTTCCATTGTTAACCGAGCCATTAAGTAGCTTACCGTTGATTCTGCGCCTTGATTAAGGTTTACATGCGTTTCTTCCAGCCCATCGTAACAACCACCGGTACAAGGGTTATATACAATTTGATGCAAACGATTTTTTCCTAAAAACCAATTGAACGCAGTTTCCATTTTTAATCGGTACTCCTCTTTTTCAAAAACATCGTAGAATTTTCGCAAAGTCATTATCGTGTAGGCAACATCAATAGGTTGTTCGCCATAACTTTCGGGTTTTAGTCCTTTTTGCAACCAATTTCTATTTGAAATTACTTGAATTCCATTATCGTTGAACGTGTGCGAAAGCAAAAAATCAAACGATGAAAGGGCAATATCTTTATACAATTTATCTTTGGTTACCAACCAGCTATATAACATTGCTTCGGGCAAAATACTATTAGCATAGGTAAGATACCCCTCGAACCAATCCCAGTTTTCACTCGATTCTTTTTGATAAAGGTTAACCAAACGGTTTGCAAATATCTTTAATAAAATAACATTTTTAGGCGATTTTACAATTTTATGGTAGTAATAAAGTCCTTTTATCGCAAATGCCATTGCACGTGGCGAATGAACTTCACCCATTTGCAACAACGATTTTTCGATAATTTCTTCCGCTTCCAATCGAATATCTTCAGGAATTTTTGCAGATAATGAGACTAAAAATCCCAATGCCCAAATAGCTCTTCCATTTGAATCATCGAGGTTTACCTCTTTGTTTTGTTCGGTGAAATTACTGTCTTTATCTACATAATTCATAAAACCGCCATCTGGTTGTTGACAAAACTTAATAAAACCCAGATATTTACGAATATCGGCAATACATTGGTTATCTTTAGATGAATCAAAATACATACATGAAGCGACCATTGCCCTAGCATTATCATCTAAAGTATACCCTGTACTTAAATCGGGTTGATTAATTTTCGAAAACTGAATCATGCCGGTATTGGTCGTCATTTTTTTTAAGTGGTCGAGACTAATATCTGGTAAATTATATTTGATGGTAATGTTGTCGCCTGAGATTTGTTCAAAAAGCATTGCATGAGCAACTGCAGAGTTTTCCCAAGCAGTAGAAACAATGTATTGCAACGTATTTGAACTAATACTTTTGCGCAATGGATTGTTGTTGAGCAATTTAATCACCCCTTTTGCCAGCTGTTTTGAATCTTGAAAATCGAAAATAATTCCTGTATCTTTATTCAACACCTCTTTTGCATGAGGAATTGGGGTAGAAATTATCGGACAAGCACAACTCATGGCATAAGCAAAAGTGCCACTCACGGCTTGGTTACGGTCGCTCGTTGTAAATAGATAAATATCGGTAAGTTGTAAATATTCAAGAAGTTCGGGCAACGCTAAATAGTTGTTTACGAATTGTACATGCTTTTGAAGATTAAGGTCAACGACCATTTTTTCGAGACTTTCGCGATATTTTTCGCCATCAATTTTTTTAACTTCGGGGTGAGTTTTACCGATAATTAGAAAAACAACATCTGGACACTTCGCAACAATAGCTGGGAGCGAATTAATGGTAGTTTCGATACTTTTTCCTGAACTCAGCAAACCAAAAGTGGTCAATACTTTACGATTAGTAAGCCCATATTTCTTCTTTAATGCTTTTACATTCAAATGAGGAACTAAATGGGTGCCATGAGCAATCACAGAGATTTTACTCAACGGCACATTGTAATTATTCGACAATATTTCAGCCGCATTATAAGTCATTACCACTAACGATTTGCAGATTGAAGCAATTTTTTGAATTTTGATTTTAAATTGTTCATCAGGATTTGGAAGTACCGTATGAAAAACAAGAACAATCGGCTTTGCAAGTTCATAGAGAAATTGCACAAAGGCATCTTCTTGTTCTTTAAAAAAGCCAAATTCATGTTGGATAAACACAATCTTTACATGTTCATCTTCATTAATAGATTTTGCTAATTTATCATATCCTGAGGGAAGAGATGTATCCAAAATATATTTAACCTCTTCGGGGTAATTATATTTTGCGCCATCAGTTTCCAAAGCGCAAACATTAATGGTTAATGAGTTGCTAAATTTATTATTCAGTGCTTTAATCAAATCCTGAGAATAAGTTGCAATTCCGCATTCACGAGGGGGATATGAGGTCACAAAAAGTATTTCGGATAAATGCTTTGTTTGATCTTTCAAGGTATCTTGTGTCCATTTAATGGCAGTCATTCCGGGGTTATTTCTGCTTTCCAGATTAAATAATTGTTCTACATGATTCACGTCGATATCAAATGAACTGGATGATGTTTTATTTTTCATATTGCTTTGTATAAGATAAGATTTTTTTCATGAGTTTGGGTAAATTTAAGGAGGCAACAGCGATATGTGAATCAGCAGCTCCATAATAAATAAATAGTGTATCGCCAAAAATTGCAGTCCCTGTTGGGAAAACTACATTGTCAACATCGCCTACTAATTCCCATTCAAATTCCGGAGAAAATAGCGGAAATGGTAATCTGGCAATCACTTTTCGGGGGTCATCAATATCGAGTAAAGTGGCTGCACAAGCAGAATAGATAAGTCCTTGGTTGGTATCTTGCACGCCATGGTATATGAGCAACCAACCATGTTCGGTTTCTATTGGTGGACAGCCACTGCCTATGTAATCCGATTCATGTTTAAAAAGGGGATCTATCACAATGTGTTCTTGCAAATTGAGAAAATAGTCTTCCCAAAATTCTTTTGTAAGTTCTTTCAAATTTTTCACAGAAACAAGTTGAATTCCTGGTCTAATACGATGTAAGAAAACCAAATTTCCATTAATTCTACGAGGAAAAAAAACCAAATTTTTATCCCAAAGCAATATTTTCTCCTCTGGATCAGCTTCTTGATAGTAAAATTTATGATTATGGTAATAGTTTTCGTTTACTTTCCCGGCTTTTTCTACCAACGAAACAAATTTTGCATAGGTGATGTGTGGAACCAGAATTCCCTGTTTCTTAAAGTGCATAAGATTTTTGGCTGTTGCGTATGCTCCTCGAGCATTTGTACCGTCGTAAGCGGTGTAAGTCATATAATAGACATCGTCAATTTTTACGATTCTGGCATCTTCTATTCCTTGCGATTCGTAATCAAATTCGGGAACCATAAATGGTTTATTCCAACGTTCGGCAATAGTAAGCGGACCATCTAATCGGCAATAGCCTATTGTGGAAAAATTTCCATTGCGTACAGCTCTGTAGAAGATGTGAACATTATCACCTTCTCGAATAATTGCAGGATTCAACACCGCTTCGTTTTCAAATTCCAAATCTGTTTTAGATAATAGAATTCCCTCTTTTTTTACTTTTATCATTTAATTTTCATTTATCTTGTTTAGTAAAAGCTCTGCTAATAACTCATTGATGTTTATACTTGCCACGGCAATGTGGGTATCGGCAGCACCGTAATAGATAAAAAGGGTATCTCCAAACACTGCTGTTCCTGTTGGAAAAACCACAAAATTGACCTCTCCGTGCAATTCCCATTCAAATTCTGGTTTAAAAAGAGCGTAAGGAAGTCGAGCAAGTTCTTTAGATGGAACATCCAAATCGAGCAAAGCTGCACAAGCCGAATAAACCAACCCTTTCTTAGTTTTTTCAACTCCATGATAAATCAATAACCATCCAAATTCTGTTTCGATAGGTGGACAGCCACTTCCAATGTAACAAGCTTCGTGAGGATAAACTGGATCGAGGACAATATTGTCATGAAAATTGATAAAATAATTTTCCCAAAAATCGGCAGTAAGATCTTTAATATTGTTTACTGAAACCACCTGGATTCCTGGTCGGATACGATGAAGAAAGACCAAATTCCCATTGATTCTTCGTGGAAAAAAAATGACATTTTTATCCCAAAGCAACATCTCTTTTTCTGGATTTTCATCTCTGAAGTAAAAATCGTGGTTGTTATAATAGTTTTCACTTACATTTATAGCAGGTTCGGCTAATTGTAGAAAATCGGAATAGGTAATTTGAGGAACAATCATTCCTTGTTTTTTAAACTTTTTCAAATCCTTAGAAATAGCTAAAGCTCCACGGGCATTGGTACCATCGTAACCAGTATATGTTAGAAAGAACTCCTCTCCTATTTTTACGATTCGAGCATCTTCAACCCCTTGTGTTTCATATTCAAATTCGGGGCTTATAATAGGTTTATTCCATCGTTCGGCAACGGTTAGGGGTCCATCTAATCTGCAATAACCAATGGTTGATCGATTTCCTTTTTGTACCGCCCGATAAAAAATATGGACGTTGTCGCCAACGCGAATAACCGCAGGATTCAAAACACCTTCGTTTTCGAATTCTAAACGAGTTTTTGATAAAATAATTCCTAGTTTTTTAACCTTAATCATACAAATTTGTTTTTTGAATTTTTAAAATTGGTTTTATTTTTATTAATGGCGGTATGGTATCTCCCAATAAAAATACAATACTTTAGTTTAAAAACAACATAAAACAACCACCAATAATTAGAATAATTGAATAAGGTATTATCATAGAAACCACATCGGAAGCCTTATCAATAAAATTACATTTTACAAGTTCACAGCTTGTTTTTCCATAATCTGTCGGTTTTTCAATTAGCGACTCCATTATATTTGTTTTGACTTCCACTGATGTGATTTTAATTGTACTTTTTGTGCTTTTTTCCTTCCTCAGTAATGCCAAATACTTCGTATCAAGTACTGGCATTACACCGAGGGAATCGGGAAGGAATAGAATAGCAGTGACTTTCAATTTTTAAAGCTGGCACATCGTGCCATTTGCAAAAGTTAGAAGAATCACTGTTTCTTCTTTAGTAGACATCCTGTATTTAATATTCTTTTGAAGCGTTAGTAATTGACCTTTATCGAGAGTTACGGATTCTTTTCGAGTATGAAACTTTAGTTTACCTTCGATTATATGAAAGCTAACAGAATCGTTTGATTGAAAAGATTTAATTTCGGTTCCTTCGTGCAAAGCGGCAAGAACAATCTGTTTTTCAGGTGAGTTCATGAGAATCATAGCATTTAGTTTTCCTTCTACCCAAGTACTTTCATCTTTCATTTTATCAATTAGATGGGGCAAATCGAAAATGATTAATGAGTTGTTTAGCGACCTATTCTTATTGCGAAGAGGCGAATTTGTTTTCAATGTTTCTGCTTCCATGTTGTTTTTCAATTGAATTATTAATACATCGTGTTCAGTTTCTAAAATTTACTTTTTAGCAATTTCAGTTTTGTCTTTTCCATGTTCAACAAATTCAGAAATATCCTCTTTCGTTTTTTCATATTTATTGGTAACGTTTTCGATAAATTCGTTGAATTTGTCTTTAACGGCATCCGCATATTCGTCTTTTTTTCTACCAATTTTTTTACGGGTATCTGAACCTTTGTCGGGTGCAAATAAAATTCCTAAAGCTGCGCCTGCGGCTAAGCCTGCTAAAACGCCTAATACTACTTTTCCTGTACTCATAATTTTGTTTGTTAAGTGATTAATTTTTGTTGATAATTTTTAAAGGACTTTTCTTCCTTGAATAATTCGGAGAATCACAGCAATAATGGCAATGATTAAAAGAAGATGAATGAAGCCGCCAGCACTGTATGCAAATAGGCCAATTGCCCATGTGATTACTAAAATCACGGCGACTAAATATAGAATATTATTCATGATAATTTGGCTTTAAAGTGTTATGTATTTAGAACTAAATTTGGAATAAATGGACATTTGAAATGCTATAATAAGTCTCTCAAATGCCCATGTTATTGAATTAGAATCGATAACCGATTGTAGCTTGATACCAAGCATTCTTATATCGTGGAGTTGTTGAAGTTCCATCTCCATTATTGTTGAAAAAATCCCAACCTGCTCTTGCACTAATTACAATGTTTTTCATGGTAATATCTACTCCACCAATAAAACAGAAGGTGTTTTTACGAATGTTGTCATTTTTCATCTCTTGTTCTTGTAAATAGCTGTAAAGAGAGCTTGTAAACTCATTTTTCGAACTCAATAAATACGAATATTGAGGTCCAGCAACGATACTGATATATTCACTTGGTTTTAACGAAAACATAATTGGAATATCCAAATAATTGCCTGTATGAGTGTATTTGTAGTCATAACCCAAGAGGCTACCTGTTGCTTGAAATCCCTTTTGAGAGAATAGAATTTCGGGTTGAATTCCTAAGAATTTGCTGATTGGAATGGATAAAAAACCACCACCGGCAAATCCAAATTTTCCATCTGCACTAAATTTTTCGCCTTGTGAATCGTAAACGTTGGCATAGTTGACACCTGCTTTTACTCCAAATTGAATTTTCTCGCGAAAATCATTTTCAGAATCTTGCGCTTTACAAAAGCTTGCCATTCCGACAATAGCAAATAGGATTAAAATTGACTTTTTCATTTTTTTTGTTTTTTAAATTTTGAATTATTTTCGTTTAATTATTTGGCACTTCAGTATTTGGATTTGAGAATTTAAATATCTTGTAAATATTATTTTAAATTGTCATACTGAGTTTATCGAAGTATTATATCAAGCACTTATTTGAATGCCCTTTCCTTCGGCAGGCTCAGGACAGGCTAACTCAGGGTGACTATAAAATTAAACATCCTCATTTGAAAGGAATCGAATCAAAACCCTGTTATACCTATTCTTTTATGATACTAATGAATACTTTTAACTGGCAGATTTTTAATCGATTTTCCAATTTCATCTAACTCGTTATTAAGCTCTGTTTTGAATTTTTCCCATTGCTCTTTTTTGTCCGCTTTAAAATCGTCGAGTCTCTTTTTCAGATCTGTATTTTGTTGCTCTATTTCAGCTAATTTTTTCTCGTATTTAGCTCTATTTTCTTTTTTGTCGTTTGCCATTCGTGCTTTAAACTCGGCAATACTTTTTTCTTGAGCAATGATTTTTTCTTGGGTTACTTTTTTGTACTCATTGATGGAGTCTTTGGTTGCTTCGTCTAAATCTTGTTGAGCAACAGCAACTTGATGTTCAGCATCTTGAACGTTTTCTTGAGCATTTTCAACTCGTTTGCCCGTCGATTGACATCCTATTAATGCAAATCCTGCTACAATAGCAATTATTGCGAAGATTAATATTGGTTTTTTCATTTTTTCTTATTTTATGTGTTTTTTGGTGAACAAGTATATCAGGTGGAACAAGTTGACTGAGTGGAACTGGGGAGGAAGTGACTGGGTGACTGGGTGACCAGGTAACTGAGTGACTAGTGATTGGTGATTAGTGATTGGTGATTAGTGATTGGTGATTAGTGATTGGTGATTGGTGTTTGGTTACACCGTGTACCTTGAACCCTGAACCTTGAACCATTTCCCTTGTACCTTGAACCCTGCACCCTTCACCTTGCATCCTATTAAAGCGATTCAATTATTTTATCTATTTCTTCTTTTGTTTTCCCTAGTTTTATTTGAAGTTTACCAAGCATTTCCTCTTTTTTACCTTCTTTAAACAATAGGTCATTATCAGTTAACACTGCAAATTTTTTCTTGAGTTTGCCTTTTTGTTCGTTCCAATTACCTTTTAATTCTGTTGTATTCATGGTTTTATATTTTTATTTATGAGTGAATTCTCACACTACAAAGGTGGCTCTCTTTTGGTGTTAAACCGTTACACAATTCTCGGTATTAGTTACATGATTCACACTTGATTAATGTGCTAATTATTCGATATGCTAATGGTTCGACTGCGCTCACCACAAGTGTGCTGATTGATTAATGTGCTAATTTGAGGCAGAATGGAGACTGAGGTTCTCGAAGTCGGAATGAATTGATTTGAAAATCCCGCTAAAGCTGGACAAGTTTTGAAAATTTGAAACTGTGCCAATAATGCCATGCATTGCTTTGTCATTCCGATCCGTCAGCTGACAGAGAGGAATCTGAACTGACAAAGCAAAAAGTGAACGATGATTTGATTTAATCAAAAAAGTCCACTATAAAAATATAATAGACTAGTAATGTTTTGGTTATACTAAATCTTTGTTTAAAATATCTTTGAGCTATTTTATACTCTAGTTTGGCTTGTCCAGCTTTAGTGGAATCTAATGCAGCTCGTAGATATAAATAGTTCATTGAGCGCTAGAGAAATGAAATAGATTATACCTTGAAGCGATATTATACTATTATTTAGTGTTTGATAAGAAAACGTCAAATTTGAGGCTCTCGCCGCAACGAATTTAGGGCGTTTACTAGTGTAAATAACCTGAATTCGTTGCAAGAAAAACGAAAAAGTTGGCGTTTTCTTACAGACACTACTGAGCAATCAGTTTTCCTGATTGTATGATTCTGTTTTTTGAAATCACATTATAAAAATAGATTCCCGAAGGTAGATTCCCAATCTCTACAGTCGTTTCGGATTTTGTGATTTTTGTTGAGACTAACTCTTTTCCTAAAAAATCAAAGATCTTTAATTCCGTAATTAAATTTTCTTTTGAATCGTTGACAATCAAGTTGATTGACGTCGTGAATGGATTTGGATAAATCGTTACCGCTGGGATTTGATATGAAAACGCAATTGCTTTTTCGGGAGAGTAAGCATGATCGCCATTAAAATCAAATTGATTTAATCGATAATAATTGAGTCCTTCATTTGGATTGCAATCGCAAAAGAAATAGGAATGAAATTGATTGCTAACGCCTAGTGCATTCTGTTTTCCAATCGTTTTATAATTTATTCCATCAATCGATCTTTCAATTAAAAAATAAGCACTATTTTCTTCCGAAACTGTTGCCCAAAGTAATACCAATCCGGAATTTGTTTCATTTTTTTCCACCTCAAAAGAGAACAGTGTGATTGGTAATAGACTTTGAGTTTCTGATTTAATTTCGATTAAATTATTATGTAATGAGATTGCTCCTTCGCGAGAAAGAGCTCTTCCCTCTAAGGTTGAACCTTCCAAAAAGTCAATTGCCCCATTTACGATAAAAGTTCCTTTTAAAACAGCGCTTTCTCCCGCAGTCAACTTTCCGTTTATACTCCAATAAACATGTGATATACTTGCTGAATTTTCTAGAATCATCCTCGAAAAAGGATTTACAAATAATGCTCCATCAATTTTAAAAATAAAAACAGCATTGGAATCTCCATTACCATCTAAAATAAGATTGCCATTTAAAGTGGATGCAGCTCCTAAGCAATAGGTGTTTGGAGTGAGTCGTTGATTATTTCCCATTGTAGTTTCTAACACAATTCCACAAGTCATTCCGCTAATTTCACTGAAAGCTGTGTTTACATCTAACGCAGCTTGATATGAAACTGAATCGGCAACATGGATATCTCCGACCAAAACGCCAGGAAGAAAGCCACTAAATGCGCCAGCTTGGGTTCCTACATCTCCTGTTACTGAAGATGCTCCTAAATTCTCAAAAGCACCAACAGCCGTAAAAACCGCAAAATCAGATGCTGTTCCCAACGACGGAGCTTGTCCAAAACCTGGAATTTGCAAAAATAAAATTAGAATGATACTCGAGAAAAATTGTTTAAACGATTTCATGATGTAAAATTTAAAATACAAACAATTCTAAAATAGTGGGAAAGGCCGTATTCAGAAACAAAGTACGTCTATTTCAGCATCTTGAATGTTGCAAAACTTTATAATAATGTTGCAACTTTCACACTTGTTTAATTTGAAAATTAGTTGATTTGAAGATTTGAAAATGAAGATAGCAATGGACTAATTATTCAATCCTGCTAAAGCTGGACAAGTGTGATGATAGAAATAACAAATTTAAAAAGTATCTGAATTTTCAATATTTCACCCTTGAAGCGATGTAGTGAGTTTATCGAACTGGGCGGGGCAAAAAATATTGAAAATTCCATTAGAAAATAAATGAGATAACCAATGTGTCCCGAAAAATAAAAAATCTTTGATTTTTGTGATTTTTCGAGGACGCTCGAACAAAGCAACAAATTGAAAATTTGTGCTTTTTCGGCGCTAATTGATTAATGTGCTAATTTGAAGATTAAGATAGCCAGTGACTGGGTAACTGGGTGACTAAGTAACTTGTTTTACTTGGGCACTTGCTCTATTCCCGAAAAACAATTATTCTTGGGTTATATTAAAAAACATAGAGAGATGTGTAAAAACAGAAATTTATTATACACTTCTTTTCGACTTGAAACTTTTACAAATCCCTTAAATTTTAATCCGATTCATACTTTTTCTTGACAAAAAGTATGCAAAAGTCAAGACGGAGCGAATGTGTTTGTTCTTATAAAGATTTCAAAATAAAAGCAATACAATAGCAGCGTAGACAAATTTAAAGCCAAGTTTTTTCTTTAAATTACATTTAAATGGGCTTTAAATTTGGACGTAAACGCCCCTGCTGTATTGCTAATATTTTGTAATCCTTATTATTTCTATAAACTACGCTCCATCAGTCAAAAACAATCAATCTCCGAAAAAAATAGATTTTTTTTAAAAAATTTAGATAGAGTTTCTGGTTGCAATTAACTTTCTAGTTGCTTGATGTTAATAATATGATTACTAACCGCATTGAGCAAAATAGCGTTAAGAAAAATATACTTTTTTACGTTAAGAAATCTATGGTGTTTGACGACGTTAGACAAAATGAGTAATTATGTTTTTTCATTATAAAATACTTATTTTGGCTAATACCGCTAGAGCAACTGTAATATCTTGAAAATCAAGATAAACATTTGCTAAATCGGCATTATAATTTCTAAAGCTCAAATATTAAAATTGTACGACGCTGAAAGTGTCGAATATTAATAACCCCGTGCATCGCACGGGGTTATTAAGGTCATAAGAGTTCTATTTTGGCGGAGAATTTGTCTGTTGTTTCAATTTTAAAAACAGAATAATCACAGAGTTAATCATCATTCATATAGAGAATTACAAATTCTATGACAAAATATTATCAATTAAATTTTCAAAGACTTTAACAGTTATAACTTTGACATTTATTTGAGTTAAGAAATTTATAAAAGGAGGAGTTCATAGATTTTAGTAAAACAGTATATTTTTTAGCTATTTTGCGACAGCGGCGGCTTTTTTTGTCACGCTTTTAGCGTGAAGCCCTAGAGTTTATCCCGCAAGGCGGGAGCTTTAGGACATTTAAAAACAAAATAGTTAATTGTTCTTTTGTCATTGCTCTCACTTATCAGCGTGATAAGCTTCAAAAAAGATTGATTACCTTACAATTGCAAATGTATCAGGAGTGACAAAAAAAAAGACACCAACTTACATTGATGCCTCTTTTGTTTTGTGTAAAACCTTGATTCCTTTACTCTTTCACTACTTTAAAAGTTTGTTGTGTATGTTCTCCAACACGGAAAAGGTAAATGCCATTTGCTAAATTTCCAAGTTCGATTATTGATGTTTCGGCAGTTAATTTACCTGTTAATACTTTTCTGCCCAATTGGTCGGTGATGTTATATTGAGAGCCAATAAGACTTGTAGCAATTTTTACATTAATCTGATTTTTTGTTGGATTAGGATAAAGGGTAATTGCTGCGTTTGTTTTTGCCTCTTCAATGCCTGTGTTTGTAATTTGGATTATATTTGAATGTTCCGAAGAACAAGTTGCGTTTGAAACAATAACATAATAACTTCCATTTGTTGATGCAGTATAATTCTGGTTAATTGCACCACTTATTATCTCATAATTTCCACTAACTAAGTTTAGTTTATACCATTTATTACCAGTTGTTGCATCTGAATGTAAAACATTGTTGCCAGGATTTGTAATTGTTGGTGTTGCTACTGATAAGTTTGTTACTGTTGCAGTTAAGTTTACAGGATTTAAGATACATGTACCATCAGAAACGGATGCGATAGTAATTGTTTTATTTGTAATTACATTTGTATCTGTTACTTCTACAGTACCACCAGCACCAATTGTAACTGGACTAACTGGGGTTCCTGTAATTCCTGTGTAAGCAACTGTATTTCCAGCAGTTCCGGTAATGGTAAATATACCATTTTTTGAACAAATTGCAGGAGCAGAAATTGTGGGTGCAGTTGGTAATTGATTAACTGTGATTGGTAAGGTTTTACTAACACCGTCACCACATGTATTATGCCCTTTTACAGTTATACTTCCCGTAGTTGCAGAAGTTCCATAATTTACAATAATACTGTTGGTGGTACTTACCCCCGAAGATCCTGCGGGAATTGTCCAAATGTAAGAGGTTGCATTTGTAATAGGTGTAGTATAAGTTACACTCTGATTCTGACAAACATTAGCTTCTCCGAAAATAGTATCTACTGCTATAGGTATAGAATTTACAGTAATTGGCAATGTAGAGATATTACTTGAGTCACAAGTGTTACGACCTTGTACTGTAATATTCCCTGTGGTAGCAAAAGTTCCAAAACTAACATTAATACTATTCGTGGTACTTGAACCTGTTGCACCATTAGGTAATGTCCAATTGTATGAAGTTGCACTTGTAATTGTAGGTACTGTATAATTTACTTGGGATTGACCTTTGCATACTGTTGAATATCCACTTATTGTTCCAGAATTACCTATAAGATTAGGCGCAATATAAACTGTATCCCGATATGTTTCGTTAGGTGCGATATATTTAACAATTATCCTTTGTATATCACAAGATACAATAATTGTATCTTGTGTTCTGCTAATAACATTAGATGAGTTATTAAACCACCAAGCTGTTAAAGGCGTGGAATTAGTTGGGCTTGAATTAAATTTTAAAATAACCGTTTCTCCAACATTTCCATAAATAGTATCAGGAGCTAGGATACTTTGAGTTTGACTTATTACTTGATATATACCAATTTGTCCTTTTATCGTAGTTAAGATTGAAAATACAACCAATAACATAAATAACATTTTCTTTTTCATACAATTTCGTTTATTAAATATCTGATGTAGTTTTTGCTTTCTTTAAATGGTTGATAAATTTGTTTATTATTCTGTTAAGAAGTTGTTTAATTCAAGCCTAAATTTGTGTAAAACCTTGATTTCTCTATTCTTTCACAACTTTAAAGGTTTGTTGTATGTTTTCTCCAACACGGAAAAGGTAAATGCCATTGGCTAAATTTCCAAGTTCGATTATTGATGTTTCGGCAGTTAATTTACCTGTTAATACTTTTCTGCCCAATTGGTCGGTGATGTTATATTGAGAGCCAATAAGACTTGTAGCAATTTTTACATTAATCTGATTTTTTGTTGGATTAGGATAAAGGGTAATTGCTGCGTTTGTTTTTGCCTCTTCAATGCCTGTGTTTGTAATTTGGATTATATTTGAATGTTCCGAAGAACAAGTTGCGTTTGAAACAATAACATAATAACTTCCATTTGTTGATGCAGTATAATTCTGGTTAATTGCACCACTTATTATCTCATAATTTCCACTAACTAAGTTTAGTTTATACCATTGATTTCTAGATGGAGCATCGGAATGTAAAACATTATTCCCTGTATTTGTAATTGTAGGTGTTAATTCTGATGCGTTTGTAACGGTAGCAGTTAAATTTATGGGATTTATTGTACATGTAGCATTAGAAACTGATGTGATAGTAATCGTTTTATTTGTAATTACATTAGTATCTGTTACTACTACGGTTCCACCAGCACCAATTGTAACTGGGCTAACTGGGGTTCCTGTAATTCCAGTATAAGTAACTGTATTTCCAGCAGTTCCAGTGATGGTAAATATTCCATTTTTTGAGCAAATTGCAGGAGCAGAAATTGTGGGTGCAGTTGGTAATTGATTAACTGTGATTGGTAAGGTTTTACTAACACCGTCACCACATGTATTATGCCCTTTTACAGTTATACTTCCCGTAGTTGCAGAAGTTCCATAATTTACAATAATACTGTTGGTGGTACTTACCCCCGAAGATCCTGCGGGAATTGTCCAAATGTAAGAGGTTGCATTTGTAATAGGTGTAGTATAAGTTACACTCTGATTCTGACAAACATTAGCTTCTCCGAAAATAGTATCTACTGCTATAGGTATAGAATTTACAGTAATTGGCAATGTAGAGATATTACTTGAGTCACAAGTGTTACGACCTTGTACTGTAATATTCCCTGTGGTAGCAAAAGTTCCAAAACTAACATTAATACTATTCGTGGTACTTGAACCTGTTGCACCATTAGGTAATGTCCAATTGTATGAAGTTGCACTTGTAATTGTAGGTACTGTATAATTTACTTGGGATTGACCTTTGCATACTGTTGAATATCCACTTATTGTTCCAGAATTACCTATAGGATTAGGCGCAATATAAACTGTATCAGAATAACTGCCGGAAACTTTCGAATATATTTTTTGAATATCACATGATATTATAAACTTATGATATTTATTTCCTAAAATAAGGGTGTCTAAAGGAGACTGAAACATATCATCTAAATACCAAGCAGATATATTATAACCACCTACTGATGAACTATTTTTTAAATAAATCGTGGCTCCAACATTACTATAAATAGTATCATTAGGTAGGACATTTTGAGCTTGAGTTTGACCTACTAAAATTTGATATATGTGCTGCCCTTTTACCGTTGTTAAGATTGAAAATACAACCAATAACATAAATAATATTTTCTTTTTCATACAATTTCGTTTATTAAATATCTGATGTAGTTTTTGCTTTCTTTAATTTTTTAATATTATTATTAAATTCTTTATTGAGAGATTTTATTCTATCTGAATCCTGTTGAGACAATTCACCGCCATTATCACTAGCTTTGATAATTTTTTCTGTAAAACTATCTAATTCTTTACAAATGCTTCCTAAAGTATTATTAATGTTCTCAATTTCTTTTTGCTCTTGTTGAGCTTTTAAAATTTTCTCAAGCAAATTTTTCAAATAAATCTGATAATCTTCCATGTTATATTTTTGAAATTAATAAATTTTCCATTGTTCTATTTAAGCTTTTCAGGTACTGCCTTTTTACTATTCATATGTTTAATAATTTTGTCAAATTCACAATTAGTTAATTCAATTTCTGGATGTTTATTCCCTTTCTTTAATATTTCTGATTTATCAATCAATTTGGCAATTTCCTGCCATTCTACACAAAGACGACTCCAATCTTTAAAGTCAGTTTTCTCACCTAGCACATAATTCTTTTTTAATTCAGATAATTCTTTTATACAACTATTTTTTTCTAAACATTTTTGGAATGAATTAATTTTACAGTTATATATTCGACGACATTTCCAATTGTCGACACCATGAATATCGGATGTTTTTTGATAGAAAATTTTATCTAAATATTTAAATTGAGTTAGAAAATCAGGTATATCTAAAAAACTTTTTTTTGAAAATTCCTTTTTCCAGTTTTTATTATCCCAGTTTTTATTATTACATTTTACAGAAGATGAAATAATGACATTTTGTCGGGAATGATAATATTTATGAGCTTCAATAATATTAATCTTACTTTTTACTTTAAAATATCCCTTAAGATAATATTTACATAAATTGTCTTTGAAAACCCGGGCAATAAACAATAATCTACTACCTGTATCTAATTCTTTTCTATTTCTTATATTTGGTCTACAAATACCCCATGAAGGCGGATTATCGAAACAGGGATCATTCCCAACATCAATCAGTAATCCACTATAGTCATTATCTACAAGATATACCAATGCGAAGTTTTTCATAAAGCTATTATTTCTTTTGTCTTTTTAATAATTTCATTCATAATTATTTAGATTTTATTTGATAAATTGTATTATTAAACACCGTTTTATGTCGTGGGTTCTGATCTCCACTTATGTAATAACCGAAAGCAAATATAGCACATTATTTAATTAATTACAAATTCTGGAAAATAAATTGAGTAATGTGTGAAGAGTGCTGTGTAATCTGTTAGCCAGTCACTTGGTCTACTCGGTTTACTTGGTCAACTTTGTTACTCAGTCTACTTGTTCTACTTGTTCTACTCGGTTACTCAGTCACTCGGTCACTCAGTCACTCGGTTACTCAGTCCTTACTTGGTGTCATGCTGATCCGTCAGCTGACGGTGAAGCATCTTTATCTTCTTGTTTTGTCAGTACAGATTCCTCTCCGTCAGCTGACGGATCGGAATGACAAAACAATTCTTGGTTATCTAAATTTTCAACTTAACTAATCACCATGTCACTAGTCACCAATAACCAAATCACTCAGTCACAAAAAAAACAGGCTATCTAAGGGGGGGGACAACCTGAATTTAATTGGTGGGGATTAGGACTCAAAGGGGAATTAAATCCTATTTCTTTATTGCTGGAACAATATCAATTACAACAGTTCTATTGTAAAAACGTTCCTCTGGAAATTTGTTTTCAAATGGCACTTTGTTTAATGCTTCGCCATATCCTATAACTTCAAATTTTACATCTTTTCTGCCTGATTTCGACAATGCATTTTCAAAAATCTTTTTTACATCGTTGGCACGAGCGATTGACAATTTTTTGTTATTTGTTGAATCTCCAATGATATCGGTATATCCATGAATGATTACGGTTCCATTAATTGGAATTTTAGGCACTACGACTTCGGTTAAATACTTTTTGTATATATTGATCGCTTTAGAATTGTTGAATTCGTAAATTATACTAAATCGCATCCCCTCCTCTTCTCTAATTGGAGCCCAACGAATGATACTTACGGTGGTGTCTTTGGTTAAAATTTTTCCATTTGGAAGATTTCCAACCATTTTTGCTTTGTATTTGCCATCGGCACGAGTTCCTAAAATTGTGTTTTCGGGAATCGTAACTTTATCTTGGGTATATGGTCCAAACGATTGAATCATCCCGTTTTCATCACTAATTTCTAAGGTCCACGACGAGAAGATTTTACTTCCATCCATAATCTGAAATTCAAGATAATTATTCACGGGTTCCGTTTGTACATTGTTGATTATTACAGGTTTTAGTGTACTATTTTTTCCACTTTGAAACTCCATAAGCAATGCTGGGGACGTACTTTCAATGGTAACTCTACGGTCACCTTCGCGTAATAAGTTGAGTTCGAGAGTTCCTCCAGGTTGTTCCGAAGGAATTTTAGGTTTTGTTCTACCTTCGATGGTAATTCGTGATGCTTCAATTCCAAAAATATCAACAAGGTATTTTTTCACCGACATTGCCATTTCACGTCCATCTTGAGCTCCTTTTTCCGAAGAACCAACCAATATAATGGTTGACTTTGGATTTTTTTCCATACGATCACCAAGAATGTTAATCACATTATAATATGCAACCATTTGACGTGAAGGGCGACCTGATAAGGTTTTTGGAACAAAAACTTCCAATTGATCTTCCTTGAAATTTGCGACTTGTTCTTTGGTAATCATCACATATCGGTTTGGGATTTCGGTGGATCCAATATTGAAAAATACATAGTTACGCAATGGAAAAGTTTCGCGAACTCTGATATTTGAAGGAACGTTCTTAGGAGCATTTACTGCAAATTGTATTTCGGGAGTTGCAGTTTCAATAACTTTTGACAATTCAAATGAGTAAATATCATCGCCACCACTTCCTCCAGCGCGGTTCGACGAAAAATAGCCAAGATTCTTTTGATCATTTACTATAAAAGCAAAATCGTCAAATTGGGTATTGAATGGCGAACCTAAATTTTTAGCACCACCAATAGCTGGTGTTTCCATTGAAAAGCTAAATATATCTAATCCACCAAGTCCAAAATGTCCGTTAGAAGAGAAAAACAGGGTATTACTTTTTTCTTCAAAAAATGGAAACATTTCATCGCATTCGGTATTGATTTTAGAACCTAGATTTTCGGGGTTTCCCCATTCGCCATCACCACTTTTGGCAACTTTGTATAAATCGGAGCCACCAAAGCCACCTGGCATATCGCTAGTAAAATACATGGTGTTTCCATTTGCAGTTAAACAAGGTTGACCAACCGAATAATCTTTGTTATTGTATTTAAAAGATTCTGGTTTCGACCATTTTCCATCTTTAAAATTACTAAAGCAAATTTGAAGTTCTACTACATTGTCTTTTCGTTTCATATCGTAGTAGTTTCTGGTGAATGCCATAAAATTGCCGTCGTTGCTAAAACTAGCGGGACCTTCGTGCATTTTACCATTGAGTTTTTTATCGAAAATTTGTGCTGTTTTTAATTGATTTCCATCAATATCAGCAACATAGATATTCCAAAATGGTTTTCCACTCCAATTATATTTTCTTACAAACATCTTTTTTGTGGATTGTGTAGATGAAAAGACAATTTTATCTTTATAAAAACAAGTTCCAAAATCATCTGCATTCGTATTGATGCTTAGATGTTCAATTTTGTACTTCGTATTGCCTTCAATCATTGACGAGAATTCACTTTTATGTGCAAGATAACTGATTGCTCTTAAATCATTGGGCTTTTGAAACGCAAATTTATCCATCCAACCCATTGCTTGGTCGTATGTTCCTAACGATTTAAGCGTCATTGCGAAGTTAAAATAGTCCTCGGGTAATACTTGTGCCGAATTTATAAACTTTGCATAAGCCGCTTCCGATTCGGTGTAAAGACCCATCTTTTGGTAGCTTTCAGCCAAATTACGTTGACCTTCAATCGTAAGCTCTTTAGCATCGTTGTACGATTCAATGGCATCGTTAAATGCATATCTAAAGAAGTACTTATCCGCATAAATTTCGTTGTGCGATTTGGTTTTTGTAAATGAAGTTGTAGTTGGCAATGTATTGGTTGAACTGATAGGTTCTTTATTGATTTTTTCCTGTGCAATGAGATTAAAGCTAATCCCAACAAGCAGAAATACAGGTAAATATAATGTTTTCATTTTTTTGTGTTTTTAGAATTTAAAAATTACGAGGGGAATGAATCTGTTTTTTGTTGAAACAATTAAAATCGTACCTCAAGATTAATTCATGACTTCCTTGATTATATTTTGCCGTACTCAAACCATACGACCAATCGAACGAATATCCAACATGTAATTGACTTGTAATATCCAATCCTATTAAGCCACCAAAGGCATCTCCGGTACGAAACATGGCTCCAATTAATAATCTTTTCATCAAAATAAACGAAGCGGTAACATCGGCTTGAAGCGGAGCTGCAGCGGTTGCTTTAATTAACATGGTTGGTTTAAACGAAAGGTTTTCTGAAATATCGAAAAGAGCACCCGTGATAAAGAAATAATGTCGTTGTTCCTTAGAAATTAGGACATTTCCATTGGTCTCAGTGATTTCGGAATAGCTATTTTGAAGTAAATATGGAACTGAAATTCCAGCATAAAAATGCTCTCTCGAATAGTAGGCTCCAAATCCGAAGTTTGGTGTGGTTTTATTACTGATATTCGTCAAAAAAACAGGATCGCTTCCTTCATCTAAATTTAATGAATTTAGCTTAGCTTGAAAGATATTCACGCCAGCACTTAGTCCAAACGATAACTTTGACTTTTGAGTAAGTTGCAAAATGTATGCAAAATCAGCCAATACCGATGTGTTGTTGGTAGGTCCAATTTTGTCGTTAAGAACCGACAGACCAATGCCAATATGTTCATTTTTGAGTGGAGTATGCAATGTAATGGTTTGAGTTAACGGAGATCCCGTAAAATCGACCCATTGCGAGCGATGAAGTGCGGTTACAGTTAATGCATCTCTACTACCAGCATACGCTGGATTTATCATGAGTGTATTATACATGTAATGCGTGTACATTGGTATTTGCTGAGCCTTAACGGTAAAACAAGTGAAGGTTAAAGCCAGAACTGATAATATTATTTTATGTGTTTTCATTAGAATTAATTTTTTAGCAAAATTTATATTGTTTTATGTTTTGTTTTAGAACATTGTAGACTTTTATATTTTTGATTTTACACTGAGTTTATCTATGGATGTCACACTGAGTTTATCGAAGTGTGTTTGAATTTAAACTTTTTTAAAAGAGTTCCTTTCGGCATGCTCAGGACAAGGCTCAGTATGACATTCATATATTATTTTCAATTAACGCTTATATAGATATAATAAATCTACATTATTCTAAAACTTAACTTTTATCTATTTAAATAAATAGTACCTTTAATAACAGCTGAGTTGTCGCCCAAATCAAGGATATAGAAGTAAGTACCAATTGGTAATTGATCACCACCGATGGTTATCCCTTGAGATGATTTTCCGTCCCAAGTATTAAGGTATGGACTAGCTTCAAACACTTTATCTCCCCAACGATTATAGATATTGATTGAGTTATTTGAGTAATTTGAAATTCCTCTAATCACAAATAAATCATTGATACCATCACCATTTGGCGAAAATCCTTCGGGAATATTAAAATCGGTAGGAAAAATTTCAATCCATGAAATATTACCAATTGGATTAACATCTATTTCGTGACCAACGATTGTGGCTGTATTTACATAATTTCCAGTTGAAATTACCTTAGCCGTAATCGTTAGAATTGCAGTTGCACCATTATTCAAATTTCCAATCGTCCAAATTCCGGTAGTTGAATTGTAAGTTCCAGTGGTTGTAGTTGACGAGATATAGTCGTATCCATTTTGCAAGATATCAGTTACTGAAACGCCTGTTGCATCATAAGGTCCGTTGTTGGTCGCTGTGATTGTAAAAACAACATTTTGTCCGAAAAGTGGATGAACATTGTTGACTGTTTTTACCACATTTAAATCGGCAATACAATCGTGAATAATTACAGTAACCGTGGATGGCAACGAATTACAACCATTTGCATTAATTGTCAAAGTGTAATCTCCTGCATCAACACTTGTTGAAGCTAGAATGGTTGGGCTTTGAATTGAAGATAAATAACCATTTACTCCAGTCCACGAATAGGTTGCTCCCACAACAGTTTGTGCGATTAAGTCAATTGAATTACCGGTACAAACTGGCGAATTACTGCTTGCCGAAGCAATAGGAAGTGATGTTAATGTAAGCGATACAAATATAGAAGTATCATTTAAAGCACAGTCTCCTATTACAATCACATTGTAATTTGAAGCAACATCGGCTAAACCAGCAGAAGCAATTTTAAGGGTATCAGAATTTGCACCTGTGATGTTTGCACTATTTACGATGTTTGTATTTCCTTTTCTCCATTGGTACGATAGACCTGTTCCCGAAGCAACAACCGAGAAGAATACTGGATTTCCAGCACAAACGGTTTTATTGGTTGGTTCTAAAGTTATAATTGGGGCGGTGTTAAGAGTTAATGATACATTGATTGACGTATCATTTGGTGTACAAGTTCCAGTTATAATCACATTATAATTTGAAGCAACATCGGCTATACCGGCTGAAGCAATTTTAAGCGTGTCGGAATTTGCACCTGTGATGTTTGCACTATTTACAATGTTTGTATTTCCTTTTCTCCATTGGTACAATAGACCTGTTCCTGTAGCAAAAACCGAAAAGAAAACTGGATTTCCAGTACAAACGGCTTTATTGGTAGGTTCTAAAGTGATAATTGGGGCGGTGTTAAGTATTAACGATACAATGATTGACGTGTCATTTGGTGTGCAAGTTCCAGTTACAATCACATTGTAATTTGAAGCAACATCGACTAAACCAGCAG
>JBAXTE010000100.1:0-1656 GCA_037130365.1 Bacteroidota bacterium
CCCTAACCCCGCAACATTAAGTGATATACACAAATAATATCCATTTCTTCCCGCCTTGATAAAAGTTTTAGACAGGCGGGATATTTATTTTTCCTCTCAAAAATATTTATTATTATTTCAAAAACCTATTGACAATAAAATCTTCAAAATGGTATAATATCACTTGGTAAGTGATATTATACCTTTAGGGGGACGCTATGGCTGTTGAATATCCTGAATGGGTTCTTAAACACAAAAAACCAGGAACGGCTATCTATCCGATTCGTGGAAAGTATTATCTCTATGAATCCACAAGTCAGTGGGATCCGGAGAAAAAACGCGCGAAGCATAAAACCGGAAAATACCTGGGTAGAATTACAGAAGATGGATTCATACCACCTAAAGCCAAGAAAAATGATGACAAGCCGGTAAGTATACAGGTGAAAGAATATGGGTTATCAACATTTATCAAGAATGAAATGGCTGATGACATTGAAAAGCTCACTGAAATCTTTCCGGAAGAGTATAAAAGAATTATCGTTATGACTCTGGCAAGACTTCTTCACCAGGCACCATTGAAGAATATGCAGTTTGTTTATGAGCATAGTTTCCTCTCAGAAATCTATCCAAACCTCAGCATGAACGATAAAGTATTAGGGGTGTTATTACGCGATATCGGAAGAGATAGAGCAAGAAATGTAAGTTACATGAAGAACTTCATAAAAGCAGAGGAAACATTACTGGTAGATGTAACAAACCTGATTTCTCAATCAGATAATCTTGATATAGCTCAGGTTGGATATAATTCACATAGGATTTATGAGCCGCAAATAAACCTGCTGTGCATCTTCTCCGCTACCAGTCATCGGCCAATTTATTATCGAATGGTGCCGGGAAATATACGCGAAATATCTGCATTCAGGCTCAGTATGATTGAAAGCGGTATTAAAGATGTAATTGCAATTGGAGATAAGGGATTTTATTCAAAAGCCAATGCTGACGCTATGAATAGTGAAAATATGCATTTCATCTTGCCATTGCGCAGAAATCTGGGATTAATTGATTATTCACCAGTTGAAGTGTCGCAGAAGATGGGATTTGAAGGTACTTTCCGGTATGAAAATCGCCATATATGGCATCACAAACATGAAGTTGATGGTATGACCTTACATCTGTTTTTAGATGACAGGCTTCGTAGCGAAGAAGAAAAGGATTACCTTGATCGCGTTGATGATAACGAAGATGATAAATACACATTGGAAGGATATCGCGATCATTACAATCGTTTCGGTACTCTTGCCATACTTACGAATAGAAACGACCTGACTTCTAAACAAATATATGAACATTATAAAAGCCGTAATGAGATAGAAATCATGTTTGATGAGATGAAAACGGTTTTAAAAATGGATACAACATATATGCAAAACCCCGAAGCTCTCGAAGGTTGGATGTTTATTAACTTCATAGCATTAACCTGGTTTTACGCTCTTTATCGACGTTTATTAGATAAAGAAATGCTGAAGAAGAATAGTCCAATGGACATTATAAAAAGATTGAACGAAGTTAAAAAGGTGAAGATTGATGGAAAGTGGCATTATGCAGAAACCACGAGCAATACCAAGGCATTAATGAGCAAACTTGGAATAGATATCACGTAATTATGCGGGGTTAGGG
>JBAXTE010000101.1:0-1514 GCA_037130365.1 Bacteroidota bacterium
TTCTACTTTACCGAAATAAAATCGTATAAATTATTTGGTTATTTGCTTGATTATTAGTATATTTGTGTCATTATAAATGAACTTTGATTGTTTTGACAATGAACGCAAAACGAGCAGAGAAAAAAAATTTCTTTTCAGAAAGCAGGTATGCCAAATGGCAATTAAAAGCAGTCAATACGCTTATAATCAATTGTTTTTCTGGGTTATTTAAGGTGTATAGAATGGATAGTACGCACACAGCAGTTGAGTATTTAGCTGGTCTGCTAAGCTGTGAAAAAGGACATGAAAACATGGAACGCATGACAGAAAAAGTAGAAGATTCCGACTACAAACGATACATTCATTTTTTGTCTGTAAGCAATTGGAGTGCATCAGATGTAAACAATGCTACACTTAAGGCTACTGATAATTTATTGAGAGAGCAAAAGATGAAGAGTGGTTTTCCAACAGGTCTTGTTGTTGACGAAACATCGCATTTAAAAAAGGGTACAAAGTCAGTT
Source organism: Bacteroidota bacterium (assembly GCA_037130365.1). GTDB lineage: Bacteria > Bacteroidota > Bacteroidia > Bacteroidales > WCHB1-69 > JBAXTE01. The sequence goes on from JBAXTE010000101.1 coordinate 501, forward strand.
GCAGTTTCACGTCAATATGCAGGTGTTGCAGGAAAAGTTGATAATTGTCAGGTTGCTGTTCATACTTCGCTGTCAAATGGCAAGTTTTGTACATTGGTTGGTACTGAACTCTTTATCCCTGAATGTTGGACAAATGACAAAGTAAGATGTGATGAAGCTGGTATCCCAGCAAAGGAACAGAAATATGAAACCAAACCACAGTTGGCTTTAAAGTTAATAAAACAAGCCATTGTTGCTGGTGTAGAATTTGACTTCATCGCTGGTGACGGTCTATATGGTCATAATTCAGAATTAACAAGATCGTTAGATGACTTGAAGCAATTTTATGTTTTGGATGTGCATAAAGATGAAACGGTTTTTTTATCTGAACCCACATTTTCTATACCTGAGCGTAAAGGAAATAAAGGCAGAATTCCAACAAATATACAACCGGATATACAACCTATACAGCTACAGAACTACATTAAAACACTTACAGATAAGGATTATACAACAGAAAATGTAAGACAAACAGCCAAAGGTTGGAAGGTGGCAAAAGTTCATACAGTAACTGTTTGGCATTGGGATGGGAAAGAAGAAAAAGCGTGTAAAAGGACGTTGATTATTACCATATCTGAGAAAACAAAATTCTCATTGAGCAATGGTGATATTCAAGAATACAGCAACAAAGAATGGGCATATTTTCAATGCAGTAGGTATTGGGTAGAACGTTGTTTTGATGATTGCAAAAATGAATTAGGAATGTCTGGTTATCAGGTAACTGGTTGGTTGGCTTGGCAACATCACATGGCATTAGTATTAATGGCTAGCCTTTATTTGCTGAATATCAAACTCCAAGAACAGGAAGAAATTCCCCTATTAAGTGTTCGAGATGCACGTTTATTGGTTATTGCCATTAATTTTGCAACTCAAAAAGAAGTCGATTTATGCATGGAACATATCAGAATTAGACATAGAAAAAGACAGGCAGATATAGATAGGCATTACGTTAAAATCTAATTTAGTAAAGTAGAA
>JBAXTE010000102.1:0-1490 GCA_037130365.1 Bacteroidota bacterium
GGCTAAATCTTTTTTTGAGGTGCCACGTATAAAGAAGCAAAACTTTATCTATGGACCATAATTTAATATTAGGACTAATAGTTCCCCAAGACATCTTGACAAGCTTTGAAATTGTAGAGATAATAGAGAATGTAAAAACAACAGAATTAATCTTTGAAGAGAAACCGAATTTAACACCTTCAATATTGGCAAATAAAGAAGTTGCATTAGATGGATTTTGCAATTCTGTTTCGATATTGACATTTCCCCTAAAAGTAAAACCAACGTATGTTACTTTAAAACGACGCAGATGGAAAGAAAAAGGCATGGATAAGCATTATAGCAATGATTATGATTTCACCCATCCTCATATAAAAGCAACTAAAGAGTTTGCTGCTTTTTTAAAAGAAATACATGGACACACACCTGACCAATACCTCGACCTTTGCCGAACTCATGGGGATTAGTTCTCAAACACTGCATCATTGGTATAAAGAACATCTCAGCGGATATGAGCCTATAGGACGAATAGAAATACATCAAAACGATATAACAGTCAAATCAGGGAATAAGCAAGAAATAATAGACGTTCCAATTCTTCTACCAGAGAATGTTGGAGTTGCAATGGCAATAGATGAAAAGCTAATAGGAGAAAATTTCTATACCATTTTCACAAATAGAGAAACAGGTAGGATTGCTTTCTGTGGGGCAACTACAAATTCCAAGCATTTGGAACAGGCGATGTGTCCGCTTACAGATGCATTGACTCAAGTGCAAACAATAACCAGAGATATGTCTCCAAGCTATGCAAGGTTGTGTAATAATATTATGCCATCAGCAGTTCAAATTGCCGATAAGTTTCATGTGATAAAGAATCTAATGGATGCAAACAACGCAGTTAGAGTAAGATATAGGCAGGTAATATTAGAAGCTAAAAGAAAAGCTTTAGCTAGATTTAAAGAAGAGGAAAGCATACGCAGAAAAGAGAGTGAAAGGGATGGTGTTAAATTTAAAGCTCAAAAGTTTGTTCACAAAGAAGAAAAATTAGCAAATGGCGAAACACTCAGTGAAATATTATCCAGAAGTCATTTAATGCTATACAAGTTCTCTGAACAATGGAATTACAAGCAACAATTTAGGGCTGAAATATTATTCGAAAAATTCCCTGATATTGCTCAAGCATACAAGCTATCTTGTATTTTCAGAGCATGGTATTGCAAAAGCAACGTGGGGTTGCATACTCTTCAAATAGAAAAAGGGCTTCATGATTGGTATGATGAAGTTGAAATGGCTGATATTGACGAAATGCTCAATTTTAAAGCTCAAGTTGAAGCTAACGAAGATATTATTTCTGCTTATTTCATTAGAGGAAACACGAATGCTATTGCTGAAAATCTTAACAAAAGAATCAAACAATATATTGCTTCTAACAATGGCGTTAGAGAGGTCGATTTCTTCTTCTTTAGAATTAAGAATTTCTTCGCTAGCACCTCAAATTAATATTTTGCCTA
>JBAXTE010000103.1:0-1461 GCA_037130365.1 Bacteroidota bacterium
TGTCAGTGCCTGAAATAAGTTGACCGTTTTAAGAGCATAAAAATAAACTTTTAAAACGATAAAAAGAATGGCAACAAGAGAAAAATTTGAATTAAGCAATGCAGAACGCAGAAGACGAATATTCAGCGAAGAATTTAAGAAACAGAAAGTTCGAGAAATTGAACAAAAGCGCACAACGATATCAGAAGTCAGTAAGGCTTACCAGGTAAGATATAATAATGTAAGTAATTGGATTAAAAAATATAGCACCACATACAAAAAAGGTGTACGTTTGGTGTTAGAAATGGAAAGCGAAACAAAAAAACTAATAGCCCTTCAAGCACGAATTGCTGAGTTGGAGCGTATTGTAGGTCAAAAGCAATTGACTATAGATTTTCAAGCAAAGATGATTGAACTTGCAGAACAGGCATATGGCATAGATATTAAAAAAAAAGCAGAGACCAAGCCATCTTGTATTTCTGGCAACAGCGAGAACAACTCCCCTGCAGTTTAAATACCTTTTACAAATCCATATCAATGAGTAAGCAAGCCATACATCAGCTCTTAGACAGACGAATGAGAACACAAGAAGAAAACTCCTATTTAGTAGATATCATTAAGCAAATCAGAATAGATCACCCAACCATGAGTTGCAGATCCATGTATTATAAAATACGACCTGTAACACTTGGTAGAGATAGGTTTGAAGCCCTCTGTTATGATTGGGGATACATAATAGAAAAGCCAATTAATTATCATCGTACCACCTATAGCAATGGCGTTATTCGATTTGATAATCTAATGATAAATACTGTCGTTACAGATATTAATCAGGCCTTTGTAAGCGATATTACCTATTTTGAACTGGATAGATTTTATTACATCACTTTTATACTCGATGCCCACACCCGATATATTTTAGGATATAGTGTATCCGACAGATTGACTACCGAAAAAACAACTTTACCAGCACTACAACAAGCTATTAAAATAAGAAAAAACAACTTGCCACAAGGAATTATATTTCATTCAGATGGTGGTGGACAGTATTACGATAAAGCGTTTTTAGCACTTACCAAAAAACATCATTTCAAGAATAGTATGTGCGAATATGCTTATGAGAACGGTAAAGCAGAACGCATCAATGGTGTTATTAAAAATAATTATCTTAAACATTGGAACATAAAAAACTATGCAGATTTAGTAAAACAAGTTGACCGAGCAGTATCTCTTTACAACACGGAAAAACCACACAAAGCACTAAAATATAAAACACCCTTTGATATTGAAAAAGAACAATTATCTTTGCAACAGCAAACAAAGCTGACGATGACAGAGTCATTAGATGCAAATTATCAATTAATCGGGGCATTGAGCCCCGTTTAATTGAAGCAAACAAAGCCTCCGAATCCAGATGTATTATCTGCAAATTATTAAAGAGATAAGGGGGTAAAAACGGTCAACGTTATTCAGGCATGAACA
>JBAXTE010000104.1:0-1449 GCA_037130365.1 Bacteroidota bacterium
CACTACTGACCGACAAACAATTTAGACAAGAATAAAAAAAGTAGGGCAATAACACAAAGTCATCACCCTACTGTTGTATATTTGAGTTGCGAAACAAAAAATACTACAACATGGGCAAAGATATTGAAAAAAAATTAGTCGGTCAGCCGATTTTCAATCAAATTATAGAATTATTACCAAGAGATAAGTTTGATTTGCTGGTAATCAAATATGGAGCAGATAAGTATTATAAGCAATTTCCTTCTTGGATTCAGTTGGTTTCAATGCTTTTTGGTGTATTTAGCAGATGTGATTCGAGCGGTGAGATATGTGCAGGAATGCTTGGATTGCAGGGTAAACTCAATTATTTGGGGTTAGAAAGTTCACCAGCTAAAAGTACCTTTGGTGATGGACTAAGAGATAGAACCAATGAATTGTTTCAAGACTTTTATTTTGAGTTACTGAATCATTTTTCGTCAGTTTTGTCGGTCAGCCGAATTGAGGGTGTTTCGTTTCAAGATTTCTACATATTTGATTCAACAACAATACGATTATTTTCGGATATAATGAAGGGTGTTGGGCGCAACCCCAAAGGCGATGGGAAGAAAAAAGGTGGTTTAAAGGTTCACATGATGATAGATGCACATGCCGATACGGCAAAGTTTGTAAAAATCAGTGAAGCCAAGATGCATGATAAAAAATTCCTGAAGTATCTTATATTGCCTGCTGGCAGCATGATTGTATTTGATAAGGCCTATAATCATTACTTGCAGTTTGCACATTGGACTGAGGAAGGTGTAAATTTTGTTTGTCGCCTTAAAGATAATGCCAAATATGAAGTTCAGCAGGTGGTTTTTGAGAAAGAGCTGACCGACCATGAATTTGGAGTAATGAAACAGGAGCATATCCATATCAAATATGTTGAAAATAAAAAAGCAAAGACACTCTGCTTACGCAAGGTAACTTATAAGGACGATAAGGGAAGAATTTACAAGTTCATTACCAATAATTTTGAAATTTCAAATGAAGAAGTAGCTTTTCTGTATAAGAAACGTTGGAATATCGAGACCATGTTCAAGAAGATGAAACAAAACTTCCAACTTCATTATTTCTACTCAGAGACAGAGAATGGAATAAGAACTCAGATATGGTGTACGCTTATATCTCATTTGTTGTTGATTGTATTGAAGGCAATTACTAAAACAAAGAAAGCCTTTTCAACAGTGGCTGTATTGATTAGAATTCACCTGATAAGCCATTTAGATATAATGTGGCTAATTGAAAACTGCAAACGTACTTACTGCAAACGAAAAAAGGAAAGTATTAAAAACAAAAGTCCAAACTTGCAATTATCCTGCTTTTAGGATAGAGGTAGGTTTTTGAAAACAATAAAATAAAAACATAAATATCTAAATACAAACAATTTAAAAACAAAATCAATCGATTATTAATTTATGTCGGTTGATAGTG
>JBAXTE010000105.1:0-1445 GCA_037130365.1 Bacteroidota bacterium
CACAGTCATCCCATAAGGAATTAGCCATTTGTAAATAACGGATTCATCAGGTACATTATTCTTACGACAAAATAAGGATACTTTTGATGAATCCGTTGAAAGATAGTATGGCTGTTCTTGGACAAATTGTCCAGTTGATTCCTGCAAAATTAATTGATAAATTAGCAGATAAATTTAACGTGACTGCCCAGTGTCGGAGTATTTCACCCGTCAGTCATGTTGTAGCAATGATCTATGCGCAATTGTCACATTCATTGAGTTTGAATGATGTTTGCGATTCTCTGTTTAATCACAAAGGCACTTTAAGCCAGATTAGAAACTCAACTCCTCCTAGTAGAAATGGCTTATCTAATGCCAATATGATACGAGATGCTTCTATGGCGGAAGAATTGTTTTGGTCTGTTTCGAAATATTTAACAGATACATTTCCTATGTTTATAACTGATGGCAGGAATTATCCTGGACTTCCCTATCGTTTCAAGCGAACGATTAACGCTGTTGATTCGACTACAATAAAGTTAGTTGTCAATAGTATTACTTGGGCAAAGCACAGAAGGCGAAAAGCTGGTGCAAAGATACATTTAAGGCTGGATATGGGTTCTTTTTTGCCAGTGTTTGCTATCGTTAGCAGTGCCAATTGTAACGATGCAATAAAGGCACATGAAGTTTGTGCTGGTGTAAAATCTGGTGAAATAGTAGTGTTTGATAAAGCGTATGTTGATTTCAAGCACCTGTTCTCTATGCTCATGCGCGGGGTATTTTGGGTAACTCGTGCCAAAACAAATATGCAGTACGATTCTGTGGGACAGCTTGCGTCCGTTTCGGGTAAAATAATTCGTGATGAACGTATTATATTAAAAAATGAAGACAGCAAAAATGATTATCCTGAAGAACTTCGTCTTGTCGAGGCATTGGTTGAAATAGATAAGAAGATTGTGCAAATGATTTTCATAACTAATAACTTTAAGTGGGCAGCTTCATCTATTTGTGATTTATATCGCTGCCGCTGGGGAATTGAGGTGTTTTTCAAGGAAATAAAACAGGCATTGCAACTGACAGACTTCCTTGGGAATAGTGAAAATGCTGTTCGGTGGCAGATTTGGACAGCGTTATTGGTTTACCTTCTTATACGTTTTATTGCCTGGCAAAAAAAATGGAAGCACTCATTCAATCGTCTGTTTACAATAATAAAAGGTGTGCTTTGGAACTTCTATGAACTGTTCAGTGTGCTTGAATGTTGTGGGACAGCAGGTGTAAAAAAAGAAAAGAAAGGCTCTCCTAAACAACGACTTTTGCCCGGATTTAGGTAACCTGACTTGAGAGTAAATATAGAAATATGACAAAAGGGGTGTTTGCACAATAATAAAAAATCAAAAAAGTTACGTTCAGATAAAAAGAAAATCACCTGAAAACTATGTGTTCTCAGGTGATATGGGATGACTGTG
>JBAXTE010000106.1:0-1423 GCA_037130365.1 Bacteroidota bacterium
CTAGCAGCCTGTCGGACTTAACAATGCGGATTTTTTGCAGGTTTTTGAATAAAGCGCCAGCGCCAGCCATCAGTTAAGTATGGCTGCACGATTCGTCACGGTCGATTATGACACCCCGCTGCTGCTGCCCCCTAATCTGCGCGACTGGGTGCCCGCCGGGCATCTGGCGCACTTTATCTTGGACGCAGTCGAGGAGCTGGATTTGCGTCAAGTGCGGATCAACGAGCGGGGCACGGGCAGCGCGCAGTATCCGCCCCGGACACTTTTGGCGCTGTTGCTGTACTGCTACGCCACCGGGATTTTCAGTTCTCGGCGCATCGAGCAGGCGACGTATGACAGCGTACCGGTGCGGATGATCTGCGGCGATACCCACCCCGACCATGACACGATTTGCACGTTTCGGCGGGAAAACCAGGCCCTCCTCCAGGAGACTTTTGTGCGCGTGCTGGAGTTGGCCCAGGCGTTGAAGTTTTTGCAGGTGGGCCAAATCACGGTGGCGGTCGATGGGACCAAGGTGCTGGCCAACGCCAGCAAGCACGCCGCCGTCAGTTATGAGCATGCGGGCAAAACGATGCAGCAATTGGATTTGGAGGTCCACGCCCTCTTGGCCAAGGCCGATCAGGCTGATAGCAAGCCGCTGGAGGACGGGTTAACGATTCCCCTGGAAATCCAGCGCCGGCAGGAGCGTAAGGCCAAGCTGGCGGCGGCCCGGGCGGAGATTGAAGCGCGGGCCAAGGCCCGGGCGGCGGCGGAACTGGCCGCGTATCAAGCCAGACTGGCGGAGCGGGAGACCCAAAAAGACCAGGGCAAAACGCCGCGCGGCCCAGAACCCACGGCCCCCAGCGAGCAACCCAAGCCCTCCGACCAATATAACTTCACTGACCCGCAGAGCCGAATCATGAAGGCGGGCAACGGCCAGCATTTTGAACAGAGCTATAACGCGCAGGCGGCGGTGGAGGTGGACAGCCGTTTGATTGTCGGCCAGCGGGTGAGTCAGTCCCCCAACGACAAACAAGAATTGGGGCCGAGCCTGGCAGCGATTGGCGCGCCGGTGGCTTCGGTCGCGGCGGTGCTAACCGACAGCGGTTTTTTCAGTGAAGCGGCCGTGCAGCAGGTGGAACAAACCGCCGCCGGCCAACCCACGGGCACCACCGTGTATGCGGCCGTGGAGAAAAAGGATCACCACCGGAGTGTGAGTGATTTGGAGAAGAAGCCGGAGCCCGAGGCGCTGGCACCGGGCACCCGCATCCTCGAGGTGATGAAACAGCGGTTGAAAACCGCTGCCGGCAAAGCCAAGTACAAATTGCGGCAGCAGACGGTGGAACCGGTTTTTGGGGTCATCAAGAGCGTCTTGGGCTTTCGCCAGTTTCGCCTGCGTGGGGCGGCGAAAGTGGGCTTGGAATGGCAGTTGGTCTGCCTAGCC
>JBAXTE010000107.1:0-1400 GCA_037130365.1 Bacteroidota bacterium
GAAGTTTTTCAGAATTTTGTGTAAATGGTCATAGTCAAATATAATAAAAATACTCTAGGAAAGGAGAGAAGACTATGACAAGTAAACTAACCGATTCACTAATCGACGAACTGGTAAAGAATTGCAAAACTGCAGAAGATGTCCTGGGAGACAATGGAGTCGTAAAGGAGATAACCAAGCGACTTCTTGAACGGATGCTCAGCGCTGAACTTACAACGCATCTGGGTTATGAAAAGAACCAGTCTCCAAAAGAAAAAGACGACAACAGCCGCAATGGTCACAGTTCAAAAACAGTTCTTACCAAAGATGATAAAATAGAACTGGATATACCTCGTGACCGCAAGGGCAATTTTGAGCCGATAATACTTCCCAAGCATAAAAGACGCTTTGACGGTTTTGACAGCAAAATCACATCTATGTATGCAAGGGGAATGAGTCTTAACGACATAAAGGAGCATCTTAAGGAAATATACGGAGTAGATGTATCTCCAACCCTAATATCAAATGTAACCGATGCGGTCATTGAAGATGTTAGGGAATGGCAGAACAGAACACTCGATTCGATCTATCCTGTAGTATTTTTTGATGCGATAATGGTCAAAAGCAGAGAAAACGGACAGACAGAAAACAAAGCTGTTTACCTTGCTTTAGGCATAAATATGGAAGGCCGCAAAGAACTATTGGGCATGTGGATTGCTGATACTGAAGGAGCTAAGTTCTGGCTCAATGTTATAACTGAAATTAAGAACCGCGGAGTCAATGACATACTTATAGGGTGCATAGACGGGCTTAAAGGTTTTCCAGAGGCTATAAATGCGGTATTTCCAAAGACTGAAATCCAGCTGTGCATAGTTCACATGATCAGGAACTCATTGAAGTATGTGCCTCATAAGGATTACAAAGCAGTCCTGGCAGATCTGAAATCCATCTATAAAGCTCAGACTGAAGACGAGGCAAAGCATAACCTGGAACTTTTTGCTGCAAAGTGGGATGCGAAATACCCTACAATCTCTCAGATATGGAAGAGAAATTGGGAATTGATAAAGACCTTTTTTGCATATCCTGAGGATATCCGCAAGGTCATTTATACAACAAACGCCATCGAATCGATCAATAACTCAGTCAGGAAAATACTCAGGAACAGAGGTGCATTTCCAAATAACGATGCTATTCTGAAGCTTATGTATCTGGCTTTACAGAATGCAGCTAAGAAATGGACAATGCCGATTCGGAACTGGAAATTAGCCCTGAATCGCTTTGCCATTAGATTTGAAGGGAGGGTTCAGCTATGATAGACTCAATGATGAACTTCGGGGTCTCCTGCGGAGATCTTACTTCCCCTCAGTTCATAAAAAATACAGAAGACAAAAGACCATTTACACAAAATTCCTTAAACAGCC
>JBAXTE010000108.1:0-1398 GCA_037130365.1 Bacteroidota bacterium
CTCAAGTTTCGGGGTAAAAAACAAACTAATCTAATTTATAAATATATGTTAATATCTTGCTAATAACTTTCTGTTAAAAAGAGTGGAGCAATCTCTGTATTTGGTTATATTTGAATTAGTTAGAAACAAAAAAGCCAATAGAGATGACTCCACAAACCAAATGTACAACAAGTATTCATGAACTGCAAGGATTTTTAAAGGATGAAAAGCAAAAAGAGTATTCCATTATTGGACTATTCAAGCATTTTAAAAGTGACGACCTCTCCAAGTTGTTTAGACGCTTCAAAAGAAAAGGGATACCGTTTAGTGATGCTTTTCTGAAATTAGTTCTTATGACCGTTGGGCAAATGACCATATTCCGTTGTATACATAGTCAGGGCGAAACGGCAGATGCCGGTAAAGACTCATACTATGGCATTAAAAATAATCCTATGACAGACTGGAGGGCTCTTGTCCTGGCCATGTTCCTCAGGTTTGAAGTGTTGAAACAACGATCAGTGACCAGCGCAGCCAACGGGATAACGTGTTTTATTGCTGACGATACAGTCCTTGGCAAGTGTGGTAAAACCCTGGAAGGGATCAGTCGTATATGGGATCATGTCTTTCATCGTTCAGTTCTTGGGTTCAAAGGTCTTTTTCTTGCGTTCTGGGATAGTACGAACTTTATCCCTTTGGATTTTTCGTTACACAACGAGCTTGGGAAAAACACCCAGAAACCGTTTGGGTTGAAGGCGCAAGAATTAAAAGCAAGGTATGCCAAAGACCGGATTGTCAATTCACCCGGGTCAATCCGTATTGCAGAAATACGTAAAACAAAGATCGAGTCGCTTATCAACATGATCAGAAATGCCATCAGTAAAGGAATCAAGGCCGATTATTTACTGGTTGATAGTTGGTTCATGTGCGAAGCGCTGATTCGTTATGTTTTCGAGAACCCGTGCATGTTCATTCTTGGAATGTGCAAATTTGGGAATGCCAAATATGATCATAACGGCAAATCATATGATGCAAACAAGCTGCTTGCTAAGTGCAAGAGAACCATGAACGTGAAACGGTCACGAAAACTAAAGTCCCATTATTATACCATTGATGTCGGATACAAAGACATGGCAGTACGCCTTTTCTTTTCTCAATACGCAAATCAATCCTCATGGAGTTTATTACTAACCGATAATATGTCGTTAACATATGATGAAGCAATCCGGATTTACCAGATCCGCTGGGGTGTGGAAGTTTTTTATAAGGAAGCGAAGCAGTATTTGAGACTTGGCAAATGTCAATCCAACGATTTTGATGCCCAGATTGCAGATATCTCAATCATCATGATCACCTATATGATGCTGAGCCTGAAAAAACGATTCCAGGCATATGATACCATCGGAGGGGCATTCCGGGATG
>JBAXTE010000109.1:0-1387 GCA_037130365.1 Bacteroidota bacterium
TATAATGTAACCTTTTTTTAGGACAGGGAGTTAAGGTGGAAAACAAACCCTTAAATTTACTGTCATGGAAAAGAGAAGCAGAAGAAAATTCAGCGCGGACTTTAAAACGAAAGTTGTCCTGGAAGCTTTAAAAGAACGAACCAGTTTGGAAGAACTAGCCCGAAGGTACGAACTTCATCCAAATCAGATTGGGATCTGGAAAAAAGAATTTCTGACCAAAGCCACTATGGTTTTTTCATCGGACGATAAGATCAGTGACGATAAACAGCAGCAAGAAGCTCTGTTAGATAAGCTGTATTCACAGATCGGGCAGCAGAAGGTAGAAATCGATTGGCTTAAAAAAAAATTATTGTAAAGACGCTTCAGGCAAGACGCTCCATGATTGAAAAAGGAATAGATATAAGTCTTTGCCGTCAATGTGACTTGCTGCGTATCCATCGCAGCGGGTTATATTACACTCCGGTACCAGAAACCCCGGAGAATCTGAATTTGATGCGCCTGATCGACGAGCAGTACTATAAAACTCCTTTTTATGGGATCAGACGCATCACAGCCTGGTTAAGGTATCAGGGGTATCCGGTGAACCGTAAACGGATCAAACGGCTGATGGAGCTCATCGGCTGGCGAACCATCTATCACAAGCGTAATACCAGCAAGAAAAGCAAAGAGAACCCGGTTTACCCCTATCTCTTAAAGGATCTTGTGATCGATCATCCAAACCAGGTTTGGGCTATCGATATAACGTATGTGCCCATGCGTCATGGATTTATGTACCTGTGTGCCGTAATAGACGTGCATACGCGATTTGTGGTAAACTGGGGCATCAGCAACACGATGACCTCACTGTGGTGTCGCCAGATCGTCGAGGAAGCCATTGAGACTTATGGTCAGCCGGAAATTATTAACTCAGACCAGGGTAGTCAGTTCTCGGCCTTTGAGTATACTTCGCTGCTCACAGAACGAGAAAAACCCATTGCCATCAGTATGGACAGTAAAGGAAGGGCCATTGACAACATTTTTATTGAAAGGCTTTGGAAAAGCGTAAAGTACGAGTGCGTTTACATTCATGTCTTTGATGATGGTGTCCAACTTTACGAAGGCTTGCAGAAATACTTCTATTTTTACAACAAGGAACGATTGCATCAGTCACTGGATTATAAAACCCCTGAATCGGTTTATCGGAATGCGGCCTGAGTTATGAACAAATGAACAGAAATTAACAAAGAGAAAAAGAAGCAAAAAGAGAAACGTTTTTCGCCGAGGATAACTCTGCAAGAGTTATCTCCCGTCTCAAACCGGTTCAACAACAAAAGAATGTTTAATTTTAAAAGAAAAGAATCAACTTAAAAAACACCGGATCGCTGCCCTAAGATTGGGGTACATTATA
>JBAXTE010000011.1:0-109190 GCA_037130365.1 Bacteroidota bacterium
TAAACCCCGTTAAAAAACGAGGGCATGCCATACTAAATTTCAAATAGTCCATTGGACTATTTTGAAATAAGTATTGGTATAATTTGATGATTTTGCGATGCTTGCATTAATGAATTGTGTAGTGAGAATTTTTGTGGGATAAAAAAATAGAACTTAAATATGAAAATTAAAGTAATTTCTCTCTTATTAATTTCAATTTTCTGCTTTAATAGCGAAAATGCATCTGCTCAGAATTTTGATATCAATTTGCTGAAATCAATAAATATTAACAGGAACAAGGACTTAGATCCATTTTTTAAGGCAACCAGTAATTCCGTTTATCCAATTATGGTGATTGCACCTTCTGCTTTTTTTATTCATGGTCTTATTAAAAAAGATAGTCTTACACTTCAAGATGGAATTGAGATTGGAGTTTCTGTTGCTTTGACTGTAGCAGTTTCAGCGGGGTTGAAGTATGCCATAAATCGTCCTCGACCTTATGATGAATTCCCAAATATCGACAATATAGCTACTGAAAATTCTCCGTCATTTCCTTCGGGACACACTTCTACTGCGTTTTCTGTGGCCACTTCTGTGAGTTTGAGTTACCCAAAGTGGTACGTGATTACCCCCATGTATTTGTGGGCAGGAAGTGTTGGCTATTCCCGCATGCACTTGGGCGTCCATTATCCTTCCGATGTATTTGTGGGAGCCATCATTGGCAGCGGTTGCGCATATCTTTCGTATAAAGCAAATCAGTGGATTCGGAAACGGAGTCCGAAAAGATAGAAAATTGATTATTGAGATGAAGAGGTGGATAATACAGCATATTTAAAATCCAGTATTGTAAATATGGAAAAGTTGAAAAAATCAATGTTTCAAGATCAAAAAAGTGAATATATTAGTGTGAAAAAGGATGATTTATGAGAGATGTTCTCTTCACAACCATTGCTGTTGAACAATATTATGATTGGCAATCTGAAAACAAACAAATATTCAATAAACTAAAAAATTCAATATTTTAGGTATATTTTCAATTTAAAATTAATTTTAGAGTTACAATAAATTGAATTAGTTATGCCACAGATTAGCTTGTTATCATTTTGATAATGAGAAATATACAATTAAAAAGGGTTGAAAATATTTTTTTCAACCCTTTTTAATTATTTATTGATATTTTACTCTAATGCTCCCATTTTTGGTGAATTACCTCTAGTAACACCTAAAATATCTTTTGTTATTCCATTTATCGAAATACCTATTAAAGACGACGAACTATAAAAGTTTTGTATAGATGTTCCACCTAATATATTTGGATTTACAGATAAACTATTTACATTTTGATTTGTGGCAAATCTTATTGTCGTTAAAGTAGTTTTATCACCATTAATATAACCAAGAACACCATTGGTTCCACTTACATAATAATCATTATAATTTATTGTCAAATTAGAAGTATTAACTAAATATAGTGCATAATGTTTACCCGTGCTACCACCAGAACGTGTGTTCGATAATATATTATTTCTGTAATTTCTTTTTGAATTATAAACACTACTCCAAATCGAAGCAGTTGAAGAAGTTATTCCGTTAGTAATTGTACCACTTATACTTATTGTATTAAAATAAATATTACTCGAATTATCATTTGAGCTACTGCTATTGTCTAATATTCCATTAATAAAATAACCTTTAGTAATATTATTTCCTAAACTAATAATATTATTTGAACATGTTACATTTCCACCATTTAAAACAATACCATCAATAAAGGATTGAACATCCGTTGTAGAAAGTGATAAATTATGAATGAAATTTCCTGATATTTGATTGGATTCACTATTTGGTCCCGAATAATAAATTCCACTTACTCTTAGTCTTTGTGTCAAATCAGTATTAGAAATTTCAAATATTGTGTTTCCTGTTATTGATTGTGAAGTTCCTGAGTTAGTGGATTTTAGAGAAATTCCTATTGCTGAAGCAAAATCAACATTTAGACCATACATGCGATTTGCAGTGGTTAATTTACCAATGGTATTTTTTGATATTGTATTAGAACCAGCAGTTGTTTGAATACCAATTGTTTGTGTTGAACCTGTAAAAGAGGTTTGTCCATTTGTTAAATTAAGAATAGTATTTCCAGAAATAGTTGTTGAACTTGTCCCATTTGAGTTTATACCAACTACCTTTTGAATATTTTCAGTACTTGGTGAACTTGCTCGGAAACTGTTAGCTGTTGTTAAACTACCTATTAAATTATTTCTGATAATTGTATTTCCAGAAACTGGCATTTTATTAATTCCAAAAATATTATTACTTTTTGATGATACTGAGTTAGCAGTTGTAAATGAACCAATTGTGTTATTTTCACAAATAACATCATCTTCACCTGCAATATTAATTCCATATACACCATAAGAATTCATATCGCCACTAGTAATAATAATAGAACTAGTTCCTTTAGTTAATCCAATTGTGTTACCAGAAGTTGTTCCAATATTTACATTTCCTCCTTGTATATGAATTGCAGTCCAAGCAGCACCTCTTGAATTGCTCCAAGCAAAGTTTTGAATGGTATTGTTTTGAATATTGCAAACATGTTCATTATCTGCATTTAAGAAAATGCCATAGAAGGTATTATTTCCAGAAGCAGTTTTTGTCCATGCATTACTTCCACACAATGGGGCACTTCCACCTATAAAATTATCAGAAACAATAAAATTATCACCTAATTTATTGCTCCCGCTAATTCGAATTGCACAATATTCAACATCATAAATAGGAGCAAATGTTG
Source organism: Bacteroidota bacterium (assembly GCA_037130365.1). Lineage (GTDB taxonomy): Bacteria > Bacteroidota > Bacteroidia > Bacteroidales > WCHB1-69 > JBAXTE01. Next base: position 2,774 of record JBAXTE010000011.1, read on the forward strand.
TGGTTTCATAAAAACTATTTCCAATAATCTTCCATTCACTAGCTCTATTTCCTACATAAATTCCATTTGAAGCAATACTAGGGTTTAAGAAGTTGTAAATATTATTATTACTAATAGTGACATTATTAATAAAAAACTGGCCATTCCCTTCTGCATAAATTGCATTAACAGGTCTAGCTCCTGCATTCGTAATATTATTATGGTCAATTACATTATAATCGTTTCCATCACTATCATTTCCTTCACCATTTCCTGTGGATTTAGTAAAATAAATAACACCATTTGATGTACTTGTTCCAGAACCTTTAATTGTACAATATTCAATTACATTATTAATGGCAGAATTACCAAATTTAATAGTTGAAGCTGAGGTTCCTGTGTTTGTATTTGAAATAGTTAGATTAGCTATACCAAGTCCATTTACTCTACCATCAAAAACAACACTATCTGAGCCATTTAATTCAACTAATGGAGAATTTAAATTGCCATTAATTGTAAATCCTGAATTTATAGGATAAATATAAACGGTGGTATAATTAGCATTTCCATGTCCATTAGCATTTAATACTGCTTTAGATGTTTCAATTGTATTATCAATTACCTGTAAAGTAATTGAACCTGTAATTGCACCAGAATTTATTGCATCAAAAGCAAGTTTTAAAGTAGCGTAATTTGCACCATGTGTGCCCACAGTTCTTGCATTTGTTATATTTACAACAGGTCCTTCAAATGCAACCGCTTTAACTGTTGAACCAATTGTTGTTAGATTTTGAGAAACTGGAGTAACAGAAAAACGAATATATTTACCTAAATCTGAATATGTAATCAAGTATGTCAAAGTGGTTGCACCAGAAATAGCAACTTCGTTTAACCCAGAATTATTATCAGCACGATACCATTGATATGTAGTATTTCCTTCAGGTAATCCCATTATACTATTATAAGTATAGATTCCTGTGAGTGTTGAACCAACTTTTGCATTTCCTGATTGTGATACATTTTGTGCAACGGGTACTGCACTTTGTATAAGTGATGTAACAGAAGATTTAACTTGAACACCTGTTTCTGTATTTATTATAGCAACAGGTAAAACTTCAAATCTTAAATATTTTCCTTGATCTAATATTTGAAGTGTGTAATTTAATGAAGTTGCTCCTGAAATTTCATTTTCTCCATTTCCTTGAGCATCATCACAACGATACCATTTATATATGCTTGTTCCTTCAGCCACTGATTCAGCTTGTGTGTATGTGTAACTTCCGGTTAATTGTTGTCCAACTAATGGTGTTCCATTAATTTGAATATTTGATGCAACTGGCGCAGTGTTTCTTATTGCTTGATTAAAAACATCTGATAATAGCTCTACTCCTAATTCTGAATTTGAAGAGGCAACTGGTAATACTCCAAAACGGATATATTTTCCAGCATCTACCGATTGAAGGGTGTAAGTAGTGGTTGTAGCTCCTGAAATTTCAATTACTCCTGCTCCTTGTGCATTATCACAACGATACCATTTATAAATGCTCGTTCCTTCAGCTACTGATTCAGTTTGTGTGTATGTGTAACTTCCGGTTAATTGTTGTCCAACCACTGGTGTTCCATTAATTTGAACATTTGATGCAATTGGTGCAGAATTTAATATAATTTCAATGTAATTTGATTTTTCTTCATCCCCTGGTGTTGCTCCAACTGAAGCATTTGGAGTCACACTAAATCTAATAAATTTATGAATATCTGGAGCTAATACTGTATAAGTTGTATGTGAAGCTCCAGCAATTTCTGTTTCATTCAAACCTTGGTTATCATCAGCAATATACCATTTATAAACACTATTACTTTCAGGATTATTTTCAACATCATAATAAGTATATGAACCTGTTAATACTGAACCTATATTATTTGTTCCACTAATTAAAACATTTAACGCTCTAGGAACAGAGTTTAATACAGGTCCATAGTATAAAACAGCCTTAGTTTCAACACCTACAGCAGAATTAATTGTAACAGGTTTTACTGCAAATCGAATATATTTTCCTTCGTCTGTAAGAGTAATTGTATAATTTAATGAATTCGCATTTGCAATGGGCTGTTCATTTAATCCTTCGTTATTTTCAGCAATATACCATTGATATTCACTTGTGCCTTCAGCGATACCTTGTGCATTAAAATAAGTATAAACACCATTTAAAAGATTTCCAATATTTGAGTTATTTGTATTTTCAATATTTGTTTCAGAAAATGAGTCAGAAAAACTACTTATACTAAAAAAACTACCATTATCTGCTGTGAGATTCGTTGGTATTGAAATTTCAGAACCTGATATTGTAAGATCCACTTGATTAACATCCAGAGCCATTGGAGCTGGGTTAATAGTTGGGCCAATATATGAAGATGATTTTGTTTCAACAGCAGGAATTGTTAATTCATTTGCAACAACTTTTACTCCAAAACGAATATATTTCCCTACATCTTGTAAAGTCAATGTATATTTAATTGAATTTGTACCAGCAATTGCAATCTCATTTAATCCTAATTCATTGTCAGCACGATACCACTGATAAATACTTGTACCCTCTTGAATGTTTTGACTATGATAATAAGTATAAACTCCTGTTAATTCTGAAGTTAAAATATTTAATCCATATTGAGACACTTGTTGTGCTTCTGGAGCTGAAATTAATATTGGAGTAGACCAACTTGATTGTGCTTCTAATCCTGGATTTGTTCCTAATGTTGCAATTGGAATTACGGCAAAACGAATGCATTTGTTTTTATCTTCATTTTGTAATGTGTAGTTTACTGTATTTACATTTAAAATTTGGGTTTCATTTAAACCTAAATTGTTATCAGCACGATACCATTTATAAATACAATTTCCTTGAATATTATTTTCAGCATCTGAAAAAGTAAAACTTCCAGTTATCGTATTTCCAATAGTAAAACTTCCATTTAGAAGAACATTTGTAGCTATTGGAACTGAATTTGCTTGCGACAAAGGTCCATTTAAAATATCAACCATTTGAACATTATTTTGCATTTGCAAAACTGGGTGTTCTTCGCAATTATTACAATAAATTAATAGTCCTTTAGCTGGTTTGTAAATTGCCATTCGTTGAGTTGCTGTCATGCTTGGAAGCAAAAGTCCTTTGTTTGTACTTTTTATTTCTAACATTGCTGATGAATCAGCTTGATCGTTAGGAATAGATGAAATAAGAACTTGTCCAAACAAATTAACGCTAACGATAGCGAAAAGTATGGTAATAAGCAATTTAAATTTTACTTTCATCTTATTTGTTTATTTTAAAGCGAATAGCTTATATTTTAATAAATTACATAGTATAAGCATTTCTGCTAAAATTATTTAAATAATATTAATTTTCGTTTTTGCATTAATTCCCATTATGAATCTGAGTACAAACATATTACTTTTTTTACATTATTGTTCATTGTCTATTAATGCGAAAATAAATTTTTCATGTATTAATTTTTTAAAAACAGCCATTAATAAGCAATATAGACCTATTTAGAATATTTCTATATTAAATTTTAACATAATTAAAATCAAATAGTTAATATAGTTAAAATGGGTTAATAGATAAAAAGAAGGGCGAAAAACTCTCTAGCCCTTAATTGTCATCCATTTGCGGTAAATCAAAAATATGAATAAAAAAAGTGCTTTTATTGTGGTTTAAAAATCACATTAAATATGGAAAAGTTGGTGTAATGGACAAAAAGAATGGTGTTTATTTTCCTAACATATATCATGATTTAATTTTTGCTTTTACCTTTGTGTTATCAAGTAAAGCAGATATAGGCTCTGCTGGAGAGCAACCTATTAGGAATTAGCTTGTCTGATGACAAAAATGTCTAATCAATGGGTTATTATAAAACAAACCCATTGATTAGACATTTATTTTTGTTCATTACACCTAAAAAAGCTGATAATTGAGACTAGCAAAACCCCATTTCAAGCAACCAGAAAGCCAGAAGCACTCTGACATGAATATACTAGTTATTGGTCACAAGAATCACCGATGAACATCGGTTGGTATACAAAGCAGATGAACATTGCATTAAAATAATTGCTTGTAGGTTTCACTATTAGAAAACTTAGTATTCATTGAAGTTTTGTTGAAAGTTGTAAGAGACTTACAAAGTGTTTTAATCAGTCCAGTTTCTGAATTTCAAACCCAGCTTTTTTAACCGCTTCAATTACAATATTCTCATCGTCATCGTCAAGCATGACTTCCAGAATTTTATCTGGATTTTCGGTATCCACTTTCCATGAATCAACATTGTCGAGATTGTTTAAAAATGGAGTCACCGATTTAATGCATCCGCCACAGTTGATATTCGTTTTAAATCTGATTGTTTTCATTATAATTATATTTTTTTGTTCTTTAATCGTAAACTATTCGTGAGTACAGAAATTGAACTCATCGACATTGCAGCTCCTGCTATCATTGGGTTTAGTAAAAATCCCCATACGGGATATAAAATACCTGCAGCAATTGGAATTGCTATGATGTTGTATATGAATGCCCAAAATAAATTTTGATGAATAGTTCTCATCGTAGCTTTTGAGAGCAGAATTGCTTTGGCAACTTGTTTTAAATCTGAGTGAATAAGAGTAATTCCAGCGCTTTCCATGGCAATGTCCGAGCCACTTGCCATCGCAATGCCAACATCCGCTTGTGCCAGTGCATGTGAGTCGTTAATGCCATCTCCAACCATTGCAACAACCTTTCCTTGCTCTTGTAACTTTTTAACGAAATTTCCTTTGTCTGCAGGCATCACATTGGCTTGAAAATGAGATATTCCTACTGTATTGGCAATTACGGATGCCGTCTGTAGATTGTCGCCAGTTAACATATAAACATCAATTCCCATTTCGCGAATTTGTTTTATGGCATCAACAGAACTTGCTTTTATCTTGTCCGCAACGGCGATGATGGCTTCAACTTGGTTTTTGGTGCAAAAGTAAACGACTGTTTTTGCTTCGGATTTCAATGCCTCTGCCTTTTCAATTAAAGTGGAAGAGATTTCTACTCTATTTTCCTTCAAAAGTGCATCGTTTCCAACAAAATAAAGCTCCCCATTTATTTCTGCTTTTGCTCCCATTCCAGTGATGCTTTCAAACGTATCAGTGAGAACTGGTGAAATATTTTGCTCTTTAAAATAAGTCGTAATCGCTTCACCAATGGGATGTTCCGACTGTTTCTCGATGGATAATATCAATTCTGAAAACTGTTCGGCTTTTGACTCATCAGCCCAAATTACATCGGTCACTTTTGGTTTTCCTTCGGTGATGGTACCAGTTTTATCTAAAATTAATGCATCTATTTTAAAGGCAGTTTCGAGTGCTTGAGCATCCTTAATTAAAATTCCTTGTTCCGCACCCTTGCCAATTCCAACCATTAATGCAGTGGGAGTGGCAAGTCCTAATGCGCATGGACAAGCAATAATCAGTACGGTAATTAAGGTGAGCGTGGCATAAGTGAATGAAGGTTCTGGGCCAATAGAATACCAGATTATAAATGCTAGAATTGCAATTCCCATGACAATGGGGACGAAAATTCCTGCAATTTTATCCGCCATTTTTTGAATAGCAGGTTTACTCGCTTGAGCTTGTTCAACTAGTTTAATAATTTGAGAAAGTAAAGTGTCATTCCCAACTTTAACAGCAATAATTCGCAAGGATCCTCTTTGGTTGATGGTGCCAGCAAATACCGCATTCCCTTTGATTTTTGCTACGGGAATTGGCTCTCCTGTGATCATACTTTCGTCAATAAAAGAATCTCCTTTTCTAACATTTCCATCAACAGGAACTTTGTCGCCCGGTTTTAATACAATAAGTTCTCCTTTTAAAATTTCATCATACGAAATAATTTCTTCTGCACCATTTCTAATTACAGTCACTTGTTTGGGCTTTAAACCCATTAATTTTTTAATAGCTGAGGATGTTTTTCGTTTTGCTCTCTCTTCCAAAAATCGACCTAAAAGAATTAATGTTATGATTATCACTGCCGATTCGTAATAAACATGTGCCATTAATCCTTGACTCATTAAATAATGTGGAAATATTGTATTGAAGAGGCTGAATAAGAATGCAACACTGGTACTCAATGCAACCAAGGTGTCCATGTTGGCCGAAAAATGTTTGAGTTTTCTCCAGGCAATCACATAAAATTCTGAACCACTCCAAGCAAGAACGGGAATTGAAAGTGTCATCATTATCCAATTTTCGTAGGGAATTTTATCCATAAAAAACATCGCCATAATAAACACTGGTGCCGAAAAAATGGCCGAAAATATCAATTTCGACTTCAGGCTTTTTAATCTTTTTTCTTCAATTTGTTCAAATTCTTTTGCAACCTCCTTTTCGTTACCAGTTAATATGGTATAACCGATCTCTTTGGCTTTTTTGCTAATTGTTTCCAGTGAAATTAATTGACTATCAAAATCTATAGCAACAGATTGATTGGGATAATTCACAGATACTCTAAGGACTCCATTTAATGGCAAAAGATACGATTCAAGGCTAATTGCACATGCCGCACAAGTCATGCCTGATACTTTATAATTTTCCATTTATTTTGATGATGATTTTATTGATTGATTTAAAATTGCCATGCATTTTAGTTTGAATTACAAAGATACGCATAGAAGTTGTACAGAATGATTTCATTGTTGGTTTATAAGTCCCGAAAAACAAATCCGTAAGCCGACGGATTTTGATTTTTCGAGGATCCACGAAAAACAACGTTTCGCTCTTGGCGAACTGTTTTTCGGGATTTATCGGGAGATCCAATATTTCAACCTATCAACCCATCAACTTTTTTTGTTTATAAGTTCAAGGTTTATAAGTTTATAGGGAGACCCAACATCTCAATCCATCAACCCATCAACTTTTTTTGTTTATAAGTTCAAGGTTTATAAGTCTATAGGGAGACCCAATATTTCAACCTATCAACCCATCAACTCATCGACCCATCAACCTCTAGACACCCAATTCTGAAGCAATCTCTTTCATCGCTGAAATTGCCAATTCTGCAAACTGGTCAATTGGAATTCCAATTAATTCACACTCCAAAATATTTTCTCTTTTTACCGAAGCAGCGAAGTTCTTTTCTTTCATGCGCTTCACCACCGATTTAGTTTTTACAGAGGCAATTTTTCTATCGGGATAAACATAAGTGGTGGCCATAATGAGTCCAGTAATGGTTTCGCCAGCTGCCAAAGCGTGTTCAAAAACTGTTTCCCTTAACCGAGGAGCAGCATCTTCGTTATGCATTACAATTGCATCAACCATTACGGAAGGAATATTAAACTGTTGAAGTATTGATGGTGTGATAGTTCCATGTGTTTTTGCATCTGCATGTGTCACCTCCACATCAAGATCGTGAAGAAGTCCGGCAAAACCCCAAATTTCAACATCTTCTCCTAAATAATTGGCAATAGATTTCATTACAGCTTCCGAAGCCAAACTGTGTCTAATCATGGCTTCATTTTTAATATTTAGAGATAACAATCCCAAAGCTTCCTCTCTCGTAATCATGTTTTTTTTATGCAAATTTAGTAAAATTGATTTTTAGTGTGATAGATTTTTATTTGTCACGAATATTTTGAGATGCTTTTCGATTGTTAGGTCATTAGTTAACTTTTATATACTTTTGCTATTGTTCAAGACTGTTTTATCCGATTATTTCTTTTGAAAAATAATATATAATGAGAAAATTTTGGTTATTTATATTGTTATTAATCTTCAGCTATTCAATTATTTATGCTTCAAAGCACCCCTTTGGAAACTTTAGAATGAGCTATCGTGATAATCCTCAACATAGTGCGGTGATTGGGTGGAGTGGAACACGGAATGCAATGATCTATTTCGATACTGTTTCGCATGGGACAAACACTCAAAAATATCGCTTTCAGTCTGGAGTTACAACAAGTAATCATTATAAAGGTCAGAATAATAATTTTGTCAGATTATCGAATTTGCAAGCTGGCACTAGATATTTTTTTATTCTTAAGGACACGATTGGCAACACTTTAAGCAGACCACTTTCTTTTAAAACACTTCCAGAAAATGCTTCTTCTCTGTTAATTATTGCTGGTGGTGATAGCAGAAATAGCTTACCACTATATGAAATGAGTCCAAAAAAATGTCGTGTTGGCTTTAGAAATGGAAATATTTTGGCAAGCAAGATTGTCCCAGATGTCATTTTTTTTGGTGGTGATTTTAGGATGAATAAGTTCTTTTGGAGAAAGAATTCAGAGTGGCAACAATGGCTCAGCGACTGGCAATTAACAATAACTCCAGATGGTTTATTAATTCCGATAATTCCTGCAATAGGGAATCATGAAAGCAGCGCTGACTTAATAAACTTTTTTGATATGCCCCCAACAAACGGAATATACACTCAGCTGTTTGGAGGAAATCTAATCTCTTTATTTACACTAAACAATATGAATTCTGTGTGTAATCCGAAAGATATTTCTTCTACTGACAGTCTTTTTGGAACTTTATCCCCAATTTCTAAATGGCAAATGGTGCAATACCATATTCCGATGAATCCTCAAGGCAAGCGATATCGAAAAAGAGAGGATTTAATAAAATGTTGGAGTCCATTATTTCAAAAATGGGGAATCGATATTGTTTCAGAATGCCATGCACATATTATAAAAACTACTTTTCCAGTGGTAATTGATTCTTCAAATTTTCAAAATCCATTTACTCGGAACGATAGTATTGGAATTGTGTTTATTGGCGAAGGAGCCTGGGGAGCGCCATTAAGAGAAGTTCGTGCTGATAATGATGCCCTTTTTGATCAAGCGATTTATCATGGATTTCATGTATTGCAAGTAAATAGAGACAGCATTATTATTTCTCAAGTTGGATTTAAGAATGTTGATTTGGTTGCCCAAAACCCAAGCGATAGACGGGGATTGTCACTTCCTGAGAATCTCCAAATTAAAGCTGGAAAAACAGGTAAAAACTTGGTGATTAAAAGATAATAGTGAGTAATTTTATTTCAATTTAATGTTGAATTCTTCAAAAGTTATTGCAAGTATAAAATAAAAAAAATTCAAATGAAAAAGATTTTAATTTTAATAATTTTGGTGGGAATGTTAAGTGCTTCAAAGGCTCAATATTGGTCTGTATTTCAAAATTCTGCCACGTTAAAATTTGGAATTAAAGATCAATTTGGTAAAGAATTATTACCCGCTAATTACATAGATATTAAGCTTATTGATTCAACTTATGCCATTGTCTCAACCCAAAGTAACAAAGGGTTAGTTAGCAATAAAGGGGTGTTATTAATACCAAATAATTTTGATGAGATTAAACAATTTATGTATCCAAACTCAAGGGAGTATTATGAAAAAATAAATCATCGTTTTTGGATAAAAAAGAATGGAAAATGGGGAATATTTGAAGTTGGTTTTGGTGAAGTAATTCCATGTAAGTATGATTCAATAGGAGCTTTTAAACACCAAATCAATTCATATAATACCTATTCTTATTCAGTGCTTTTATTTCTGCGACAACCATCCTTTAAATATTCAATTGTAAAAATGAATGGAAAATGGGGAATTGTTGATTCAACTTTTCAGACTAAAATTCCTTTTGATTATGATCAGTTTGGGACCTCTAATAACGACTTAATTCTTGCAAAAAAAAATAACAAATGGGGTTTGATTTCGATGGAAAACCAGAAAGTAATTGCAGATTTTATTTACGACTCACTCTTTTTTCCAATTATAAACGATCAAACCACAAATCAATATCTGTTTTCTGCTCAAATAGGAGATAGCCTTTATGTTGTAAATTCAAGTGGATTCAGATATCCAATTTCTATAAAAGAGCGTCCCTATTTTCGACTTATTAATCCAGAATATGGTTGCATTGAAGGAGAAAAAGGGCTAATTCTCTATTTTTTTAAAACTCAAAAAATGTTGAATACAACCTATTTAGGAGGATATAGTTATCTGCTTTGGGATAATTCGACTATTTTTCATAATGATCTGACCTTAAAACCTTTAATTCTTGACAATAAAGGGAAAGTGATTTATTCATTCAAAAATATGATGACAGATAGTTATGCCGAATCTTTTATAATTAATAGTCACTTCTTTTTTGATGGTGCAAAAATTTATGAAAAAACTGCATCCGAAGTGGTTAAAAAATATGATGTAAAAGAAGATAAAAAGCTAGGTGTTAATATTAGTGATGTTATTCAAATATTACCCATAATTTTCGTAGTTAAGTCGAATGGAAAATATGGTTTGGTATTTAGGAAAGAAGATTCTTTTAAAGAGATTCTTCCTTGCCAATTCAATAATATTAATTATTCGGAAGAATATTATGACTTTGCCTCTAGTCGATTTGAAGTTAATGAGAAAGGATTATTTGGATATGTAGCTCTAGATAAAGATACTGTAAAATGGATAATACCTATGGATTATCAACGAATAGTAGCCTATGATTCTCCATGGTATATCGTTGCACAAAATGGAAAATTTGGGGTATTTATTTTATTCAAAGGACTTGTTGTTCCTTGTGAATATAAAACCAAAGAAGAAGCTGTTGAAAGTATGTATAAGGAAACCAAATAGAAAATTTATTTTGTGATAAAATTTAACCATTTATTAAAAATTGAGTTGGGATTGCTGAAAGATGGTGGAGTCTTGTTGCGTCGTTCTTGAAAATTAATTGTACTCCAAATATTGATTGCTTAGCGTTTTAGAATTTATAATATTTATATTCATGAGTTTAAAGAATAATAAACAGATTAAACAAAAAATAATACCACAGCAAAACAAATCTGTGTTAAGCGTTTCGAAAAATCTCCAAAACCAATGGGTTTGGTTATCCATAGGTGTTATATTGCTTACAACATTTGCGTTGTATTTTAAAACTCTAAAATTTGATTTTCTTATCTGGGATGATAATATCTATATACACGAAAATGAACGTATTCGTAATTTGAATTGGGAAAATATCAAGTTAATGTTTTCTGAATTTTATTTTGGTAATTATCACCCATTATCAACTTTAACATATGCAATTGAATATAAACTAGTAGGAGAGTCCGCATATTTATACCATATAAATAACATCATATTTCATCTTTTCAATACGTTGCTGGTTTTTGTTCTAATTCGAAAAATTTCTCCAAAAAACACAATTGTAGCATTTATTACAGCTGCATTTTTCGCTATTCATCCTATGCACATTGAATCAGTTGCTTGGGTTTCTGAAAGAAAAGATGTTTTATACACATTTTTCTTTTTGCTCTCGCTGATATTTTACACAAACTTCCTAAAATCTGAAAAATTAAAATATTTAATATTTGCCAGTGTTTTTTTCTTGTTATCCTGTCTAAGCAAATCCGCTGCAGTGATTCTTCCAATAGTTATGCTTCTTTTTGACTATTATTTCAATAGAAAATTAAGTTGGAAAATTGTAGTTGAAAAAATTCCACTTTTTGCAATTTCACTTGCTTTTGGAATTGCAGCCATGTATTCTCAAAAAGCAGCAATGCCCGATATTCAAGTCATTTCTACTTATGATCGTGTGTTTATTATTTCAAATTCATTGCTCGAATATATAAGTAAAGCCTTTGTCCCGATTAATTTATCGGCCCTTTATCCATATCCATCTCAGTTAGGAATTACGCTACCAACAATCTATTACTTGTCTGCTTTTTTTGTTGGTCTAGTAACGCTTTTTGTTTGGTATTCCAGAAAATGGGGAAAAGATGTTGTCTTTGGTTTTTTGTTTTTTCTAATTACAATAATTCTTGTCCTTCAAATTGTGACAGTCGGAAATGCAACAATGGCAGATAGATATACATACATTCCATACATCGGCATCTTTTTTATTGTTGGAAAGCTATTTGAATATGTATCTAGCAAAAAGAATCAGTTCTATAAAAATGGTGTATTATCTCTGCTTGCGTTTGGCTTTATGATTTTTGTTGCTCTTAGCAATGCTCGCATTGATACATGGAAAAATGATGAAGCTCTTTTTTCTGATATTATTAAAAAACATCCACAAAACCCTCTTGCCTATAATAACCGGGGTTGCTATTATCTGAAGATTGCACAAGCTGAATCAAATGATAACACATCTAAAAGACAAATGTATTTCGAGAAATCATTCCAAGATTTTAATAAGTTAATTGAAATTGATAAAGGTTATAGCAATAGCTTTCACAATAGAGGCATCTCAAGATTTTTCTTAAAAGATTATACCAATGCAATTAAAGATTATAATGTTGAAATTCTTAATAATCCCAAGGATGAAAAAGCATATTTTGACAGAGGTAATGCAAAAAACAGTAATCAAGATTATGCTGGTGCAATTAAAGATTTTGATAAAACAATAGAAATGAATTCTAGAACAGAAGGAGTCTATTTTAATAGAGGCAATGCTAAAAAAGATTTAAATGACTTTGTTGGTGCACTTAAAGATTATGATAAAGCAATAGAAATTAAACCTACAATTAAGGCATACAATAACAGAAGTATGATAAAGTGTATGTTGAAAGATTATGTTGGCGCTATAGCTGATTATGATAAAATGATTCAATTGGATCCAAGGGATACAACAACCATCAAAAATAGAAAAGTTTTAAAAGCACTCATAGATTGAAGCCTAATATTATATTTTGAATTTGCCCAACAACTCCAAATGTTGATAATCCCCTGAAATAGATAAACTGTAAAACATGATTCAAATTGATGATCGTTGTGTAATTTTATATTACTGTTTCTTTTATATAATACCGCTACGGTTTATGTTATAATCAAATACAATTTCCATCGTTTGCACTATAACATAAATTCTATCGGCATTAACCCCGCTTGAAGGCGAGGGCATGCCATGCTAAATTCCAAATTGTCCTGTGGACTAATTTGAAATAAGTTTTGGTATAACATTGATGCTACATTATGGTGCTGATGGTAAATAGCGAACTTGCCTAGTTATGCCAAAATCAATACTATGGCTAAAAACGGATAGTCCTCTAAATTGATGTTGTATTAATGTGAGCATGTTTGTTAAAATCGAATAATTTCCAATTTTGTTACTAAAAAATCGTATTTTTGTAAATAGATAAAATGTTAACCTAGTTATTTGTGATAATTATTGAAATAAGTTGTAAGATATTGTAAATCAGATTTGTAAAAAACGATAACACATTTTAAGGTAATTTTGAATATAAATCATGTTTAGTAATCATTATATTTGTATTTAGTGTATTGATTGTTATAGCTTTAGTTTGATTTTTATATGATATATATGTGGATCATTCCAATTAAAAATCAAGTTTTTTAATATATAAAGAAACAAAAAATTAAGTATCAGGATTAAAATTAGAAAATATAGAATCGAAATAATGGGTCAAGAAGATAAAACTAGGGAAGAACTAATAGTAGAATTAAATTATTTGAAGAAAATTAATGAGCAACTCAAAGCATCATTTAATCAAGATTCAATGGAATTAACTCATGTTGAAAAATTTTTGAAGGAGAATGAAACAAAACGTGCATTTATTGCCGATATTATTACCGATGTAGTTTGGCTGATGGATTTGCAGGGAAAAAGTCTGTTTGTTTCTCCGTCAATTACAAATTTTACAGGTTATTCAATCAATGAGTATATGACTCAAACAATTAATGAACGCCATACTCCAGCTTCTGCAATTGTAGCGATTAGGGCATTTGAGAGTGAAATTTATAACTATACACATTTAGAAGTTCCACCTATTGATTCCAAAAAGATATTGGTTCTTGATTATTGTTGTAAAGATGGACGTATTAAAACGGGTGAGGTTTTAATAACACCTTATTTTGATGAAAAGATGCATCTTATTGGGCTTTATGGTGTAACCAGAGATATTACAGAGCGAACGACTATGAAGAATGCATTAAACGAAAGTAATGCTCTTTTCCAATCGATATTAAATGCATCACCCGATTTAATAGTTGTTATTGATTTAAATGGAACTATCCAAATGGCTTCTTCTGCTGCTTTACCTTTGTTTGATGTAGATGCTGAAATTAATTTAGTGGGTCATAACATGTTTGAATTTGTTTCAACCGTTGATATTGAGAGAGTAAAATCTAATGTTTTGCTTATGATGAACAATCCTATAGGTGCTATCGAATATCAGATGATTCGCCCAAATGGGAGTTTAATTAATGTAGAAGTTAATGGAGATGTTCTTCGAAATAGTGATGGTTCACCCATCAGTATGATATTTATTATTCGTGATATTACAGAGCGTAAATGCGCTGAAGAAAATTTACTGAAAACACTTGAAACATTAAACAATGCGCAAAAAATTGCTCAAACTGGGAGCTGGGAGTTAAATGTTAAGAATAACGTTTTTGATGCATCCGATGAATGTCTTCGTATTTTTGGATTCCCATTAGACTTTAAACCCACTTTTCATGAAGTTAGAGAATCTTTCCTCCCAGATGATCGAGCCCGTGCCGCTGAAATTCTTAGCAATTCAATCAACACAAGAATTCCGTATTCTATTGAAATTCAAATTGCCAAAAAAGATACTGGAGAGATTAGAACAATCCTGTCTAAAGGAGAAGCTCGTTATGGAATCGATGACTCTCCAATTGCAGTTGTTGGAACTAATCAAGATATAACCGATAGTAAACGAGCCGAATTGCTCCGTATTCAACAATTGAGTTATACCCATGCGTTAAATGAAATTGCAGAGCTAATCATCAATAACAACTTTGCTAATGAAATATTAGAAAATGCAAATCGAATTATTGGTGAAACACTCCAGCTTGATCGTGGGTTAATTTATGATGTTTCGTTTCAAGATAATTGTATTGTTGGTCTTTGCGAATGGTTAAGACTAGAGCATCCAGATATTGAACACACTAATGGGAAATATCCCCTGAGTATGTTTATTTCTCCATTTTCTGAAATTCTGAAATCAAAAAAATACATCGAAAGTTATGCTCATGATGTAAACAAGCATTTTGTTAAGGATGGTTCTGGGAAAATCTTACATGAGCAAATGAAAATTAAAAGTCTCATTTGGTACCCTTTTGCTTTTGATAGTCATGGTTTTTATGTTTTTACCTTAAATCAAATTATTGAGACAAGAAAATGGTCGACAGAGGAAATTAATTTTCTAGATGCTGTTGCAAAGCAATTAAGTATTGCTCTTATAAAAATTAAATTGCTTGAAGATCGGAATATTGGGGAATTATTATTAAAAGAAAGTAATTCTAATTACCAGTTTATTGTAGAAAATACCGATGACATACTTTGGACAATGAATCCTGATTTATCTTTTGATTATATTTCTCCAACTGTATTTAAGTTTTTAGGTTATACGGTTGATGAGCATTTAAAACAAACACTCGATGAATTTCTTACTAAAGATTCAGTAACCCGCATTACCGAAGAGTTTAAAAAAGGAATGATGAAGCTTCAGAACAATCAATATCTGGATTTTAAAAATAATGTTGATATTGAAGTTGAATTTATACGAAAAGACAAAACACATGGCTTTGGCTTAATAAATTTGGTGTTAATTTTAGATGAACAAAACCAGTTAAAAAAAATCAGGGGAGTAACTAGAGATATTACAGATCGTAAGCAAGCTGAAGAATCTTTGCAAGATCTCATAGATAAAAATCCACTATCAATTCAAATAGTTGATAAACAAGGATTTACTATTAAAAAAAACGAAGCGCATACCTTGCTTTTTGGAGTTGAACCGCCTCCTGGTTTTTCAATTTTTGATGATTTAATGAGCAAGAGCAAGTTGCTCAAGAGGCTCATTTTGCGTGCTCAAAAAGGAGAGGTCATTCGATTGCCAGATTTATATTATAATGTACATGATATTTCACCCGATATGCCCGATAATCCCCGATGGATAAGAGCACTTATATTCCCATTAAAATCCAGCAATGGCAATTCGGAAAGGTTTGTATTAATGCACGAAAACATTACAGAACGCAAGCTAGCAGAAGATTCATTGCAAGAGAGTGAAGAACGATTTAGAGCCGTTTCAGAATACTCTTTTAACTCAATCTGTATTTTAAATGAAAGTGGAAAAATGCTTTGGCTCAATGATGCGATGACTAAAATGGGTGGGTATTCTAAAGAACAATTCTATGCTGCCGATTCATTTGTTAATTTTATTGCTCCTCAATCCATTGATTTTGTTTTTTCAAATTTTATGAAGTTCGTAAATGGTGAAAATTACGAACATCATTACAATTTTTGTTTTGTTCGCGCTGATGGAGAAATTCGACTTTGTGAAAAGTATATGACTGATTTTCGAAATCAGAACGGTGCACGTAGTCTGGTAATTAGCATGATGGATATCACAGAGCATAAACAAGCAGAAGAAGCCCTTAAGGCAAGTGAAGATAAATATCGAACCATGATTGAGTATTCAAACGACCTAATTTGGACGCTGGATAAAAATGGAAATTTTACTTTTTTAAACGAAATTGCACTTAAAACTACTGGCTTAAACCTCGAAGATTGTATCGGAAAATCTTTTGTGACTCAAATTTTGGATGAAGATCTTCCTGAAATTATGACTATTTATCAAAAAACCATGAACGGAGAAGTATGCAGCTACGAATTGCGCTTTCGGAAAAATGATAACAATATTGTTAAAATTTTAGTCAATACGTCTCCAATTTATATTTCTGGAAAAATAGAAGGTATTGTGAGCTTTGGTCGTGATATTACTGAGAGTAAGAAAGCAGAAAAACAAATTTCTTTGCTGGGCAAAGCTGTCGAACAAAGTCCAGTTACGGTCATCATTACTGATAAAAGAGGTAGTGTGGAATTTGTAAATTCAAAATTTACCGAAATTACTGGGTACGCAGAATCCGAGATATTAGGTAAAAATATGCGTATTCTCCAATCGGGCAAACAAACAAAAGAATTTTACGAGGAGCTTTGGAATACACTTTTATCTAAACAAAATTGGCATGGGGAGTTTCACAATAAAAAGAAAAATGGCGATTTGTATTGGGAAAGTGCTACAATTTCATCCATCTTAGATAATAGTGGGAACATTTCCTTTTTTGTAGCCGTAAAGGAAGATATAACAGAAAAGAAAAAGTTATTAGAAGAGCTTATTGAAGCTAAAGAACATGCTGAAGAAAGTGATCGTTTGAAATCCGCTTTCCTAGCAAATATGAGTCACGAAATTAGAACTCCAATGAATGGAATTCTCGGTTTTGCCGATTTGCTAAAAGAACCTAAATTAACGGGAGAAGAACAGCATGAATATATTAGTATTATCGAAGAAAGCGGGGAGCGAATGCTTAATATTATCAATGATATTATTAGTATTTCGAAAGTTGAATCGGGACAAATGGATATTTTTATTTCAGAAACAAATATTAACGAACAAATCGATTACATATACACTTTCTTTAAACCAGAAGCGGAGCAAAAAGGAATTAAACTATTGTTTAAAAAGTCATTACTCTCAATAGACGCAAATATATTTACTGATCGCGAAAAAGTATATGCAGTTCTAATTAATCTTGTGAAAAATGCTATAAAATTCACAAACACGGGGTTTATTGAATTTGGGTATGAATTAAAATCAGAATCAGCATCTGATGCTCAATTACGATCTGATCAACCAGATGTAACCCAATGTCCAGAAGTTGAATTTTTTGTAAAAGATACCGGATTAGGTATTCGAAAGGATCAGCAGCAACTTGTTTTTGAACGTTTTAGACAAGCAAATGATTCGCTTACGAGAAATTACGAAGGCGCTGGATTAGGCTTGTCAATTTCAAAGGCATATGTAGAGATGCTTGGCGGAAAAATATGGGTAGAAAGCACTGAAGGTGCTGGATCTACGTTTTATTTTACATTACCATTTGATAATGAAACTACTGAACAAAAAAATCAAATGAGCACAAATAATGTAGAGGAAGAAATTCATCAAATAAAAAACCTAAAAATCTTAATTGCTGAAGATGATGATATTTCAGAAATATTTATGTGCCAAATTGTTAAATTGTTTAGTAATGAGATTCTTAAAGTAAAAACAGGAATAGATGCTGTAAAAGCTTGTTTTGATAATCCTGATATAGATTTGATTTTAATGGATGTAAAAATGCCAGAAATGGATGGTTATGAAGCGACGAGACAGATTAGAAAATTAAATAAAGATGTAATCATTATTGCCCAGACGGCTTTTGGCCTTGCTGGTGATAGAGATATAGCTATTGAAGCTGGATGTAATGACTATATTTCAAAGCCAGTTAAAAAGGTTGTATTATTGGAATTGTTGAAAAAGTATTTTGATAAATAAACTATATAATGGTCTAAATACGATTAAAACAATGAAATTCAGGTTTTTGTGATTTTTAGTTCCTAATTGATTGATGTATATCGCTTGAAATCAGATTTTTATAAGCTAATATATTCTTGGTGATACTGATTGAACCCAAGAAGATTTAAGTGCAATAATTTTGTTCGTTATTAAATAAATTTTAGAACCAAAAACAAATCGTAATTTTAAAACAAATGACATCAGTTGTAAATTATTGATGCTAGATTCTTGTCCTAAAACAATGCAAATGAAGGGGAAATAATATGATAATGAAAACTTTTTTTCTTAAAATGACTTTCAAAATTGCATTCAAATCAATTGCAATTCTTATCACTTGCATTGGGTTAACTCTAATGGCATCAATTTATACTTATCGCGATGTTGAAGCTCAAAAAAACAAAGAATTTGAGCTAGTCTGCAACGAATTAAAAACCAAGATTGATACTAGGCTTCATGCTCATGCTCAACTTTTGCGAAGTGGTGCTTCTTTCTTTGTAGCTTCTGATTCAGCAAAACGAGATGAGTGGAAGAACTTTATCGATAACTCTAAATTGGATATTAATTTGCCAGGTATTCAAGGTGTTGGATACTCATGTATTATTCAAAAAAATCAATTAAAACATCATATTCAATCCATTCGAAACGAAGGTTTTTCCGATTACAATGTAAAACCATCTGGTGATAGAGATATATATACTTCGATTATTTACCTTGAGCCATTTTCGGGCCGTAACCTTCGTGCTTTTGGGTATGATATGTTTTCTGAACCTATCCGAAGAAAAGCCATGGAGCAAGCTCGAGATTTAGATGTGGCAGCACTTTCTGGAAAAGTTGTTTTAGTTCAGGAAACTGATAAAGATTTGCAAGCAGGCACACTAATGTACGTCCCAGTTTACAAGAAAAAAATGCCAACAAATACGATTCAAGAACGACGTGCTGCAATTGTTGGTTGGGTATATAGTCCGTATCGCATGTACGATTTGATGAATGGTGTTTTAGGTAGCAGAGATTTTGTAGATAATAGTCGAATTCGTTTACAATTATTTGATGAAGAAAACTTGTCGGAGGCCTCTTTATTGTACGATAGTCAAAAAAAGGATTCAATTGTTAATAACAAATTGGCAAATAGAAAACTATTAATTCCTTTGACTTTTAATGGAAAAAAATGGACTTTGCTTTTCAGTCAATCAAATCAGCAGTTTTCCTATTTCAAAAGCAGAGTTTTTATTGTGTCTTTCAGCGGATTAATTATTAGTCTATTAATTTTTTCATTATTATTTTCATTATTTAACACCAAAATTAAAGCGCAAGAAATAGCAGAGCAATTAACATCGGAACTTAAAGAAAGTAAAGACCGTTTTCAAATACTACTAAATTCCACAGCAGAAGGTATTTATGGTTTAGATGCCAAAGGAAATTGCACATTTGCAAATACAGCTTGTTCTCAAATTCTCGGTTATTCGGATCAAAATCAATTACTGGAGCAAAACATGCATGATCTTATTCATCATTCTTATGCTGATGGCCATTTATATCATGAAAATGACTGTCAAATTTTTAATGCTTTTAAGTTAGGAACTAAAATACATATGGATAACGAGGTGCTTTGGCGAGCTGATGGCACCTCTTTTCCTGCCGAATATTGGTCGCATCCAATTATCAATAATGGAAATATTATTGGCGCTGTTGTTACTTTTTTGGATATTTCCGAACGAAAGCAAATAGAGCATTTTTTTAAACTTAATCACGAAGAATTGCAAAAAGTGAATAGAGAAAAAGATAAGTTCTTTTCAATAATAGCTCATGATTTAAGGAGTCCATTCAATAGCTTTTTGGGTCTTACAGAAATTATGGTAGAAGAATTACCAAGTTTAAGCATGAACGAAATTTCTATTTACGCTCAAAGTATGAAAAGCTCAGCAACGAACCTTTACCGATTGCTAGAAAATTTATTGCAATGGTCGCAAATACAGAGAGGACTAATCACTTTTAATATTCAGACTTTAAAGCTACTCCCTGTTGTTCAAGAGAGTATTGTGATGTTAATAGATTCTGCCAAAAATAAAAATATACAGATTTCAAATAGTGTTTCTGACGGTGTTTTTATTACTGCCGACAATAATATTCTTCAATCAGTACTTCGAAATATAATCTCAAATGCCATAAAATTCACACCAAAAGGAGGCAGTATATGCCTATCTGCCATTCTATATGACAATCACAGCATCAAAATTTCAATTGTTGATACCGGAATTGGGATGAGTTCATTTATGGTTGAACATTTATTTATGCTTGATGTTCAAACAAATAGATCTGGTACAAGCGGAGAACCAAGCACTGGTCTTGGGTTGATACTTTGTAAAGAATTTATCGAAAAAATGGGTGGAAGAATCTGGGTTGAAAGTGAAGTTGATAAAGGTAGTAATTTTAGCTTTTCTTTACCAATTAGTTAATTCAAGTATTTTTGTTACAAATAAATCGAATAAAAAAATAACTCGGAGATAGAAATGAACGTAAAAAATACTCTTAATACAAATTTTGATAGTTTCACATACTCAACAAGTGCAACTAGTTTTACTTGTACTACCAATTCTACTTGTTCCCCCACGAAGATACTCAGACAAACAAAATCTACTTTATTCTATCTTCCTAATTCTGTATTCTTACTTCTGTATTCTGTTCCTCATTTCACTTTTCACGAAATGTCTTTTCACGTTTTCACCACTAAGTCTCCTTTATTCTATCTTCCTAATTCTGTATTCTTACTTCTGTGTTCTGTTCCTCGTTTCACTTTTCACGAAATGTCTTTTCACGTTTTCACCACTAAGACACTCAGACCACTAAGGACCACTAAGAATTTTCACCTCTGTATTTCTTTCGACTTTATGAACTTTCGACTTTATGGACTAGTTTCACTATTAAGGACCACTAAGTCTCCTTTATTCTATCTTCCTAATTCTGTATTCTTACTTCTGAATTCTTTTCTTCGTTTCACGAAATATCGTTTCACTCCCGAATCTATCGGGATCACGAAGTATCCGTTCAGTTCCTTTTTTACATTCAAAACTAAAATGATATGAAAGTATTTTTAAAAATGTCTCTTGTTTTAATAGCGATAATTTTATTTGATTCTCAAATTAGTGCTCAGCAAATGAAGCAAGTCAACCTCCAATTAAAGTGGAAGCATCAGTTCCAATTTGCTGGTTATTATGCAGCGATAGAAAAAGGATTCTATAAAGAACTAGGAATTCAGGTAAATTTAGTTGAAGCCGTCGAAGGAGTTAATTCCAGCGATGCTGTTTTTGATGGCAAGGCAGAATTTGGAGTTTGTTCTGCCGATATTATATTGATGCGCTCACAAAAGAAGAAAGCGGTTATATTGGCTTCAGTTTTTCAGCATTCACCTCAGGTCTTACTAGCATCAAAACAATCGGGAATCCATCATATACAAGATTTAACTGGGAAAGTAGTTGCTATAGAACCCAATGCGGCAGATATTATTGTTTGTTTAAGCGATGAAGGAATTACACTAGATAAATTTTCAATTAATCATCACGAATTCAATACAAATAGCTTGTTAAATGGTAAAGTTGATGCAATTTCTGCCTATTCAACGGATGAACCTTTTGTTCTACATGAAGCAAACTTTGATTATGCCATGATATCTCCTTTAATGGGTGGAATTGATTTTTATGGAGATGTCCTTTTTACATCAGAAGATTTGATTAAAAATGATCCAAAATTAGTGGATGATTTTAGAAAAGCCTCCCTTAAAGGATGGAAATATGCAATGGAGAATCCCGACGAAATTGCCCAATTGATTTATGACAAATATAGCAAAAGACATAGCCTAGAACATCTCAAATTTGAAGCGAAACAGATGAAGAGCTTAATAATGGCAAATGTTGTTGAAATTGGATACTCCAATCCTGGTCGATGGAAATCTATTGCAGAGACCTATAAAAAGATGAAGATGATTGATCCATCATTTTCTATTGATGGATTGCTTTACGATGATTATGTAAATCAGAAGATGATTTTTCCATGGAAGATCACTTTAATTCTTTTAATCATTTTTGTAATGATTAGTTTTGCTTCAATTTTTTATTATTTCACGAATAAAAAGCTTAAAAAAGAGATAAAAAATCGTTTAAAGGCTGAAGCTGTTTTATCTCTGAGTGAAAGCAAATATCGGTTAATTACTGAAAAAATTAGTGATGTTGTATGGTTAATGGATTTAAAAGGGAAAAGTACGTTTGTTTCTCCTTCGGTAGAAAACTTTACTGGATTTACGGTTGACGAATATTTATCGCAATCAATGAGTGATCGTTTTACATCAACATCGGCAATTATTGCTCAAGAAACGTTTAAAAATGAGGTTTACCTTTACATTCAAACGGGTTATAATTCAAAAGATTACTTAAAAACTATGACTCTTGATTATCGATGTAAGGATGGTTCTATAAAAACAGGCGAAATCTTAATCACTCCTTTTTTTGATGAAAATAGTATCTGCATTGGGTTACATGGTGTAACTAGAGATATTACAGAAAGAAAAATTGCTGAAAATGCATTATCCAAAAGTGAAGAGCAACTAAGAGAGGTTCTAGAAAATTCACAAGACGCTTCCTATAAACGAAATTTAATTACTAATATCTATGATTATTTAAGTCCTGTATTTGTGAATATTACGGGGTATACTCCCGAAGAAATGAACGCATTACCCTTAGATGTTGTCCTAAAATTAATTCACCCTGATGACGTGGATGAGGTGGATAACTCAATTGTTAATTCTTTCACAAACCCACAAAATTATACTTCTAAGATAAAATATCGATTCAAACATAAAGATGGTAGTTATCGTTGGTTGGAAGACAATTTTACCATTATGCGCAATTCAGATAGAGAACCTCTCGCTATGATCGGTAGTGTGAGAGATATTACGAATCAAAAACATTCTGAAGACTTATTATTGATGGTTCAACAAAACTTTGAAATATTTTTTAACACTATAGAAGATTTTCTCTTCGTTTTAGATGCACAAGGAAATATCCTTCATACAAATGCAACAGTGATTAATCGCTTAGGTTATACAAGGGAAGAGCTTTATGGGAAATCAATTCTTTTAGCTCATCCTAGTGATCGTAGAGACGAGGTTCAAAAAATTGTTGGTGATGTGTTAAGCGGAGATGCAGATTTTTGTTTAGTTCCCGTGATTACTAAAAGTGGGATTCTTATTCCTGTCGAAACTAGAGTGACTCCTGGATTTTGGGATGGAAACCCAGCACTTTTTGGCGTTACAAAAGATATTTCAAAAATAAAACTATCAGAAGAAAAGTTTTCTAAAGTGTTTTATCTAAATCCTTCTGCCTGTGGACTTACTGAGCCTACAACTGGAAAATATATCGAAGTAAACGAGGCTTTTTATAAGCTATTTGGATTCCGAAAAGACGAAGTAATTGGCAAATCAGCAGTTGATTTAGGAATATTGAATCAAGAAGTAGCAAAAGCGATATTGCAAAACAATGGTGATAATGATTCCTTTTCAAATATTGAAGCCGATTTAAAAGCAAAAAATGGAGATATTAAACATGTGTTGCTGTCTGCTGAAAATATAAATATTCAAGATAATAAATATCGGTTTACGGTTGTTCACGATATTACTGAACGGAAACAAGCCGAAGAAGCTCTTCAGTCTAAAACATCTTTACTCGAAGCTCAAACAAATACAACAATTGAAGGAATACTAGTTGTTGATGATAACAAAAAAATTATTCTTGTTAACCGACGAATTATTGAATTATTTGATGTTCCCCAACATATTTCAGAAGTTGATGATGATTCGATATTACTAGGCCACGTGGTTAGTTTAGCAAAATATCCCGACCTGTTTTTAGAAAAAGTTGAATATCTATACAATCATCCTACAGAATCAAGTAGAGATGAGATTGAGTTTAATAATGGAATGGTCCTCGATAGATATTCTGCGCCAATTTTGAGTGTATCTGGTAAGAATTATGGAAGAATCTGGACATTCCGCGATATAACTGATCAAAAACTAGCAGAAAATGCACTCATCATTGCAAAAGAACATGCCGAAGAAAGTGATCGACTAAAATCAGCTTTCCTAGCAAATATGAGCCATGAAATTAGAACTCCAATGAACGGAATTTTGGGATTTGCAGAAATTTTAAAAGCATCTAAATTAACCGGCGAAGAGCAACAAGAATACATTGGCATTATTGAGAAAAGTGGTGAACGGATGCTAAATATTATCAACGATATTATTAATATTTCTAAAGTTGAATCTGGGCTTATGGAAGTTTCTTATTCTGAAACTAGCGTAAACGAACTTATTGATTTTATTTTTAACTTTTTTAAAATTGAAGCTGAACAAAAAGAGATTAATCTTATTTATACCAAACCATCTGGTTCAACTGACGTTGTTATTAGCACAGACCGAGAGAAAGTGTATGCAATTCTTACCAATCTGGTTAAAAATGCACTTAAATTTACCCATCATGGATCAATTGAATTTGGATATAAAAAAGTAGACGGATTTTTAGAATTTTTTGTAGTCGACACAGGAGTTGGAATTAGTAAAGAACATATTGAATTTATTTTTGAACGATTCAGACAAGGAAATGACTCCCTTTCTCGAGATTATGAAGGTGCTGGATTAGGTTTGTCAATATCTAAAGCTTATATAGAAATGTTAGGTGGCAAAATATGGGTGGAAAGCACTAAAGATATTGGTTCCACTTTTTATTTTACGCTTCCTGCTCACTCACTGCCTTTAGGAAATCATCAAGAGCAAATCTCAACTCAATCGAGCAACGATTTGCCATCAAATACCCTTAAAGTACTTGTTGTTGAAGACGACGAAATCTCTCAATATTATATTTCTCAAGCAATCAAGGTTTTCTCTAATGAAATATTATTTGCAAAAAATGGAGTTGAAGCAATTGAAATTTGTCGAAATTATCCATCTCTTGATTTAATTCTCATGGATGTTAAAATGCCTATAATGGATGGATGTGAAGCCACAAAAATGATTAGACAATTTAATACTAAGGTTATTATAATTGCTCAAACAGCTTTTGGGTTAACTGGAGATAGAGATAAAGCAATTCACGCTGGCTGTAATGATTATATTTCTAAACCAATAAAAAAACATAAATTAATTGAACTAATTAAAAAGTACTTTTAAAGTGGTTGTTTTTAATAATATAAAATCATGAATGAAAAATATAAATAGACCAATCATTGAGCTTTTGATAAAACTTCAGGGAGTTGACGTATCAAAATATAATGATAATTTTTTAAATAGTTTATTGCAGAAAAGAATTACTGAAACTAACTCAATTTCACTCGAAGGTTATTTTGCCTTCTTTGAGCATACCGAAATGGAACAAAGTCAATTTGTTAACTCGTTGTATGTTAGCTATAGTGAGTTTTTTAGAAATTCACTTACATTTTCAGTTTTAGAGCAAATATTATTGCCGAAAATGTTGAGCACGAACTCAGATTCAACGCGTAAAGAGCTAAGAATATGGTCGGCTGCTTGTGCTGCAGGACAAGAAGCTTATAGTCTTGCAATTTTATTAGATGAGATTACAAATGGAGGAGAGTGTAAAAAAGATTATCGAATTTTTGCTACAGATCAAGATTCAAAACAAGTTAATGAGGCTCAGAATGGAATGTATTCTGTAACAGCAGTGTATAATATGAGTATGCTTAGAGTTAACCAACAGTTTGAAAATCAAAATGGTTGCTTTTATGTAAAAGAGAAGCTGAAAAAAAATATTCATTTTTCTGTTTTTGATTTATTCGATGAACAATATTCTTGTCCACCATCTAGTATTTTCGGGGATTTTGATATTGTAGTTTGCTCAAATTTGCTCTATTATTATAAGCCAGAATTTCAAAAACGAATAATTGAAAAGGTTGTAAACTCGTTAACGCATGGTGGTTATTTAATTACCAGCGAAACCGAAAGGGATATATTTATCAGTCATGGTTTTAATGAAGTTTATCCACAGTCTGCAATATTTCAGAAAAATAAATATGCAAAAAAGTAGGTAAAATGGTAAAAGTCAATAATATTCATCGTATTTTTGTTTTATTCATTTCAAATATGTTCTTTTCGTAATTATACAATAGAAATATTCTTTGTTAAAATAATTTGAGGTCACTACATTTTGGCGAAGTGCTAATATAATATTTGTTTAAAATTATAATAATTCATGAAAAATCTTAAAATTGGTACTCAGCTAAAGATTGTCATTGCTACTATGTTAATCTTTGTAATAGCAATTGGTATAGTTTCATACATTCAAAGCGATAAAATATATCAGCAAACAAAACTGATGCATGATCACCCCTTTAATGTAAAAAGTGCAATTAGCGAGCTACGGATTGAAGTTTTAAAAATGCGCATTGCCTCAAGAGATTTGATTTTGGCAAAAAATGCACAAGAAAAGCAAGAAGCAATTCAATTAAACGAAATAGCTATTGCTGGGGCATTGGAAGAATTTTCTACACTAAAAAACCAATATTTAGGACCTCAAATTGATATTGAAGAAGCATCTAAGGCTTTTAATCGTTGGAAAATTGCTCAACAAGAAAATGTGAAGAGTATTTTAAGTGGAGATGTTGGACATGAAAATGAAAGCGAGCTTTTTAATAGCAGCGTAATCGTTTATTATGAACAAATGATGTCCATAATTGCTAAAATTGATGATTTTGCATCTAATAATGCAGATTTTCTCCAAAAGAATTCTCAAGATTTAAGTGAGTCGCTGAATAGGCGATTGATATACTTGGTTGCTATTATATTAGTGATTTCAATAATAATTAATTATTATTTATTGCGAAGTATTCGTAAGCCTATTTATGAGCTTACAAATGCCACAAATAAATTTGAAAATGGCGATATGAATGCTCGAAGTAAATACCAATCAGCAAACGAATTTGGAGAATTATCAAATTCGTTCAACCAAATGGTTGAACGAATTCAAAAAAACTCAGATTTAGACGAAAAGGTTGTAAGTCTGGCTGGTTTAATGTTGACTGAATATGATGCGAAAAAATTCTTTCAATCGACCCTTAAAGCTCTTTCTGATCATACAAATTCTCAAATGGCTGCAATATACCTTGTTAGCAATGATAAAAAACGCTTCGAGCATTTTGAATCTATTGGAATGTCTGATGCAGCGAAGCACTCGTTTGCTGCTGATGTTTTTGAGGGTGAATTTGGAGCAGTTCTTATGTCTAAAAATATTCAATATGTAAAAAATATATCTGAGGATACTCGATTTATCTTCAACACGGTGAGTGGAAAGTATATACCCAGAGAAATTATTACACTTCCAATAATTTCTGATAACGAAGTAGTTGCAATTATTTCTCTCGCAAGTGTAAATAAATTCAGCAATCAATCCATTTTATTGATTAATAGAATTTTGGTTACTCTGAGTGCTCGTGTGGAAGGGATTATGGCTTTTCATAAAATGAAAGAATTTTCGGAAAAACTCGAAATCCAATACCGAGAATTAGAAGCTCAAAAAACTGAATTGGCATCTCAATCTACCGAATTAAAAGAGCAAAATATTGAACTTGAAATGCAAAAAAATCAACTTAGCGAAGCAAGTCGGCTTAAAACAAATTTCTTATCGAATATGAGCCACGAACTTCGAACACCGCTTAACTCCGTTATTGCACTATCGGGAGTTCTTAATCGTCGACTTGATCATAAAATTCCTGCAGAAGAATATAGTTATTTGGAAGTAATTGAACGAAATGGTAAACATTTACTCTCATTAATCAACGATATTCTAGATATTTCGAGAATTGAAGCTGGATATGAAGAGATTGAAATCACAAAATTTAATGCCAATAATTTGGTTGTGGAAATTTCAAATATGATTCTTCCACAAGCACAAGTTAAAAATATTGAGTTAATTCAAAATGCTAATAATATGGATTTATATATTACTAGCGATAGTGATAAATGTCGACATATATTGCAAAATTTAATTGGGAATGCTGTAAAATTCACCGAAGAAGGGAGTGTGGAAATTACAACCAATCAAACTGGGAATTTTTTGGATATTACGGTAACAGATTCAGGTATAGGAATTTCTGAAAACCATTTGCCTCATATTTTTGACGAGTTTAGACAGGCCGATGGGAGTACTTCTAGAAAGTTTGGAGGCACTGGTTTGGGGCTCGCTATTGCAAAAAAATATGCGAATATTCTTGGCGGAACAATTTCTGTGAAAAGCAAAATCGATGTGGGTTCGTCATTTACGCTCACCCTACCGTTGTCCTATGTTGCCGAAAATAAATTGGTAGTTGAAGAACGAACATATATTAACCATATAATTTCAAGTCCTTCTCGAAATAATGGTCTTGTTAAAACCATATTATTGGTTGAAGATAGTGAGCCAGCAATTATTCAAATTAAAGACTTTATGGAGGAAAGTGGTTATCAAATGTTGATTGCTCATAATGGTGCAGAAGCGCTTGAAATTATTGCTCAAACTATTCCTGATGCAATGATTTTGGATTTGATGATGCCAGATATTGATGGTTTTGAAGTTCTGAAAACAATACGTGAAGCAGAGTTAACTGCTCATATCCCGGTCTTAATTCTTACGGCTAAACATATCACAAAAGAAGAACTCAAATTTTTGAAACGTAATAATGTACACCAACTAATTCAAAAGGGTGATGTTAATCGAAATGAATTACTCGCTGCAGTTTCAACCATGGTAAATCCAGAAATAAAACCAATTGAAAAAGCTCAACCAATTTTACAAGTAATAAATGGCAAACCCGTGGTTCTTGTTGTTGAAGATAATGCCGATAATATGATTACAGTAAAAGCCCTTCTTGCAGAAGATTACGTTGTGTTAGAAGCTGTAGATGGCTATTCGTGTATCGAAATGGCAAAAAAACATAAACCAAATCTTGTGCTGATGGATATTGCTTTACCAGGAATGGATGGTATTGAAGCATTTAAAAGTATTCGAAAGTATCCTCAATTAGAACATGTTCCGATTCTAGCACTTACAGCTAGTGCAATGAGTTTAGACCGTGAAACTATTCTTGCTCATGGTTTTGATGCGTATATTGCAAAACCAATCGACGAAAAAATATTTTTCAAAACTATAAATCAAGTTTTGTATGGAAAATAAGATAGTAAAAATTCTCGCAATCGACGATAACAATGATAATATAATTACCATAAAAGCATTGATTTACGAAGCATTTCCTGATGCAATTGTGATAAGTGCATTAACTGGTCAGGAAGGTATAAAATTGGCTGCAACCGATGATCCAGATGTAATACTTCTCGATATTGTAATGCCAATTATGGATGGATTTGAAGTTTGTAAAAGACTAAAATCTGATGATGTCTTAAAAGATATTCCAATCGTATTTGTTACTGCAATAAAAGGCGACAAACATAGTCGTATTAAGGCTTTAGATATTGGAGCTGAGGCTTTTCTTGCAAAACCAATTGACCAAAGTGAACTTACTGCTCAAATTCGAGCAATGGTGAAAATTAGAACTGCAAATTTCGAAAAACGTAACGAAAATGTTAGATTGTCTGCCATAGTGTTAGAACGAACTACAGAATTGAACGATGCACACAAAATCACACTCGAATTATTGGCTGAATTAAGATGTGAAAATGAAGCTCGGAAAAATAGCGAGGATGCGCTCAAAAAAAGTGAAGAGAAATTTCGAGTAATGACCGAAAATTCTAGTGATGTTATCTGGCATCTGAATAGCGATTTAATTTGTGACTATATTAGCCCTGCGGATGAATTAATGCGCGGTTTTTCTAAGGATGAGGTTCTTGGTACGCCTTTGTGGAGTTTGTTGAAACCAGAAGGAATTGAACATGTAAAATTAGTAAATGCAAAACGGTTTACCGACGCGCTTAAAGGACTAAAATCAGGTACCATACAATACGAATTGGAACAAATTTGTAAAGATGGTAGTTGGATTTGGACTGAAGCAAATTCTACAGCACATTATAATGATCAAGGTGAAATTATTGGTTATCATGGTGTTACACGAAATATTTCGGAACGGAAACTTTCGGAACACGCCTTGTTAAAAGCAATGAAAAAAGCCGAAGAAAGCGATCGATTAAAATCTGCATTTTTGGCAAATATGAGTCACGAAATAAGAACTCCAATGAACGGCATTCTTGGATTTGCAGAATTACTCAAAGAACCCAAGTTAACAGGTGAGGAGCAACAAGAGTATATTGGAATTATTCAGTCTAGTGGAGAACGTATGCTTAATATTATAAATGATATTATTTGTATTTCTAAAATTGAGTCGGGGCAAATGGAAGTTTCTATTTCAGGAACTAACACAAATGAACTTATTGATTTTATTTTTAATTTTTTTCATATAGAAGCGGAGCAAAAAGGAATTCAATTATTGTGCGAAAAATCACTACCTAC
This sequence comes from Bacteroidota bacterium, assembly GCA_037130365.1. Taxonomy (GTDB): domain Bacteria; phylum Bacteroidota; class Bacteroidia; order Bacteroidales; family WCHB1-69; genus JBAXTE01. Next base: position 33,627 of record JBAXTE010000011.1, read on the forward strand.
TACTAAAGATATTATTTTTACAGACCATGAGAAAGTATATGCAATTCTTGCAAATCTTGTAAAAAATGCCCTTAAATTTACTTTTGAAGGTTCAGTTAGGTTTGGATATCAGGTGAAAATGGATTCCGCAAATGCTGAATTAGAGTTTTTTGTTGCTGATACTGGAATTGGAATTAGCGACGAGCAAAAACAAATTATTTTTGAACGATTCAGGCAAGGAAATGATTCGCTTTCGAGAGACTTTGAAGGTGCTGGATTGGGCTTGTCGATTTCTAAAGCTTATGTTGAAATGCTAGGTGGACGAATTTGGTTAGAAAGTACTAAAGGAAATGGTTCAGTTTTTTACTTTACATTGCCATATAAAAATCCAAAAATTGAAAAAAATCTGCATCAACTTGCTGACTCAAAAAGTATAGCTGAAGTACCAGTAAAAAATCTTAAAATATTAATTGCAGAGGACGACCAAATTTCACAATTATATATTTCACAAGCAATTAAAGTCTTTGGTGATGAGGTTTTTATTGCGAAAAATGGGGTTGAAGCAGTTGAATTTACTAGACGAAATCCTGATTTGGATTTAATACTCATGGATATTAAAATGCCACTAATAGACGGCTATGAGGCTACCCAGCAAATTAGGCAATTTAACTCAACAGTAGTTATTATTGCACAAACCGCTTTTGCGCTCACTGGCGACCAAGAAAAAATTATTGAGGCAGGCTGTAACGATTATATTTCAAAACCAGTTAAGAAACTTGAATTAATTGAGTTAATTAAAAAATATTTTTAACGATTTTTATTTTGAAAACATCAACATGATTTCAAAATATTCGCCTAAGGGTTACTTTATATCGAAATGACTAAACATAATATTATAGTTATGAATTACTCAGATAAAACTAAAAACGAACTCATTTTTGAATTAGAGGCGCTAAAAAAAGAATACAACTCATTAAAAGCAATATATAAAAAAGATATTGCAGAGCATAAACAAGTGAAAGAAGCGTTGCTATATAGTGAGAAAAAATATCAAGAGATGGCAGATGTTTTGCCACAAGTGGTTTTTGAAACTGATGTTTTGGGAAATCTAACATATGTCAATAAGCAATCTTATGATATCTTTGGGTATTCTGAATCTGATGAAATTATTGGTTTAAATTTGTTGAATTTTTTTTCCGAAGAGGATAAATCAAGTGTAATTGAGAATATTAAACTTATTGTATCTGGTCATCTAACGGGTAGTAATGAATATACGATGATACGGAAAGGTGGTTCAATATTTAGAGCACTAGTATATTCATCCCCAATTTTAAAAAACAACATCCCTGTGGGATTAAGAGGAATTTTAGTTGATGTGACTTCGCAAAAACTCACAGAAGAAAAAACTCTGACTGAAAAAGAGATTCTAAGTACAATTATTGAAAATATTCCCTATCAAATTTTTTATAAAGATAAAAACAGTAAGTTCATCATTTGCAATCCGGCCGTGGCTATTAATTGTGGTGCTGCTTCTCCGCTTGAGATGATTGGTAAAACTGATTTTGATTTTTTTCCATACGATATTGCTAATAAATTTTTTGCCGACGAACAGGCAATTATGATATCAGGTATCCCATTAATAAATTATGAGGAAGTTAGTATTAATAAATTAACACAAGAAGTTCGATGGAATCTTGCAACTAAAGTTCCCATAAAAGATGAATTTGGTAATATAACTAGCTTAATAGGAATAAATAGAGATATTACAGAAATAAAATTAGCTGAAAAATCTATCCTAGAAAGCGAAGAGCGATATCGGAAAGCACAAGAAGTAGGTAAAGTTGGAAGTTGGGAATATGATATTAAAAAAGCTGAATTCTGGAGCTCTGATGAAGTAATTAGAATGTATGGTTTTGATAAAAATCTCATTGATTTTAATGCTGAATCAGTTTTAAATACTGTTATAGAAAGGAATAAAGTTAATCAAGCACTAGTTGACCTTATTGAAAAAAAACAACCATATAATATTGAATTTGAAATTATTCAGCATAACTCATGCAATAAGAAAATATTTAATACCATTGCGGAGCTTGTAAATGATGAATTTGGTAATCCAACAAAAGTTAGAGGCGTAATTCTTGACATTACGGAGCAAAAAAAGAATGAGGTCTACCGTGATATGGGTAGAGATATTTTACAAATTCTCAATGAACAAGATTCTATTAGTGATTCAATGCAAAGAATTATTTCAATATTGAAAAGTCACACAGGAATTGATGCCGTAGGAATTCGTATGCAAAAGGGAGATGATTTCCCTTACATTGGGCAAGATGGTTTTTCGGAAGATTTTTTGCGTACAGAAAATTCAATATTAGAACACTGTATTGATGGAGAAGCATGCAAAGATCATCATGGTAATAATAGATTAGAGTGCACTTGTGGGCTAGTTATTTCTGGAAAAACAGATCCAAATCATCCTTTGTTTACCCAAGGTGGTAGCTTTTGGACGAATGATTCTTTCGAGTTGCTTAAACTTTCTCCTGATGACGATCCTCGTTATCATCCTCGTAATCAATGCATGCATCATGGATATGCATCGATGGCCTTAGTGCCTATTAAAAATAAAAATAGTATTGTTGGTTTAATTCATTTAGATGACCATAAAAAAGGGTGTTTTAATATTGAAATTATTCAAATAATTGAAGATATTGCAATACGTATAAGCGAAGCACTTATGCGTAAACAAGTTGAAGAAGCATTAAAGCAGAGTGAAGAAAAGTATCGTCTAATTGCAGAAAATACTTCGGATGGAATCCTATTTATAAATGCAGAAAATAAAATTCAATATGTTTCTCCATCTTACCTAAAAATATTGGGTTATCCTCTATTAGAGGAGTATAACAGAGATATGGAGAATGTCTTTTCATTAGTTCACCCCGAAGATAAAGATGAATTGTTCGCCAAAATTTTTAGTGCCATTGATTCACAAAAAAGCGAGTTATTGTATTTATATAGAGTTTTGCATAAGGATGGTCATTATATTTGGAGAGAAGACAATGCAAAATTCAAATATGATAGCGCTGGAAATTATCTGGGCTCATACGTAATTTGTAGAGATGTAACAAATCGAGTGAATGCAGAAAAAGCACTTCAAGAAAGTGAAGATCGATTCCGATTACTTTCGAATGTAACCATTGAAGGAATTTTAATTCATAACAACGGAATTGCATTAGACTTGAATTTTGCATTATCAAAAATTCTAGGTTATAAACGCGAAGAACTACTCAACAAGAATTTACTCGATTTTATCCATAAAGATGATGTTCAGATTGCCCGTGACAATATGCTTAAAGAAATTACAAATCCCTATGAAGTTAGAGCGTTTAAGAAAAATGGGGAAATGTTTTATGCCGAATTAGAATCACAAAATTTAGAATCACAAGATGCAAGAGTCGTAGCTGTTAGAGATGTTACAAAACGTAAGCAAACTGAAGATGCTTTAAAAACCAGTGAGGGAAAATATCGATTATTAACAGAATTTACAGCAGATGTTATATGGGTTTTAAATTTATCTAAAGGACAATTTTCGTATATCAGCCCTTCGGTTTTTCAATTAAGAGGATTTACTTCAGAGGAAGCAATGTCTGAAAATTTCGAAAACTCACTGACTCCAGAATCAATAAAAGTCGTTAACGATGCTATTGCTAAAAATATTAATTCTTTCATTCAACAGCCAGAAGTCCCTAGTCATTATGTGTTTGAAATTCAACAATATTGCAAAAATGGGGTGCCAATTTGGATTGAAATTTCAACTCAAGTTCGATATAACCCTGAAGGCGAAATAGAAGTAGTGGGCGTTAGTAGAAATATTGAAGAAAGAAAAAAATCAGAAGCAGAAATTAGTAAATGGTCCAATATTTTCAAAAACGTAAAATGGGGAGTTGCAGCTGCCAATCCCGACGATAATAGCTTTGAATTAATGAATCCAGCATTTGCCGAAATGCATGGGTTCACAGTTGAAGAAATGATGACAAAATCTGCTGTAGAAACTTTCGCACTAGAAGTTAGAACAGAACTTCCAAAAATATTTCAAAAAGTACACGAATCAGGTCATCTTGTTTTTGAATCGTTGCATTTAAAAAAAGATGGATCAATTTTTCCTGTATTAACCGATTCTACAGCAATTTACGATGATTTGGGAAAAGTAAAATATCGTGCAGTAAATGTTCAGGATATTACCGAACGGAAGCAGGCTGATATGGTGCTTTTGAAAGCAAAACAAGAGGCAGAAATGTCAAATAAAGCAAAAAGTATTTTCCTTGCAAATATGTCGCACGAGATAAGAACTCCATTAAATGCAATTATTGGCTTTTCGCAACTCATGAGCCGTGATATGCTTTTAACAGAAAATCAAAAAGAATATAATGAATCCATAATTCATGCAGGGGAACATTTATTAGCACTGATTAACGATATACTCGAGTTGTCTAAAGTTGAAGCGGGGAGGGTGGTGCTTAATCCAACGAATGTAGATTTACATCTTCTGCTAAATGATATTCAGATGTTTTTTAAAGAACCGGTTAATCATAAGCATCTTCAATTTGTTTTTGATACAGCAACCGATCTTCCACATTATGTGGTTGTTGATGAGAGTAAATTGCGTAGAATTTTTGTGAATTTAATTGGAAATGCAGTAAAATTCACAGATGAAGGCGTAATTACTGTTCGCTCACGAGTAAGTAAAATCAATGTAAAAACAAGTCTGTTAATTGTTGAAGTCCAAGATTCAGGGTCAGGTATTGCTGAGCAGGAATTGGATAAGCTTTTTAAACATTTTGTTCAAACTAGTTCTGGGATGAAAAAAGGAAGTGGAACGGGATTGGGACTTGCTTTGAGTCAGGAGTTAGCAGTTTTAATGGGTGGTGGTATTTCGGTAAAAAGCAAAATTGGACAAGGGTCAATTTTTACATTTAGAGTAAAAATTAAAGAAGGAAACCGGAGTTCTAATACACCTTTGCCTAAACGGATTATTTCTGTTGATAGTAAATCAACGAATTACCGTATTTTAGTTGCCGACGATAAAAATGAAAACCTTAAAGTCGTAGTTACTCTTCTCAAGTTAGTTGGTTTTGAAACAATCCAAGCTGTAGATGGAGAAGAAGCAATTAAAAAGTTTGAAGAGTGGAATCCAGATTTGATTTTAATGGATTTAAGAATGCCAGTAATGGATGGATATGAAGCAATTAGCCAAATTAAGTCTACAAAAAAAGGATTTACTACGCCGATTATAGCACTCACTGCAAGTTTGTTCGAAGAAGATCATAAGAAAATTGAATCAATGGGGATTCAAGGATATATCCGTAAACCGTTTAATGAGAATGAATTATTGAGTACAATTGGAAAGGTACTGGGCGTTGATTTTATTTATGAAGATGAAAAAACTTCATCAGAAACTAAATATATGAACAATGAGCAAGCACTGTTACACGACATTGCCGAATTACCTATTGATTTAAAAACACAAATGTTAAAGGCGATTGATGTTGCCGATATTAACCAACTTATTACACTAATTCATGGAATTCATTCTCAAAACATAGATTTGTCACTTCACTTGATGTCGCTTGCTAAAAATTATGACTACGATTATTTGCAACAAATATTGATGTAATCTATTTTATGAATTGGATTCATTACTAGAATAACTAAAAAGTTGACGCTTTTATATTATTGTGACTATCTAATAGTTTATGGCTATTCCTTATGATTTTTCTCTGATAGTTGATATTATTTATTCCTTTAGGTGCAACTAATCATCATAATATTTCGTCAATATTGCATTAATGCCAATTATTAACACTAATTATTAACCCCATTAAAAAAAAATCATGAAACACATTTTTACTATGTTAGTTTGTGTAATGTTAGGATTTACATCGCAAGCTCAATGGTTACCTTTGGGTGCCCCAACTTCTGGAAACACATCAAGAATTTGGTCTTCGGGTCAAAACTTATATGTTTTATCAAAAGATCGGTTGTCGTTTTACCGAAGTACCGACAATGGTTCTTCGTGGACAGGATTATTGGATTTTAATAATCCAATAGGAACTAGACATCAAGTGCTAATTAAAGGAGATTCAATTTTAATAAGTGAAGATTTTACAGCAATTCATCGTTCAATTGATGCAGGTAATTCTTGGACTTCAACTTATAATAATACACAATCTTTGTTATTTGATGTAAGAGGTCGAATATTACGCATTGCAGATTCAACCACTTCTCCATCTTCAATTAAAAAAACAAATGATTGGGGACAAACATGGTATACATTTAATTACTCTGATCTTTTTGAAACAGCGCAACCATTTTCATTTCGATTTGGTGTTGGTGATGATAAATTATATTACTTGGGAATCCAAAATCAATTATATGTAAATGTTGATTCTTCAGATTATAGTTTGGTCTCTTCGGCTCCTTATCAATTGGTGTTTTTTTGGGCGGGAGGTACTGCTCAAGCTCAAACAAATAACGATGTATGCATTATTTCTAGAGATGAAGGCGTAAGTTGGGATACTGTTGCCGATCCCCATAATCAGGGCCTTCACCTACAAACTAATTTTTATTTCAATAACGATACACTTTTTTATATTTATCCCGATAGTGTCTACTTTCAGACCAATAACAATACTGTTTGGTATCCTGTAAATGGATTACCTACAGGCCAAGGATATGCTGATATGGTTAAACACCAAGGCTCGTATTATGTTTCTTCAAATGAAGGTGGAGTCTATCATAGTGAATCATTAGATGGGCCTTGGACGCAATCGACCATTTTTGTGAATTTTGAGACAGCAAGAGTCAAAGAGATTGTAAATAATACAACATATATTTCAGTTAATAACGAAAGTTTAGTTACTACCACCGATAACTTTACCACATTTCAACCGCTAAACTATACTGTTGATGGTGTGCCAAACATTGCAAATTTCGATTTTTTTAATATGGATGGAACTCTTTTTGGCGTATTTAACGATACGGTGGTAAAATCGACTGATGGTGGCTTAAATTGGAGCAAGATAACCTCCATTGGAGTTGGTGTTACACCGATTAATCATTTTAAACTTATCCACGAAGGTACTACCCTTTATTTAAGTGTTTATTATCCGTACCAAAATAGTAACAACCATTTTTTCTTATCCAGCACCGATTTTGGCGTAACTTGGAATGTGATTTATGGGGATTTGCTTCCTCAAAATTCATGGTCTGATGGAACATTTATGAAATCGGGGAACTATTTATATCTTGCTGATGGTTGGAATTATAATGATGTAAGAAAGTATTCAATAATTAATGGGAATGTGCAATTTTTAAATACGTTGGCTTACCAAATAACTCCAGTAAATTGGCTTAAAACCGTGAATAATGTTTTGCTTGGTGCTAGATATCAATATACTGGAAATCCCGATTTTTTGTTTCAAATGTATGTTTCTTCCGATAATGGCACAACCTGGTTATATGGTGGTGTTGGACTTCCTGCTCAATATATAAACGGTGAATTTTATGGTAATGGGGCACAAATGTTTGCATACATTCCAAATCATGGTATTTATTATTCTAATAACCAAGGGCTTACTTGGGCCGCAATTAATGATAATGTAAACCATACAAGGATTAATAGTTTGAATTTTGTAAACAATGAACTTTACATTTATTCGAAGTATGAAAAGTTTTGGAAGCGAACTTCTCCTACAGAAGATATTGAATGTGCAAGTGGCTATGTCTACTTTGATGAAAACAACGATAATTTATTTAGTTCAGCAGATATTCCACTTTTTAATAAATTGGTTAATTCTTCTTCTAATTCCAATAGTGTATATACGCATCTAGATGGAAGTTATGATTTATGTGTGCAAGATTTTGTAAACGACACCATTAAAGCAACTTACTACGATCCAAATGTGTATTTTAATCCAAATTATTATGTAGTAAATCAATCGGACACAATTTTTAACTTTAAAATTCAATTTTATACTCCATCAAACGATGTTAAAGTTGATTTAACGCCAATGCACGAAGCTGTACTAGGATTTCCAAATTCTTATTTTATTACAGTTTCAAATGTGGGTTCAAATCCTGCTTCGGGCACGGTTACTTTAAATTTTGATAATCAATTGTTAATTCAATCCACATCAGAAGCTCCATTATCTTCTACCACAACTTCATTAACATGGTCGTTTGCTAATTTGTATCCAACTACTCAAAAATCGTTTACTGCCACTTTTAATTTTCCGATTTCAATTCCAATAGCATCTTCACTTCATTTTGAAACCACAGTTCAACCTACGTTTAGTGATGATGTCTTGGCAAATAATTTAGATTCAATAACTCAAACGGTTTATAGTTCCTACGATCCAAACGATAAAACCGTTAATTTGTCAAAATACATTTCTCCAGCTCAGGTCTCTCAAAAATCGGAATTTGTTTATACGGTACGTTTTCAGAATACTGGGAATTGGACTGCTCAAAATGTATTTATCTTAGATACTATTAGCGAAAATCTAGATTTAAGCACATTCCATGCAATAGAAGCAAGTCATAATTATAATGTTGTTTTGTTAGGAAATCGTGTGGTAAAATTTGAATTTCCGAACATCAACTTAGCCGATAGTGCTTCAAACGAAGCGTTAAGTCACGGAATGATTAAATATGCAGTTCGTTGTAATAATACGCTGCAATTAGCTGATAGCATTGTAAATACAGCTCATATTTTCTTCGATTATAATGAACCTATTAAAACAAATTCTGTGGTAAACATTGTTGGAACACCAATTAAAATTGGGGAAAATAATCGGGAAAACAATATTGTAATATCCCCAAATCCTGCCACTGGTTTCACTGTAGTTCGATTTGGAGAAAATGGAGTTTATAATCTTGAAGTAACCACGATGGATGGTCGGTTGGTAAAATCAGATAAGATTATAGGAAATCAATATTTACTCAATACTTCGGAATTGAAAAGTGGAGTTTATATTGTGAAAATTGCATCAGGATCGGATGTTACATGTAAAAAGCTCTTAGTTCAATAAACAAATGTTAACAAGTTTTCAATAATCGTTAAAAGCCGTTTTAGAGAAATCTTTAACGGTTTTTATTTGCATAATTTTATAAAAGCATCATCTGTTATTTCATATCCCAATTCTTTAGCTTTTGATATGTCTAAGCAAGCTTCATTGTTTTTGCCCAATTTTATGTAGACTTCAGCTCGCTGATAATATTCAAAAGCAAGTAATTTTATCTCTTTATTTTGGCTAATGACAACATTCAAATCAGCTAAAGCACCTTCATAATCACTAATTGCAATTTTTGCTAAGGCTCTATTTAAATGGACTGCTGGATATGTGCTATTCAATTCAATCACTTTATTGTAATCTTCAATGGCTTTACCCATTTTTTTTAATTCATAATAGCAGACACCTCGATTTAGAAAAGCACCCTCATATTTTGGATCTAATTTAATTGCATTTGAATAATCATCGATAGCCAGTTCAAACAGATTGTTGTTTTGCTTTTCAAGCGCTTTTTCGAAAAATCCTTCTGCGGTTTGTGCACTAATCATATTTGGGAAACACATTAAAGGTATTAGAAGAAGGAGATAGATGAATCTAATGGTTTTCATGTTTTGATGGATTTAGGTTGTTGGTGAATGTAATTATGTTATTGATATTTAATGATGTATGATAAATTTAGTGTTATTAGATAACAACTTTAATTCTGAAATCGTTTCAAATCTTTATTTGTAAAATCCCATTCAGGCGTTTCTAAATTTTCGCCAAAATCTAGAGAATACCATGGAGATAACCCTTTGTTATTGGGATTTTTCAAAATTTGAGTCTCTTGTGCAGGCATATAACTTTGAGCCAACATAAATATTTTTTTACCTGTTTTTGGGTTTATTGCCATGTCAACTACAATAACAGCATGTCCAGGTGAACCACCTTTAATAAATACATCTCCAGGTTGCATATCTGAAATAGGTATCGATTTCAGTTCTTTAGATAGTGATAATGTACCTGCATAACAGAACACTTGTTCGAGATAAGCCCAAAAAGTAGGGTAGGAGATATCTCTATTTTTAGTTTTTACCCAACTGGTTTTGTTCCCCGAAACGGCCACACGATATCCCTCCATCCATTTGTCGTAGCGACATTCAAATCCATTGGTAAAATTGAAATGAATGCGTGCATATTCTTTTTGTACATATAAGTATTCTGCTCTTAACCGAATTACTGCATCTGCACATTGATGAAGGTTGTTTTTGCCAATTTTTAAATCTACTACGGCTTCGTGTGCCGATTGATTTATTTTCTGTGAACCATTGTAAAGCATCACTTTTGAAAGATGTTTTTTTAAAGGCAAAGAGTGTAAATATTTTGCAAAAGAACCTTCTGTAGCTGGAATTCTAATATACCCTTCTGGGACTTTAAAACGACTTTCAATTGTATTTCCAGTTTCATTAATTATATTGCTTTGAGTGGAAGGAACACAAGCCAAAAGAAAAATGAATGCTGAGGTAAATACTGCTAAAAAAAGGGATGAATAAATTGGTTTTTTTGTCATTGCTTTTATTTTGAGAAGATAAAGTTAATCAAAAAAATGATTCATTAACCAGGAACAGCAGGTGTTTCAATTCTCAAATCACCTGTTCCATCGCTAAAAGTTGTATTCATTAGAATTACACGTTCAATGGTAGCATCAGAATTTAAAAGTTCAAAATCATTTAAGTGCATAAATTCTTTTATGGCCAAGTATAATGAGTTAATTTTTCGCTCTTCAACCTCAATTACAATAGTTAATGAAATATCAGAAAATTGTTTAAAATCAGTGATATAACCAAAGTTTGTGACAATTTTTTGAATTTCACTAATAGCACTAATCCGATTAGTTTTGCAATAGCCTGTCCAAAATATATTTTTCATTAACTCAAAAGTACAATTGTTTAGTTTATAAACTACACAATCTTCATTTTCAAATCAATTAATTTTCAAATTTTCAAATTAGCTCATTTTCAAATCTTCAAATTATTTCATTTTCAAATCTTCAAATTAGCACATTGCTATCTCCATTTATTTTTTAAAGGAATTTTCAATATTTTTTGCCCCGACCCTTAAGGGTGAAATATTGAAAATTCAGAAACTTTTTTCAACAACGAATCACCAGTCACCAATAACTTGCTATCTTAATCTTCAAATCTTCAAATTGATTCATTTTCAAATTAGCAAATTAACTTTTAAGTTCTTTCCCCACCAACAACCGTTTAATATTCGGAATATGTCGAAGGAAAATCATTGTTGAGCAAATTAGAAAATAATAAAATGTAATTCCTATTCCAAATTGAATAAAAGTTCCAAGCGGAAGTACAAATGCGATGGCCAGCGAGCCCATGGATACATACTTAAACATCCATTTAATAATATAGTAAATAATTACTGCCGATAACACAGGGATTAGTGCAATAAGCAATGAGGCTCCCAAAGTTGTATTTACTCCTTTTCCTCCTTTGAATTTTAAGAAAATCGAGAAATTATGTCCTAGAATAACAGCGATTGCAACCAAATAAACCAAGTACTCTTGAGACGGAAGCTGAGGGTAATAATGTTGTAAAATCATTGCAATAGCTACTACAATAAGCCCTTTTGCCATATCAAGTAGTTGACTATAAATTGATATTTTTCGTCCAGCAACTCGCTTTACATTGGTTGAGCCAATATTTCCACTTCCCATTTCCAAAATATTTACGTTGAGAAAATACTTTGTGAGTAAATATCCAAATGGTATTGCACCAATCAGATATGAAATCAGAATAAATGGGATAAGGTATATCATAAATTAGTACTTTATTTTACTTTGTAAATGCACGACTTCGCTTGTTTGAATGGTCAAGCAAAGCCGCAACGAACGAAATGACTTTTGCCTTTATAGACTTTTGACTTTACAGATCCCGTAAAACAAGAAATCTTCGATTTCATAGTTTTACGAGGATGCACGAATTATTACAAAATCAAAGATTTTGATAATTCGGCACTTTCGACTTTACAAACTTTCGACTTATTTCAACGTTTTCAAAATTCGAACCGCTTCATCCACATGTTTTTCTGCTTGTATTTGTGAATTAAAGAGATAAACTACGGTTCCAGTTTTATCGATGATATAGGTCACTCTTCCAGGTAATAATCCAAAAAGATTCGTTGGAACGCCAAAGAGTTTTCTAACTTTATTTCCTTGGTCGCTCAAAAGGGTATAGTTGAGTCGATGCTTTTTAGCAAAATTCAGATGACTTTCTACCGATTGAGCACTAATGCCAATAACCAATGCATCTGCTTGATTAAAAACGTCAAATTGATCGCGAAATGAGCAGGCCTCTTTGGTACAACCTGGACTGTCGTCTTTTGGATAAAAATAGATAACTAGATTCTTTTTGCCGATCACTGAATTTAACTCAAATGTATTTCCATTTTGATCTAAAAGGTTAAAATCAGGAACTTTGCTTCCAATAGTTAGTGGTTTCATATTGTTGGTGTTTAAATTTATAATATTTTGACTATCACTTAGATAGACTGTAAATAAGAGCAAATAAATGGTAAGGTAAAACCGATAGAAATTTCGAAAATGTTTAAATTTACGATTTTCTGGAAATGGGTTTCCAAATAGCGCTTTCAACTCTTTCCAAAACACTGGTTTTATGTTAATAATCCAGCTATCGGTCTGATAAACAAGTTTTCTGAATTTACTTCGGTAAATGGTTAATGGCAATCCCCATAAGATAAAAAAGAAGAGCCACAGATGTTCAAGGATATAGTCAATCATATTGTTATTTTTTAGGGAACCAAGGTATAAATGAATTTGTTTTTCGTATGTATTCTGCATAATCTGGTTTTTGTGGTTTTAGTGTTTTTTCAAGTAAGGCTACGCCTGATACTTTAATAATAAAAAAGGTCATTAATAGAGAACCAAGGATTGGAATATAATTACTAGCAGCAATTGAGAAAAGCCCAAATGACCACCAAATGGTTGAATCGCCAAAGTAGTTTGGATGCCTTGTGTAATGCCATAAACCTGTATTTAGTACTTTTCCTTTGTTTGTCGGATTCGATTTAAATCGCACAAGCTGAAAGTCGCCACCTGCTTCAAAAATAAATCCAATGATCCAAACCAGAATAGCAAGGTAATCAATGAAATTAAGAGAATTTGCTTCTCCGGATAGATGTGCGCCAAGCAAAGGTGCTGAAATTAACCACATTAACACACCTTGAAGTAAAAAAGTTTGAAAAAAACTAATCCACCAGTATCGGTGTTCGCCATATTTCTTTCTGAATTCCTGATATCTAAAATCTTCTCCTTTGCCAATATTTCTAAAGGCTAAATGAATCGAAAGGCGCATTCCCCATAAGGTGACTAATGCAAGCAAAAGGTAGTTTCGAGGTCCAATGCTTTCGATGTTCCAAAAATAAAAACCATTTGCAAGCACAAATCCCGCTCCCCAAAAGAGATCGACGATGCTTACGTTTTTCAGAAAAATGCTGATAATCCAAAGTAGCGTCATCATACCTAGGATGACTATTAACGATTGTATGTATATTTGAAAGTAGGTCATAATAGTAAATTTTATTCGGTTAATAATGCGATTGAAGTTGTTCCAATTCCAGCGTTCATGCCAATTACAGGAGAAATATTTACAAACGAAACTGGATCTTTGCCGCACTGTTTTCTCATCTCATTTGCAAGCCAGTGGGCGCCATCTTCGTTATTTGCGTGTAAAATAATGTAATTCCAAAGTGCATTTGTTTTGGTCAAAACTTTAATCTGTTTAAGCACTTTTTTCATGTTTGAGCGGTGTGTAAAGGCTTTTCCAAAAACCATAGACTTCCCATTTTTGTCCATAGTAACAATTGGATTGATGTTTAGTAGCTTAGAAATCAATCCTTTCGTGTGAGAAACACGACCACCTTTTACCATATATTTGAGCGTTTTTACACTCACATAGATTTCCGATTGCTCAATCCATCGCTCAATGGACGGTTTTAATTCTGTAATCGAAATTCCATTTTCAATAGCTTCGGCTGTTCGTAAAACGATTAATCCAAGAGCCCCAGAAAGTGTTTTGGAATCGATAACCATAATTGGTTTTTGAAACTCTTTACTGATTTTATCTGCAGCTTTTTGACTACTTAAAAATGTGCCACTAAATTGTTGAGTGAGATGAATGGCCACAATGGCATCGTAGTGCGACGCTAAATTGGCGTATTGATTTGTAAAAGTACGTTCGTTTATTTGTGAAGAGGTTGGAAAAACAGGACTTTCATCCAAAAGTTTATAAAATTGGTTGGGGGAGATGGTCACTTTGTCAAGATATTGGTTTTCACCAAAGTTTATACTGAGTGGCAACACATGAATTTGATACTTATCGATTAATTCCTGAGATAAATCGCACGTTGAATCTGTTACTATAGCAATATTCCATTTTCGGTTTCTGATTATTTCGTGCTGACGTTGCATATCATCCACTTTTTGCATCGAAATCGTTCCAGCTGGCCGAAGTTCAGCAAAAAGATCCGCAGGATTATTGGTGTGAACATGTACTCGTGCAATTTTATCAGAGCCTGCCACTACAATTGAGTCCCCATATTTTTCGAGAATTGGTGTAAGTTGTGTTGTAGAAATATTCAGATTTCGTATAATTGCTTCGGTGCAAAATCGATAATTAATTTCATCAAAATCTATTTCATCGATATGCGAAATTTTAGAAATAGCTGATATTTCTGAACTGATTTTTCGAATATCACTATTTAAAATAAAATCAATAATACCTTCAATAAATACCACAAATCCCTTAGCCCCAGCATCTACAACATTATTTTGACTGAGAATCTTCAGTTTTTGAGTAGTTTCAGTCAACGATTTTTTTAGCGTATTTATTGAATTTATAAAGAGATGATTAAAATCAGAAGTAGTACTTTGAGAAATATTTTCCGACCATTCTCTGATAACGGTGAGCATTGTCCCTTCCATGGGCGTTGCCACCGCTTGGTACATGAAATTAATTGCATTTTTAATGCTTTTTATAAACTCGTGAATGTCAATTTTCTCTTTATCAGGAGTTTCCATATTCATTCCGTATAGAAATTGGGCAAAAATCACCCCAGAATTACCACGAGCACCAATCAGAGCGGCTTCGGCAATATGGTTAAATGTGGTTTTATAGGAATATTCAGGTGTAATTTGATCGAGAATAGCTCTAATTGTGGAGGCTAAATTGGTACCTGTATCTTGGTCGTTTACAGGAAAAACATTGATTAAGTTTATTTCTGTTTGATTTGCAATTAATCGTTGACCTCCAGCAACAAAGGAATAATATAAGTTTTTGCCGGTAAGCTCAGAAATTGGTTTTTTAATCATGATACTGTGGCTAATTAGATTAGATTAATAAAACAAATAAATGGAGCTTTTGTTTGTTTTCATATGAATATTAACCCTTTGCCTTAAAGTTGAAAGAACACACATCAGCGTAACGAATACAAAAAAAAATCATACATCTTTCTTCTATATTCTCTTTTTATGTTTCACGAACCGGAACGAAGTGGAGCTCAGCGTAGCTAAAAATCTTTTTCACCAAACCTCGCTTCGCGCATTCTTACTTCATTATTCTGTATTCTCTTCTTCACGAACTATCTTTTCAAGTTTTACGATTTACCATTAAGGCACTAAGTTCACTAAGGATCACTAAGTTTCCAGCATTTTCTTTTCACGAAACTTCTTTTCACGTTTCACGATTCTTCCCTCTGCATTCCTTTCGACTTTAAAAAACTTTCGATCCCGAAAAAAAAAGAAATTTCCAATTTCGTGTTTTTTCGAGGATACTCGATTTATTACAAAATCGTAGATTTTGATAATTCGGCACTTTATAAACTCATTTATTCCCCAAATTTTACTAATTTTATCGAAAAATATAGAATAATGTCAGTTTTTGAAATTCAAGGTGGAAATAGTCTTCATGGAGAAATCACTCCTCAAGGAGCTAAAAATGAAGCATTACAAGTGATTTGTGGAGTTCTTCTTACTTCCGAAAAGGTCACAATATCTAATATTCCCAATATTCGAGATGTAAATAATCTTATTGAATTAATGATCGAATTGGGAGTTAAAGTGACTAAGGAGAATGAAGATACCTATTCATTTGAGGCCGTTGAAATTGACTTTAATTATTTAAAAACTGATGCTTATTTGGCAAAAGCTAGAAGCATTCGGGGATCAATCATGATTTTGGGTCCTATGCTGGCTCGTTTTGGCCATGGATACGCCCCTCGACCTGGTGGAGACAAAATTGGACGCCGCCGTTTAGATACCCACTTTATTGGTATGCAAAAGTTGGGTGCAAAATTTGATTTTTGTGAAGATGCGAAAGTCTTCGAAATAAAAGGAGAAAATTTAAAAGGATGTTATATGTTACTCGATGAGGCATCGGTAACTGGAACAGCTAATGTTGTTATGGCCGCAGTGATGGCTCAGGGGACAACCACAATTTTTAATGCTGCTTGTGAGCCATATGTAACTCAGCTGTGTAAGATGCTCAATAATATGGGCGCAAAAATTTCTGGTGTAGGTTCAAATTTATTGATTATCGATGGAGTAACAGAAATGCATGGGTGCACGCATCGATTGCTTCCAGATATGATTGAAATTGGTAGTTTTATTGGTTTGGCAGCCATGACTCGTTCGCATATTCGTATTAAAAATGTAAGTTACGAGAACTTAGGAGTTATTCCTGATGTGTTCCGTAAATTGGGAATTATTATTTTAAACGAAGGTGATGATTTAATTATTCCCGAACAAAAGTCTTACGAAGTAGAATCATTTATGGATGGTTCAATCATGACTATTTCTGACGCTCCTTGGCCTGGTTTTACTCCCGATTTAATCAGTATTGCGTTGGTTACAGCCATTCAAGCTAAAGGCAGTGTGTTAATTCATCAAAAAATGTTTGAAAGTAGACTGTTTTTTGTTGATAAACTGATAGATATGGGAGCTCAAATTATTCTTTGTGATCCACACCGTGCCACAGTAATTGGGCTTGATCATAAAACTCCATTGCGTGGAATTGAAATGACCTCTCCAGATATTCGCGCTGGGGTTGCTCAACTTATCGCAGCCCTTTCTGCAAAAGGAAAAAGTTCAATTTACAATATTGAACAAATTGAACGTGGGTATCAGAATATCGACGGTCGTCTTCGTTTACTTGGTGCTGATATTATTAGAAAATAATGCACTTTTGTGACATAAATTTACAATTCAAAATTGATAAAATCTCATGATACGTAGTCTTCTTGTTTATTTAAAATTTATTTTAAAATCTGTTTTATCCCCCGAAGAACGAAATCTGATAAAAAGAGAGTGGGCACGAACTTTCAATGATAAACCTACATTTAAAGAATCTCGTGATCTTAAAGTTGATAATTTTCAAATAACGAAGTCATTATATATGGCTGTGGAATGGTTGCTAAGATCTCAATTTAATATGACCGATTATGGGTTTGGTTCATATCGAATTGGAAAAGGGTGGACATCTTCATATCCTGAAACAACGGGTTACATCATCCCTACGCTGATGACTTATGCCAAAATAAAGAATGAACACGAAATTATGAATTGCTGTGTAAAGGCTGCAAATTGGCTAGTTGAAATACAAAAACCATCGGGAGGCTGGCAGGGTGAAACTCTTCACGAAAAGCGCCCTGAAGTTGTGTTTAATACTGGACAAATAATAAGAGGTCTGATATCCGTTTATGAGCATAATCACGACGAAAAGTTCTTGAATTCAGCCATAAAGGCTGCTGATTGGCTTTGCGATATTCAGGAAGAAAATGGCTCGTGGGTTAAAAATGCATTTATGAACGTTGCTAGAGTATATGATAGCTATGTAGATTTTCCATTATTGCTGCTTTATAAAATCACAAAAAATGAAAGATATAAAGAAACTGCAATAAAAAATTTAGATTGGATTATTAAAGAAAAACAAACGCCCAATGGCTGGTTTCAAGATTGCGACAATACTATTAAACACAACAATAAACCAATTCTTCACACTATTGCTTATACCATCGATGGGCTAATAACATCAGG
Source organism: Bacteroidota bacterium (assembly GCA_037130365.1). Taxonomy (GTDB): domain Bacteria; phylum Bacteroidota; class Bacteroidia; order Bacteroidales; family WCHB1-69; genus JBAXTE01. The sequence continues at coordinate 51,780 of JBAXTE010000011.1, forward strand.
AGTTTTATTAGGACGAAATGATTATATTGAAGCAGGTCAAAAAGCTGCCAATAAACTCCTTGATAGATATAATACGAATCGTTTTATGCATGGTCGTTACGATAAAAATTGGAATGGCAGCGAATACCCAATATTAACTGGGTATGCTCAGATGGCTATTAATTGGATGAATTTATATCATATTACACAAAATAAAGCCTATTTAAATGCATCGTTAGAAGTTAACCGCCAGTTAGTTTGGTTGCAACGTGCAGACGATTGCTCGCTCGAGTCGGTTAGAGGAGCAATTAGTGGATCATTTCCTCTTTGGGGAAAATACGAGCCATTTTCATATCCAAATTGGGCAACAAAGTATTTTGTTGATGCACTTTTGCTCGAAGTAGATGAGCTTAAAGTTCAAATATAGTGATTTATGAGCGCAAAGAATATTGCACTAAAAGTCACAACTATTATCTGTTAAAGTAAAAAATGAAAGAAAAAATCGGATATATCGATCTTGCATCTTCGCTTAATCTTAAGCCTGATGATGTTTTGTTTATTGGTGCCGATTTAACTCGATTAGCTTATGCTTCGGCAAAGAATAGAGTGCCATTTGATGTGAATAAATTCATTGATAGTTTTTTAGAACAATTGCCAAATGGAACACTCGTAATTCCAACTTATACTGACGATTTTCATCAAGGAATGACCTTTGATGTGCGAAAAAGTAAGCCAAATATTGGTGCTTTAGCTGTTGCAGCCTTTAAACGTAAAGATGCTTATCGAACAGTGGATCCATTTCATTCGGTTGCTGTTTGGGGTAAACATATTCCACTTTTCGAATCGATAGTTGATAATAGTACTTTCGGAACTAATTCTGCTTTTGGATTGCTTCATCAACTAAAGGCTAAAATGTTGATGATTGATGTTTCATTAAATCAGAACTTTACATTTGTGCATTATTGCGAAGAGCAAGCAAAAGTGTCATGGAGAAAGAATGTAAATCATCATATTCATATCATAAATCACCTGGGAGTTGAATCTGAAGTGGATTGTAATTTTTATACTCGAAAAATGGGATATATAAATTCACTCGATCCTTTAGAAAAAGTTTTTGAGAGAGAAAAAATTATGAACATCACTGAAATTTTTAATATACCATTGAGAATGATTGACTTGCCAATGGCTTATTCGAGTATTATACTGGACATCAATGAAAATAATGGTCGAAATATTCACCAATTCAGTATTTATGAATGGGTTCGAATTCTGACCAAAAGAATTTTATTCTCTAGAAAGTGATGTAACATTTTTTTATTACCTTCGTTATTACAATTAGTTTAAATTTTAAAGCACTTAATTACATGAAAGATGTCATTCTAAGACTCATTTACGAAGCAATTGATGAAACTAACGAAATGCTTGAAGAAGATCAAAAAGTTGCACGACGATTAGATGCAAAATTATATGGTCCCGGTGCACATTTAGATTCTATTGAATTAGTGAATCTAATTGTTTCAGTAGAACAAAAAATTGAAGAGTTTTTTCAAATTGAAATTACTTTAGCAGACGAACGTGTGATACAAATGAAATATAACCCTTTTGTTACAGTAGAAAAGTTTGCTGAATATGTAGATACTATTGTTTCCGAACAAAAAAAATGATGAACAAAACAGTTTTAATCAGCGGTGTGTCCGGCTCAATTGGAAGTTTTTTGGCTAAATATTTTTTAGCCAATGGTTTTTATGTGATTGGAATCAGTCGTAGAGCCTTTGTTCCAAATGTCCATATTGATTTATATCGCCATTTTTCGGTTGATATTACTGACGAGTTAGCTGTAATTGGGCTGTTTAAAAAACTTCGATCCGAAAAAAATCAAATTAATTCCTTCATCCATTGTGTTGGCGTTTCATCAGCTTTACCAGTGACCATTGTAAGTAAACAATCTATTACTCAAACAAGCGATGTCAATGCTACCGCTTCTATGATTTTGCTTAGAGAAGTACTTAAGTTAATGGTGTTGCAACGCAGTGGTTCAGTCGTTAACATAAGTTCTATCACTGCTTCCACTCATAATCATGGAAGTGCTGTGTATTCCTCATCAAAAGTCGCTTTTGAACACTTTTGTAAAGTTGCGGCCATAGAAAATGCACGGTATGGTATTACATTGAATACTCTTAGATTACCAGTGATTGACCAAACAGAAATGCAACAAAAATTATCTGATGAAGTAGAAAAGAAACTAATAGAATCTACCATTCTAAAACGTAAAATTGAACTGCCAGAGATTGCAACAATTTGTCAGTGGCTAATTAGCGAAGATGCTAAAGTGATTACTGGAGAAATAATTACACCCGGAGGGATATGGTAAGCAATGTATGCACACTTATCAATGGAAATGAAAAGGAGAATGCTTTTTTCGTGTCTTCACCCGATGGAAATACACTTATTATTGATCCAGGTAGCGACCCGCAGTTAATTATTAATCAATTACATAAGTTAAATCTTAAGCCAGTTGCAATATTGGCTACACATGCTCATTGGGATCATATTAGTGCTGTAGATGAGTTGAAAACTCATTATAATATTCCATTTTATTTGCATCAAAATGAAGCGAAATTGCTTAAATCCCTAAATCTTTACAGAATGCTGGTAGCAAAAATGCCGTTAGTGAATATTCCTAAAGTTGATTATAAGTTAGTTTCCGATAATGTGTTCCAAATTTGTTCATTCGAAATAACCCCTTTCTTAATTGGGGCCCATACCGCTGGAAGTTGTTTTTTGCTTATCAATAATCATCTTTTTACAGGTGATATCATCTATAAAGGTCGTTTAGATGATCAAACAGTGAAATCTAATTCCGATAATCTAAAAGTTGTTATCGAAAAAATAAGTAATTTAGCAGAAGAAATTATTATTTACCCAGGACATGGCTCAAAAAGTACGTTATCGTACGAGCTGAATCATAATTCCGATCTTCAAAATAAGCTATTATGAATGCAAAAATTGGACACATCAGCTATCATCTTCCCAAAAAAATCTTAACAAACGACGAGCTTGATGCCTTTTTTCCAACTTGGAATATGAAGTCTGTAGTTAAAAAAACTGGAGTTTATTCTAGACATATTGCCGATGATGATGAGACAGCTCTTGATTTATCTGTAGCGGTATGTAAAAAGTTTTTTGCAGAAACAAATATGAAGCCTTCTGAGGTGGATGCGATTCTATATTGCACTCAATCACCCGATTATATTATGCCGCCTAATGCGTTGCTTCTTCATCGCCACTTTGATTTTAGAGTAGATATACCTGCTTTTGACATTAATTTGGCTTGTTCTGGCTATGTGTACGCCTTGGCAATTGCAAAATCGATGGTTGTTTCTGGAATGGCCAATAATGTTTTATTAGTAACCGCCGATACATACTCAAAATATATCAATCCTCGCGATAGATCCACACGTAGCTTGTTTGGCGATGGTGCTGCAGTAACTTTAGTGGAGCCGTGCGATGATGACTGTGGAATTCTTTCTCAATCTTTAGCTTCGGATGGAAAGTTCTATAAGAAATTTTATATCCCCGCTGGTGGTCAGCGTAAACCAAAATCCGATTCTTCTAGCTTCGAAGATATTGATGCTGTTGGAAATGTTCACAATGAAGAACAAATTTTAATGGATGGTATTGGAATTTGGAATTATATTCGTTCAAAAATCCCTGGACATATCGAGAGCTTTTTGAAAAAGTCAAATGTCGATATGAGTCAAATTAATCAGTTTATCTTTCATCAAGCCAGTCAATTAACTTTAGACTCATTGGTGAAAGTGCTTAAAATTAACCCAGATATATTTTTTACAAATCTCAAGGATATTGGCAATACCGTATCATCATCCATTCCAATAGCAATTGCAGATGCTCGTGCTCAAAATAAAATTCAACCCAGTGATTTAGTGCTAATCTCTGGATTTGGTGTAGGTTTGTCATACGGCTCTATGCTAATTCGTTTTTAAATGAAAACGGCGATTCAACTTGTTATTCAAAATCAATTACCTGCAATTAATCATGCGGCAAAAGTCTTTTTTGAAGATGTTTGTGGGCTTTCATTAATTATAGTTTCTGATTTCAATGTTGATGATTCGCTAATTACGCTAGGTTATTGTGCCGATAATACTTCAAATCACCCGAACATCAAGCCGTGTAATTTTTTAGAAATAGATAACGAGTTAACTTCAATAGAAATGGTTGATGTTGATGGAGTTTTATTCCCATTTGCTTGCTCATCTGATTCTCTGATGCCATTTGATCCCATTGCTCTCACATGGTTTTTAATGCTGATGCCACATGAACAAATGAGAAAATGCGATTTCGATCATCATCATCGCCCAGTTAGTCAAAATACTTGGTTGGTGAAAAAGAATCTTCATCGTCTTCCACTAATTGACATCGCTGCTAACGTGTTTTTCTCTGCGTTGAAATTGCGATTTCCAGCAATGCAGCTTCCAACCCGAACACCATTTTTTGAACCTACATTTGATATTGACATTGCTTTTGCTCATAAAGCCAAATCTATAGCCATTCATGGTCTAGGGACTTTAGCACTTGCATTAAAAGGGGATGTTGGCGAAATAAAAAATCGTATTAACGTATGGCGAAATACTGAAATTGATCCTTATGATGTTTTTGATGAACTGTTAGATGCTCTTGAAGAACAAAACCTGAAAGCTGTTTTTTTTGCCATGACAGCAAACAGAAGTAAAAATGATAGAAATAATCACTACCGAAGTATTGAATATAGAAAATTATTAAAACGATTATCAGAAAAGCATACTGTCGGAATCCATCCAGGATATCTTGCTGCGGAAAATTCACAAAAATTTGCACTAGAGAAAAAAAGACTGGAAGATATTATAGAGAAAGAAGTTACCCATGTTCGTCAGCATTTTTTACGTCAATTTATTCCAGAAATGTGGCAAACATATATCGAAAATGGACTTTCCCACGATTACAGCATTGGCTATGCCACTCATGATGGGTACAAAGTAGGAACTTGCATGCCGTATCAGGCTTATGATATTGCTTTGGATAAAGTATTGCCAATTACAATTCACCCTTTTGCCCTTATGGATACCGCGTTATGGCGCTATCAGAAATCAACCAGCGAGCAAATGTTAGAGGCGACAAGACAGATTAAAATTCATCAAAAAAAATATTTATCCCCAATTTCTGCTGTTTGGCATAACTATGCAATGCCTTATCAAAGTGTTGAATTAGAAGTGTTTAAAAAACAAATTTTAATTTTCGGTCACAATGATTAAATATTTGAAACATCAAGATATTAATAAGGAAAAATGGAATCTTTGCATTTCTAAAGCATTAAATTCTAGTGTGTATGCAATTTCTGATGTGCTTGATATCACTTCTCCAAATTGGGATGCATTAGTTCTCGACGATTATCAAGCAGTTTTCCCTTTACCCTGGCGTAAGAAGCTTGGTAAAAAATATATTTATCCTCCATTTTTCTCCACTCAACTCGGACTTTTTGCTATGCAAGAGATGGATATGTCCTTATTTCTCAATGCCATTCCAAAGAAGTTTTTTTACCAAGAAATAAAATCGAACACTCATTTTTCAACCCCAATTTCTTTTACGGTTGCTAAACAAAATAGAACTTATTATTTGGACTTATCAAAATCATACACAGAGCTAGTCACGGAGTTTTCAAAGAATCACAAACAAAATATAAATAAAGCAAATCAAAACAACCTTTTGTTATCCAAAGAAGGAGATGTGCAACCAATTATTGATTTATTTCGTCAAAATAAAGGACACTTAAGTTCATTTAAAATTAAAGATTACCAAGTACTTCATCAATTAATTTCACACCTCCGTTCCATTGGAAAAGCAGAAGTTTGGAGCGTTTTAGATGAGACAAACACCCTTTGTGCAGGTGGATTTTTTATCTCTGATTTTAATAAGACCATTTTTCTTTTCTCTGGAAGTAATGAAATTGCTAAAGATCTTCGAGCAATGTTTTTTCTTTTTGATCAATATATCAAAGAGAATTCTTCATCAAATATGGTCTTAGATTTTGGTGGTTCTAACGATGATAATCTTGCTCGATTTTACGCTGGCTTTGGCTCTTCAGCCTTTTATTATGATACTATTTGCATCGATAAGATGGGGCAATTTGAAAAATTGTGCGTGAAAATAGTACGAAGTATTAAGAAATAGAATTGTAAAAAAGGTGAATTTTGTAATTATTTTCATCACACTAATAGTGTCACACCTTTAGCGTGATAAAATGTTGTGCCTTTGTAAGCTAATAATAAAATATTTTCAAAATGGATGTAATCATAAATCCTTTTATTACAAATGGATACGTTTCAAAAGAATACTTCTGTGATAGTGAAAGTGAACTAATACCGCTTTGTGAAAATCTCGAAAACAAAGTAAATATTACCCTAATATCAGCTAGAAGATTCGGGAAATCTGCATTAATTTATAGAATATTTGAACATTTTAATGATAAAAAGATAGAATTTGTATTTTTACTGATATGTATGCCACGCAGAATTTAAAAGATTTTACAGAAATTTTAGCAATGGCAGTTTTAAAAAGTTTTCCAGACAAAAATAGTCTAGGGAAGCGCTTTCTTAAATTGCTGAAAGGATTTCGTCCAATTGTTTCTTACGATGGACTTTCGGGACAACCTGAATTACATTTTGAGTTTACTCAACCGAAAGAATGTGAGCAAACCTCAGTCGAAAACATTTTTGCAAAATCATAAATTAGGAGCGGCTTCAACTGTGAAAAAAACATTAGATGCTTTGATTAAAAAAGAGATGGTGTATTGTAGTGATGAAAATGATGTTGTCTATTATTAAGTTTACGACCTGTTTTTGTCGCGATGGTTGCAAAGGGTGTTTTGAATTAGAATCATCTCGTGATGGTATTATTAGAAAAATTAAAAAACATCAAAAAAAATAGGATTATCACATAGAAAGTTTTATATTTGAAAAAAAAATAAACGATATGATACACAATTTGGGACTAAGTCACTCACTTATAAATCAGTATGTAGCAGAAATTCGTGATGTTGAAATTCAGAAAGATTCCATGCGCTTCAGAAATAACATGACTCGTTTGGGCGAAATATTTGCGTATGAAATCAGCAAAACCTTAGACTTTTCGGAAGAAGAAATTGTTACTTCACTGGGAATGGCAAAAGTGCCGACCTTGTCACAACAACCAGTTTTAGCAATGATTTTACGTGCTGGACTTCCTTTGCATCAGGGATTGTTGAACTTTTACGACCGTGCTGATAATGCATTCATTTCTGCTTACCGCAGACATTATAATGATGGGTCATTTGAAATTAAAATTGATTATTTGTCTAGTCCATCTCTTGAAAATAGAGTGTTAATTTTAGCAGATCCAATGTTAGCAACTGGCCAATCAATGGTGCTTACTTATAAAGAAATTGTTGCAGCAAATGGAAAACCTAAACATACGCATATTGTGAGTGCAATTGCAAGTTCTGAAGGTGTTGAATTTTTAAAACGACACATGATTCAAGGTGAGTTTACATTTTGGACTGCTGCTATTGACGAAGAACTTACCGCTCAGTCATATATTGTCCCGGGTTTGGGTGATGCTGGTGATTTAGCATACGGGTCAAAATCATTAGAATAATGTTTCAACAGTTTTATTGTACGAATGACCGCTAAATTTGATGAATTTATCGAATTTATTGCCGTCAATTCAGAAGAAAAGTGTAGCTTTGAGTTTAATATATTAGGAGCATGAAAAAGATTGATTTTGAAAATATATCCATTGCTTTAAACTCAATAAGAAGCCATCGGACTCGGACTTTTTTGACAATTTCTATTATCGCATTTGGGATTATGGCTTTGGTCGGTATTTTAACCGCTACCGATGCCATTGAAGCATCTATTAATAAAAATTTTACGGATATGGGCGCGAACACTTTCGCAATCCAATCTAATCAATTTAGAGGCGAAGGTCATCGAAGAAATAGAGGTGGTGAAGATGGTGAAATCTCTTACAACGATGCGATGCAGTTTAAAAAAGAGTTTACTTATCCATCTATTGTATCTATTAATTATCAAAGGTCGCAAGTGATGACCTTAAAATATCTTTCAGAAAAAACGAATCCAAATGTTGGACTGTTTGGTGTTGATGAAAATTACTTTTTTACTTCTGGAAATACCATGTTTGTTGGACGAAATATTACCCCAGAAGAGAACCAAGGTGGTGCATACGTGGCTGTTTTAGGTAAAAAAGTTGCCGATGAATTATTCAACACGGTAAGTCCAATTGATAAAGAAATATTGATAGGTTCTATTCGTTACCGAGTTATTGGAGTTTTAAATTCAAAAGGTTCAAGTTTCGGTTTCTCGGGTGACCGCAATTGCTTTATTCCAATTAATAATTCACGTCAGGCTTTTCCAAAAAACAATATTTCAGTAACGATTAATGTGCTTGCACTCTCTTCTAAACCAATTGATGAAGCTACATCAGAAGCTCAAGGATTATTTAGAATGATTAGAAAATTAAGACCATCTGATGAAGATAATTTTATGATTGAGAAAAGTGATAATCTCGCCAATGAACTTAACGATCAGCTTAAATATGTAACTGTAGCAGCTACAATTATTGGATTAATCACGTTGTTGGGCGCTGCAATTGGCCTTATGAATATTATGTTAGTCTCTGTAACTGAGAGAACTCGAGAAATTGGAACTCGAAAAGCTATTGGTGCAAAAAAATCTGCAATAAAATTCCAATTCCTTACTGAATCAATAGTCATTGGTCAAATTGGGGGTATTGTTGGAATTATACTGGGAATTATTATTGGAAATGTTGTGTCATTATTAATTGGCTCTGTTTTTATAATTCCTTGGGCATGGATAATATTAGGTGCGCTGCTTTGTTTTATCGTAGGGGTTCTTTCGGGATATATCCCTGCAAATAAAGCCGCAAATTTAGACCCTATCGAAGCACTGAGGTACGAATAGTTTTTTGCAAATTTAACTTTTTATTCGTGTTCGGTCTTTTTTAATAACTCTGGTTGTAACCCTTTTTCTTTTATTAACTCAATAATTGAATTATATGTAGTATTATCTAAGGTTTTTGTCCTAGATAATATCCATAAATATTTTCTGTTTGGATGAGAAACCACGGCCCAACTATAATCAGGAGCTAACCCAATAATCCAGTAGGATCCTCTAAATGGCCAAAAAAATTGAACTTTTAACTTCGCATTATTGCTGTTTTTTACCACGAACGCTTTCCCCTTAATTCCGGCATTTGGACCATCAACAGAGTCTTTTCGACACTTGTTTTCGACGATTACATATCCCTTTGGACTTAATGTATATTCTGCAGTTGTGCTGAAACAATTTTTTTGAAACCGAGTTGGGTAGGCTGCAATTTCGTACCATAATCCAGCATATTTTTCAATATCAACTTTGTCAACCACAGCGAGAGGTTGATTAACTTTGCAACCAGCAAATAATGTCATTAATGTAATCATATAAATAGTTTTTCTCATCAGTTTGTCTTTCTTAACTAACAAGTAATTAGTGGAATAGTTCATCTATTATGTGCGATGACTCTTATTTAATTGAATAGATAAATTGATGAAAATTAATTGCTTAACATTTCAAAATGTAAATCCATTAATGAATACCGCTCCCAACCAGTAAAATCAAAATGCCACCATTCGGTTGAGTTGTGCAAAAATCCAAAATGAGCCATAATTTTGAACAAAAAGGTGCGATTTTGAAGAATTTCTTTCGAAAAGTTCATATTTTGTGGATTTGCTCTATTCGAAAAATCGTCAAATTCAGTGGGCATAGCCAACTCTTTTCCTGTACTGAGATTTATGAGTGTTAAATCAATCGCACAACCCCTATTATGGCGAGATCCGTAACGTGGATTTGCTACAAAATTGGTGTCAGGATATACTTTGTAAAACTTTTCGCTGGCACTGTATGGACGATATGCATCAAAAATTTTAAGACCCAGTTTGTAATAAGCTAACGAATCCTGAATGCTTTTTAATGCCATTGCAACTGGATATCGGGTATAAGCCTTTGCTTTTGTATATATTACTTTACCTGTAAAGTTAAGCGTAGTTGCGTATCGAATTTCAAGTTTTATGGTAGGAATTTGTTTTTCTAAATCTACGAGCTCATTGTTGCGGTTAAGTTTTACTTCTCTTTGATAATCTTGAAAACAAGAAATAATTTTTAAACCATATTTGTTTGGATAATTTGGGCATTTTTGAGCCCAAGTATTCGATGCAAAAAGGGTAAAAATTGGCAATAGCAAGACTAAAACACTGTTTTTCAGATTTATATTCGAGCAAAATCGAGTTAACATTGCAATTGGTTTAAGTTGAATCCAAATTTACAATTTTTTAAAACACAAATGCCATTGTATCCTATGTGTAGGTGTAATACATTCCCAGAAATGTCTTAACTTCGCAATCTAGTTCTCAAACCTCAAAATTCAGGATTCTTATGATTGATTTTTCAAATGCCACCCTCAATAAAATAATTGTTCACAAAATAGGAAATAGCAGTCGTGATGAAGGTGTAAAGCTTTCAAAATCACTACTTTCAGTTAATGGGCTGGTAAAGGATTTATTGGCAAAATATTTTCTCACTCCCTTCAAAACCAATGAGTATTATAGCTTTTTTCACGAGTCGGACATTGCTATGAATGAGGCTTTTACTTATGTTACACATATTTTTAACCACCCAAATTCACTGCTGGAACAATCTGAAAATTTGGCAAAACATCTTTACGAAAAATCATCACATCCTAAGATAAAGAGTGGAGAACTTTATGTTGTGTATTTAAAGGAATGTCTTTTGAACGATGAGGTCGTTGATGCAGTTGGACTTTTTAAATCAGAATCTAAAGAGACATTTTTAAAAGTTTATCCAACGGGAGATAATTATATGATTGAACACGAAGAAGGTGTGGATATTCATAAGTTGGATAAAGGTTGTATCATCTTTAATACGCATCAGCAAGATGGTTATATGATGGCAATTGTTGATAATATTAATAAGAGTTTCGAAGCTCAATACTGGCGTGATGAGTTTCTGCACATCAAAGAATATGAAGATAGCTTTTATCACACCCAAAAAGCGATGCAAATGTGCAAGAGCTTTGTAGTGGAAAAACTGCCTGAAGCATTTGATGTTGATCGTGCTGACCAAGCGGAAATTTTGAATAAATCTTTAAGTTTTTTCAAGGAGAAATCTGAATTTTCGTTTAATGATTTTGCCCAAGAAGTTATCTCTCAGCCAGAAATAATTGATGAATTTCATCGCTATAAACATCAGTTTGAAAGTGATAATGATTTAATAATTGATGATCAATTCAGTCTTTCAGAGAATGCTGTAGCTAAGCAATCTAAGATTTTTAAAAGCGTTTTGAAGTTAGATAAAAACTTCACAGTTTATATTCATGGGAATCGCCAAAACATTACAAAAGGTTTTGATGTTGAACGTAATAAAAATTTCTATCAGATTTTTTATACCGACGAAGTTTAAATGTCTGCCTTTCGTAAAAGTGCATATTAACACCGTTTTTAATTATAATGAATATCTTTCAGCCATTTAATTCTCTAAAGGAACACCTATTTGCAAAACTTTACTTTGCTCAATTAATAAGCTTAATAGGCGATTCGTGCACTTGGATAGGAGTGGCTTTGTTAGCATTTGAATTTGGTGGAGCACAGTCGGCAAAAATATTAGCAACTGCATTAACATTACGCGTTACAGCATTTATTCTTTTTGGCTCTTATGCCGGGGTTATAGCAGATCGATTTAATAGAAAAAAGATTCTTATTATTACAAACTTAGCTCGAATGTCCATTGTGTTAACATTGGTGTTTATAAATGCAGTTTGGCAATTATATGTATTGATTTTCTTACTTAATGTGTTCAATGCATTTTTTGCTCCAGCATACAAATCAAGTATTCCACAACTTATTTCAAAGAAAGAGAATTATGGTAATGCAATTACGTTGTCAAATGCAACTTGGCAACTGCTTGGTATGCTTGGACCTGGACTTGCTGGAGCTTTAGCATTTTGGTTTGGTTCGCGACAGCTATTTTTTTTCGATTCTTTTACATTTGTGCTCTCTTCTCTTTTGGTACTCATGATTCCAATGAAGAGTGTGAATGCAAAGGCAAAAATTAGCTTCAGATCGTTTACCAATATCTGGAAGGATATGGTAAAGGGAACAAAATTGTTATTTAATAATTCCCCAATACGGTTTGCCTTGTTGATAGAGTTTGTGGCCGCAATTGCTGGTGCTCAAATTTTAGTAAATACAGTTGGTTTCGTCAAAGGAAATCTAATGTTGTCCGATATTGAATATGGATGGGCTATGACTGGTTTTGGAATTGGAGCCACGATAGCCGCATTTTTAGCCAATACGATTGATAATTCCAAAAACAAAGCAATATTGCTAACCGTTGGCGCTCTTATGCTTGTTATTTCAGTTTCTTTGGCAAACTTTGCATCGTTCCACGTGCTAATTTTATTGTGGGTAATAGCTGGATTAGGACAAAGTTTTACAGAAGTTCCATCACAAATATTAATTGCTGAAAACATTGAATTAAAAGAACAAGGCAAAGTATACGGAAGTCATTTTGCTTGGAGTCATTTATGGTGGGCTATCGGGTATCCAATTGCTGGCTTTGCCGGAATATATTTTAATGGTAATGAGTTTATTATTGGTGGACTTTTATCTTTACTTCTACTCGGAATCCTTTTTGTATATAGAAAAGTGAATAAGTAAGATTTGATAAAGTAATATCAAAACTTGAGTTGAAGTAAATCATATCCAAAGCCTCGATGTGGTTATACCAGATTCAAATTTTGGTCAAAATTCGTTTTGTTGAAATATAATTTGTCTTCATAAAATTGGTGTAAAAGTCAACAAACTTGTCGATGAGTTCAAAAATATCATCTGTTTTGATTAAAAAATTCTTGAATTGCATTGGTAAGTTGCCCAAGCACTTCATCGAAAATTACCGAAAACAGTTTATCTTTACTACGGTAATAATAGTGGAGAAGTGCCTAGTTAATTCCCGCCTTGTCTGGTTCCGAAAAATCAGGAATCTACGATTCCATATTTTTTCGAGGATTCTCGAAAAACAACCAAATTGCATTGAGCACAAAACAACAATTGAATAGCAATTTGTTGTTTTATCGGAACACCGCCGCTTCGCCCAAGGCACCCCACGATTTTAGAAGAAGAAGAGATGTTTTAGTTACTTCAATGCTTCGTTGATGCTAATTGGTAACTTTTGAGTTTTTCAGCAAGATAATAATGGCACTTGAGTTTTTCAGCAGACCCTATTCACTTGCAACGCAATGGAAGTACGAGCGGTGCGGATTTCTGCTACAGCCTGAAGCAGTATTGTATCGTAATCCTTTTGGCTTATTTGTGTTATTTCGTTTTTATTCATACGCTGCCAATCTTGAAATCTCTAGAAATTCATCGGTTGTTTTGTTTTTTGATTAAACCTTGATGAATTATCGAACCAAAGTTGCATAAATTGTTTTTTATATAGGAATAGTATTTTATGTTTTAATAATTAGTTTTTATAATTCCGTATGATACGGTTTGTCAAATCGCTTATCAAAAGCACCATTCTTTTTTAAGTTTCCATTCCAATAAAAATTGGTTAAGCCTAATTTAATCATCAATTTAAAAATAGCGATTTTTGAGGGTGACATTTTGAATGGTTTGCGCAAAGATTCCTTTATTTCATCCGAAAATGCTGTGTTTTCTGAAAATATTCACCCAGTTTTTTAAATTGATTAAACAATTTTCGTGTCATAAAGGGAGGCATTACTTGAATCCCTTCAACGCTACCTTTAATTACGGTGCCTAAGTATTCGCATTGCAAACGTTTGGTAAGTTTTTCAAGATAATGTTCAACCGCTACAGAGTGAATGACTTCAGGAAATCCAGATTGTACAATAAACCCAATTTTCTTCGACTTAATTTCGACTTTATCAACTTCAGCGATGCGCTCAAAATATTCCTTTACAATGGCGGGCATACAATCGGTGTAAAGTGGAAAAATAATGAGAATAACATCCGAATTGATAAATGCATCTATTCCTTCTTTCTTAAGCGATTGATTTGCAAGGTAATGAATAGGAACTTCTTGTGTGTTTTTGCTATTAAATCCTTCAAGAAATTGATTAATCAAAAGTGCCGAATTGCTTTTCTTATTTCTTGGCGATCCGTTTATTATTGCAAGTTTCATCGATTATCTCCTCAATTTTAGTTTCTGTAATTATTTTTGTGTATCTCTTTTCGCAATGAAAGTTTAGAGCAAATCGGTCATAAACATCATCGATTATTTGCAAGTCTTCATCGTCAGTATCTGCTTCTTTGCTAAGTAAAATCCCGAAATCTGGATATTTGTCGTATCTCATTTTGTGATGACATTCGCCCTCTTTTATAAGAATATAAGGATGAACCAATCCGACAAACCGATCGTGAATTCTTTTGAGTAAAGAACTTGTAAAGCCAGCCATTATTGGGGAAGCAAATATGATAAAATCCGAATTTATCACTGAAGCAAGAATTTGACCAGCATCGTCGTTAATTGTGCATTTTCCAGGCGTTTTCCACCAACAATTCCAGCAGCCAACACACGATTTAATATCCATTTTGCTCAAATGATAACAATTAACCGTATGTTTCTCCTGAAGTTTTTCTGTTAACGTACCGATATAGCTTGAAAATTCGCTATCTCCTTGTTTTAAATCTCCATTAAGAATTGTAATTACCATTTTATCTTTCTTTTTTTTCGCAAATATAGGATGATAAAAATTACTAAAAATCACAAATCGGTGAAAAGCAAATTTTTATAGGGGAAATTTTTTGAAAATGGTTTTATTAATTCAATTTCATTAGTTTTGTATTTTGAAACGTGTAAAAGTTAAAACTAATAATCTAAAGCCATTATGAACAGCCCAATTCAAACAATCCGTGAAGATCTAATAGCTGTATCCGACGAAAAAGTAAAGCAATCTGGTCTTCGATTTTTCAAGGAAGAGGTGATGCTTTATGGAATAAAATCAGCTGAAGTTCAAATGATTTCAAAAGCCTATTATAAGCAGATTAAGGATTTGCCAAAAGCAACCATCCTTGATTTTTGTGAACAGTTTTGGCAATCAGGTTTTATGGAAGAGTCGTTTATTGCATGCAATTGGTCATATCAACTTCATAAGAAATTCGTGGTTGAAGATATCATCTTATTTGAGCGTTGGGTAAATAGTTACATCAATAACTGGGCTTCGTGCGATACATTTTGCAATCATACTGTAGGAATTTATATCGAAATGTTTCCTGATAAAATTGAGGTGTTGAAAAAATGGGCAACCTCTTCAAATCGTTGGATGCGAAGAGCGGCTGCAGTTTCGCTGATTGTTCCAGCTAAAAAAGGCTTGTTTTTGAACGATATTTTTGAAATTGCAGATATTTTATTACTCGATCCCGATGATATGGTTCAAAAAGGATATGGATGGATGCTTAAAGTTGCTTGCCAAAAACATGAACATGACGTTTTTGAATATGTAGTTGCCCACAAAGCCAATATGCCTAGAACTGCGTTGCGATATGCCATCGAAAAAATGCCACAAGAGTTGAAAGAAGAAGCGATGGCGAAAAACTAGAATTCATGGATCCGTATCAAATATTAGGTGTAACACCAAATGCAGGTTTAAAAGAGATTAAACAAGCTTTTCGAAAGAGAGCAAGTGTTTTGCACCCTGATGTAAATTCTAGTCCCACAGCACACGAAGATTTTATTGATTTAACCGAGGCTTATGAGAATTTATTGAGAGAAAAAACGGGACATGTCTATAATAATTCTACGAATCAATACACTCGAAGTTCAAATGTCTATTCTGAAGACGATTTAAAAAACCAAGCAAGGGAGCGGGCGAAACAAAATGCCCAGATGAAATATCAAGAATTTGTAAATTCCGATTACTATGTGTCGAAAATGTCTCAGTATAATACCTTTGAATTGTGGGTTTCATTCATATTTCTCATTCCGCTGTTATGCTTTCAAATCATGTTATTTTTGAATTTATCCATTCCATCAGCATTTCTTCTATTCTTTTTAATAGTTCCAATTTCATATAATGCAGTAATTGTAATTAAAAAAACCACGTTTAGGCAAATATTAACAGATACTATTTATTTTTTTTAAACAGATTTAATAACCACTTTTTTAGTCATTTTTTTCAACATAACGGTCTTTAGTATCTATGGTTTTGTTACGTTTATTCCAATGAAAGTGATGTTATCGATTTACATTGTGATTCCTTTTATTATGCAGCTTTTTAGAGAGTTGGCCAAAATTCAGAAGAATGAAAATATTCAAATTTCGATTCCCAATTTAATTGCACCTTATAGTCAAAAAATTGCTATAATGAAACGTCCGTTTCTCAAAATATGGGGATTTCTGCCATTCTTGTTTTCAATTTTCCTTATTTTGAATGGGACCTTTTATTTAAATAAACACACTGAAACTCAAAAGTATAAATTGCTTTCTGAAAGAAGCGAAACCATTGTTTTATTTGAAAATGAAGCGTATAATAATTATTGGGGGGTTCAATACTTTCGTGATTTTGAGGCTATTAAAGAAAATAATGTCATTACGTTAACCATTAAAAAAGGACTTTTTGGTATTTCGGTAATTGATGATTATTCATTAAGCTATCACTAATTTTGGGGCTTAGTTTTTTGTATTGAATATAAACAAGTTTATTTACTTTTCTAAGCCATAAGGCGAAGAAAAAGATTGATAATATTGAATATTTTCGTAGAATATTGCAATAAATTGTATATTTGTTTTTTAAGATTTGGATTTATTGGACCCATTGAATATTAATATATCCTCTTTGCTCGCTCAGAAATTAAACGATGATTAAATTTAAAATTAATGATTCAAAGTTTATTAAGAAAAATACCTACACCAATATCGGGTGAACTAATTGTAAGAAAAGAGGGTTGCAAAATTTGTGATGAAAAAACGGGTATACTAATATCAACTGTTGACTATTGGGATATCAAAACATCGCAACTTGTAAAATGTCCAAAATGTAATCACATTCAACTCGATCCAATGTTGAATGATGAGGAAACTTCAAAAGGATGTTTGGCTTATTATATTGAAGAATCACTACGGACTAGCGCCAAAGAGCAACAGAAAAACTGTGTTCGTAATTTTCGTAGGGGAGTGGTTTTTGGCTATTCGCTGAAACGTAAGAAAATAAATCCTCACTCAGTTTTAGAATTAGGACCAGGATCTGGCTATTTTTTAGCTGGATTACAATTTGTTTTTCCAAAAATTGAAGTTACCGTAATGGATATTAATCAGGAAGTGCTTGATTTTAACCAAGTTCATCATCATTACAAAACGATTCTGGCTGTTCCCGATAATTTTATAAGTGAATGTGATGGAAAATTTGATTTAATTATCGGGCGTGATATCCTTGAACATGTAACTGATATTTCGAAAGTAATTACCAATGTGAATCGTTATCTCGCTCGTGGAGGACATTTTCATTTTATTACCCCTAATGGTCACGAAGATGTTTGGAAACATTATATTACATCGAAGTTAACTAATTCTGCTTCAGAGCTTTTAATAAATCATGTAAATTATTTTGATGGAAAAGGGTTGAAAGATTTGATGATCAAAAAAGGTTTAAACCCGATTGATTATTACACTTATAAAATCAAGACTACGATACGAGGAAGAGGGTGGAAGCAGGCTGAAAAATTAATGAGTCCAGTTTCAAAAAAAATGAATGCTGATTTCTTTATCAACGAAAAAGCCAGTGAAATATCTAATGTTGAGTTGGTTAAAAGTGATGTATTGAAAAAATGGTATATCCAAAACAACTCAAAGTTAGTGACCTATTTATACTGCTTATATCAACACAATTCGTTAATCAGGCTAAATCCAGAGTTAAACATTGGACACGAGATATTTGGGCTATTTAAGAAAATGAAATAATGCTTTCTTGAGTAGATAATCAAAAAGACCTGATACAATAAGTGTTATGTAAAAATGAAATGGCCGCACGAATTTGTTGTGCGACCAAATCGGGGGGAAAGAAAAGTGATTTTAAGGGTTATTACACTTTTTTATTTTGGGTGATTATTGAGTCCTATAATTATTTCTTTGGCTATCTTATAACATTTACATTTCCAACATAATTATGAAATTTTCCGTTGTTATCTGCAATCAGAATTTTGTATACATAAACACCTTCTATAATTTCATTTTTTGAACCACTATTATATTTTGTCCCATTCCATCCTTTTTCAAAAATATTAGTATTAAAAATCATTTCGCCCCAGCGGTTATAGATTTGCATTGAATATTTTTCTGAATCATAACCCATCCCTTTTGGCCCAAATGTTTCGTTTAAACTATTAAAATCTGGAGTGAATGCATTTGGAATAAACAGGTAAAAAACATCATTTACTTTAATAACAGTAAAAGTAGTATCAGAACATCCAAATTCATCAGTAATAACTAAGCTAACATTAAAAATACCAGTTGAAGTATAATTGTGATTTGGAGATTGAATTGTAGATGTTTGATTATCACCAAAATTCCAATTCCAAGAACTAATATTTGTCCCAGTTGATTGATCAACAAATATAACATTTGGGTTTTCAATAGATACAACATTCGGTAATGCAAGAATTTGAGCATTTGGACCTGCAATATTATCAACCATTACTTGGGATGTTGCTGGGCAAATTCCATTGTCAACAGTTACAGAATATGATCCAGATGATAACGATATAATTGTTGCAGTATTTTGAGTAGGAGTGGTGTTCCAAGTTATAGTAGCATTTTGTATGTCAACAGGAATAGAAACAGTAGCAGTTCCGTTTGATTGGTTACAATGTGTCGGTGTTGAAGAAGTTTGAATAAATATTGCACCCGAATCCAGAATTGTCCCACTAGTAGTGGTTGAACATCCATTTGCATCGGTAATGGTAACATAATAAACACCTGCTATAATATTTGTAACAGTTTGTGTTTGTTGTTCAGGATTAGAACTCCAACCATATACGTATGGAGGTGTGCCGCCTGTAACGTGAGCCGTTAATGATCCATTTGCTAATCCGCAAGAAGCGTTGGTGGAATCTGTGCTTGCGGATAATCCATTAGAATTATAAACTATTGCAGTATCAACTCCCTGACATCCAGTATTATCTGTAACAGTAACCGAATATGAACCTGCTGATAGATTGCTTATTGTGGATGTAGTTTGACTTGGAGTTGTAGACCATAAATATTGATATGGTGCATTTCCACCGATTGGGCTAGCTGTGAGTGAACCGTTATTTTGTCCACATGTAGCACTATCAATCGCAATTTGTACAGATAATGAACCACTTAATGGAGGGCAATTTGGGCAATTTGATGCACCAGGTGTTGGAGTTCCGCCTACACCCCACGTCATACCCCCATTTTGCATTCGGTAGGCAGTTTTTCCAATAAATGTAGCACCAACCGTAGATGAGCTACAGTCGCCAATATATTCAATTCCAGGAATTGTTTTAGCCATTGGCAAAGCTATTGCTGGGTGATTGCATGTTGCAACGTAAGGCATACATGCATCTATGTTATCATATTCACCACCAGTTTGCAATTGTGCTGCACTTTGATCCCAATATATAGCATCTACTACTAATAAATTTGGGTCTAAAAGGACTAAATATCCTGCTCCATTTGCCAAATGCCAGCGAACGTTTGATGAAGAACCGTCGCAAGAATTTATATTAATCAAGTTTGCAGTATTAATTGGCATAGTGACTCCAACAGCGTTTGGGCCACCTAAAACTAAAAATCCACCTGACGGAATAATCGTACCAGCTGGAAAAACAAAAGCACCTTCTGCGGTAGTTCCGTCCATTATATTATTCTGAATTACCCAACAACCAATGTCTACCGGCGAACAACTTGGGTTGTAAAATTCAATCCACTCTTGACCTTTGTATGTTCCATTTGAATAATTATACATTCCTTGAATATCTGTATTCAAATTGTCTCCAGGTACAGAAGGATTTGAACTGTAAGTTGTTCCAGGCATAACCATAATCTCATTAATTACTATTTGTCCGTGAGAACTGAAAAGTATTAAGAGGAAAAAAACACTTAAAAGACTCTTGTTTTTCATTTGTAGAAATAATTTAGTGTTGAAATACAGTCACAGAGCCATGATATTCTTTTTTCAATACATCAATCCATAGGGTGTAAAAATATACTCCATCTTCTAATCCAGGAGCATTCCAATTGTTTTGATAATCAGGGCTTTCAAATACTTTTCTTCCCCATCGATTAAATATATATATGTTTTTTCCTGGCACATCTTCCAACCCTTTTATTTCAAAGAAATCGTTTGCGCCATCTCCATTTGGAGTAATAACATTTGGAATTATCACGGTTACAATAGTTACCATGTGCGAGGTAGAATCAATACATCCATTATGATCAACAATTGTTAAATAGACAATATAATTTCCTTGATTTTCATAAACATGTGACATATTTGGGGAGCCTGATGACGTTGCTCCATCTCCAAACTGCCAATTCCAAGTGGTTGCATCTGAGTTGCTCGATGTGAAATTTATGGAAGTTCCCGGTTGAGCAAATTCAGGATCCACAGCAAAATTTGCATCTGGCCCTGGTAGGTTTACAATTGTAATTGTAGTTTGATATGAACAAACACCACCATCGCTTACTGTTAATAAGTACGAACCTGCAGAAAGATTTGCTAAGCTAGCTACATTAGGTTGACTTGGCGACCATTGATAAGTACATGTTCCAGTTGATGATGTGGCATTTATTGTTATTGTACCGTCATTTTTATTGCAATGTTCGGGAGTGTTTGACGTAGTAACACTCGGTCCAGCTGTACTCGTAACCTGAACTGAACTAGTTGTACTACAAACTCCCAATGTTACAGTTACGGTATAATTTCCTTGAGGAAGATTCGTTGCTGTTTCTGTTGTTTGTGGTGGTGTTGTATTCCATAAATAAGTGTATGGAGGAGTTGATCCTGTGGCAACCACCGTTGCAGTTCCATCACTTGCATTACAACCAGCTGCGGTTGCAGTTATACTCTGAACAGTTAATGCTCCATTATTTGTAACTGTAACCGTTGATGTAGCTACACAACCACCAGAAGTAACTGTAACAGAATAATTTCCTTGAGGCAGATTTGTCGCTGTTGCTGTTGTTTGAGCTGGAGTCGTATTCCATAAATAGGTATATGAACTGGCAGATCCACTAGCCACAACAGTTGCAGTTCCAACATTTCCACTACAACCAGATGGAGTAGATGTGATACTTTGAATAGCAAGAGAACCAGTAGTTGTTACAATTATTGTATCTATAGTTGTATTTGGTGGAGTAAAACTATCAATAACTTTTACGACATAAGTTCCAGCTGCCAAATTCGAAAAAGTGTATGGATTTACTGTTGTAGCTGGTGGTGAGGCCGTGCTAGCTCCTGTTAAGCTAAATGTATAAGGTGGAGGTGATGTAATTGTGTTTACAACCTGAGCAGTGATAGTTCCATTATGTGCACTGCAGGTGTCTGGAGTGGACGATACAAGTAAGTTTCCACAAGCTAAACATAATCCATCATTACATCGATTACTTCTCAACGGTCCTATTGTAGATGGTCTATTTGGTTGAAATGTGCCTCCATCGGGCATCCTGCTAAACGTATTTCCGGTAGCAACAACGGATGGATTACCCATATATTGGATTAATGCTGGTGTACTTTGATAGATTTGTTTGGCTGATTTTAGTTGGGTTCCAGTGTATGCAGTTGGGGAGCATGGATTGTATGCAAAGTCGGAAACCGTAAGAATATTATTCGGATTTGACGACCAGTAAACAGCAGAATGTATATTACCGTTAGGCTCATACAGTGCCATCCAGCCTTCTATATTGCCCAAAAACCATGAAGAATTTGCTGTGTTTAAACAAAGATATTGGGTGCCAAGATATGTAGGTATTTTAAAGTCGAAAGAATTTGCAAGATAATTATATGTTCCATTTGCGGCATTATTATCATTCCCTCCACCAACGACTAAAAATGATCCAGCAGGGACAATAGTGCCTGGAGGAAAACAAATAGACCCAGCATTATCAACGGCAGATGATACTCCCACAGTTGTGGCACTTGCTAAAACATATCCACTTAAATCATAATCATTATTGCAATCTGAATTGTAAAGTTCAATGTATTCTCTGCCACAAGTAGGAGTGGTCTGCCAAGCAAGCCGCTGATCACAGCCAGATGTAGAAGGTCCTGGTTTAAACATGATTTCATTGACAACCATCGTTTGAGCATTAGATAATTTAGTAAGCCCAATGACAATTAGAAAAAATAATACAACTGATTTCATCATAACTAATCTGCGTTTTTTTGATTAAATTTATTTAGTAGATATATTTATTCAAAAATATCTATGCTATTCAAAAATAATTCATCGGTGCAAATGTAGTCCTGATATTTTATTTGAGGTAAAACAATACGTTCTGATATGCAAACTAGAACATCTATTAAAAGTTTCTAGCCATTTTTAATAAAATAGCACTGAATTTAAATCTTGGTAATCTATTGATAATGAATGGATAAAAATTGAAATATTCTTTTTCGGAGTAATATTTCAGAATTTTAAGAGTCGAAACTTCAAAAATTCATTTTTTAGTACTTTATAAACTGTATTGCTTTTTATACTCTGCTGGTGTTACTCCAGTGATGTTTTTAAATGCAGGATTGAAAACAGATTTTGAATTAAAACCAACACTTTTAGCAATTCCCTCAATAGATAGATTGTCGAAATTGTGATCTATTAATTTCTTTTTTGCCTCTTCAATTCTATATTCATTAATGAATAAGAAAAAGTTTTTATGATAAAAGTCGTTGATAATCATAGATAATGTGTTCCGGTGAACTCCTAAAATTTCCGCTAATTCCGAAATATTTAGGTTGCTATTTAAATGCGGTTTATCTGTAATCATAATTGCCTCAAGTCTGCTAACATATTCGTTAACTTGTTTAGAACTAATTCTTTCGGTTTTTTCATTTGTGTTCAGAATTGGCGATGGGTCATTATTAATAGACTCTAATTCTTTAACTTCAACACTTCTCTCTTCAATTATGATTTTCGTTTTATTGTTGCTATCCTCAATAATTTCTTGAACATAAATATCATGTTGCTTAAACCCAAAGTATCCAACAAATCCTATATATGCAAATAGAATATAATGGTAAAAATCACGATAAAGATCATATAAAAATAGTTCGTATGCAGTTATTCCCCAAAAAATGAGAATAAAAAGCAGAATCCATTGTAATGAAATTTTTTCGGTATATGAAAAATATAATTTGATTGTTTTTCGATGTCTGAAATATCTCATCAGCATTAAAATTCCATATATAATCACCTGAATATTATATATATACAAACTGCTGATTTGATAAACCGTTTTGTAGATATTGAATAAATAGGTATCAGAGGCACTTATGCTTGTTAAAGGTTGTTGGTTTAATATAAGCAGTTTGATCTCATCAGACAATTGACTATAAGTGATGATGTTAATGATAAGAATGATCAGAGACGGTAAGAAATGAAGTAGAAAAACCTTATTATTTATGCTTTTTTCAGAGGTGAGTTTTACTACATAATAATATAGAAGAGGTGCGTTTGCAAACATTAACGGAATTGCAATATAATACCCCAGATTTATCAATTCAATAGAGCCTAAATCGATGACAAATAAGAATTGAATGGAAGTAATTATCATA
Source organism: Bacteroidota bacterium (assembly GCA_037130365.1). Classification (GTDB taxonomy): domain Bacteria; phylum Bacteroidota; class Bacteroidia; order Bacteroidales; family WCHB1-69; genus JBAXTE01. The sequence goes on from JBAXTE010000011.1 coordinate 75,690, forward strand.
AAGAAACCGAGAATTTTATTCGATTGAACACCTCGGTTACCAGTAGTAAACAGCATTAATGCGAACATCAACGGAAATGCAATTAGAAGAATTTTAATAATTTCTGAATATGATGACATGAATTGCTTTCTGGTTTTTGTTTAACAAATATTAGCAACATAGCTGATATCCTAATAATGTTTAGTTTTTTATTTTTTTTTAGCAAAAATAATAAAAAAGGTCAATAAATGATTTTTTTCAAAGTCTTATTCATGTTTTTTAAGAAATTATGTGAAAAATAATCTTTGAGGGTTCATCGTTTAATTGGTTCAAATTCTATATATTCTGGTTCGTGATTTGTGAAAATTTAAACTCTAATATGTTGTTAATCAGAATAAAAATACCTAATTATTGTTTGCTTTTTCTTTTTTCTTTCTCAATTAATTCAACATATAAATCTTCAACTTTTGTCCGTGCCCATGGCGTTTTGCGCAAAAAAGCTAAACTTGATTTTATGCTTGGATTGTTGTTGAAGCAATTAATATTTATATAATATCCCATTAATTCCCACCCATAATGATTGTACAGATACTCCAGTATAGATTGGAGCGTTTTGCCGTGAAGTGGATTATTGTTTTGCTCTTCCATTATCGTGTTTAATTGCCAAGTTTTACTTCTAGATTGTAAAATTAGTAAAGTTTGACCTAAAACACATCCTTTAGATTAAGTTTTTTCGAATTAATCAATGTAACTTTCAAAAAAATGTGTATGTTTGTAGTTCGTTTTACGCAAAAAAAATATCGGTAGAACATTAAATTGAGTTGGAATTATGAAAATATCATCAAAATTACTATTAATACTATTATTCGTTGGTTCAATAATATTTACTTCTTGCAATAATAAACTAGAAGTGAATGGAGAATCTGCAGCTAAGGTTGTTGTTTATGGCTTGTTAAATTATGGAGATACAGCACATTACCTTAAAATATACAAAACATTTATCACCGAAGAAAATTTATATATTGCGGCTCAAAACCAAGATAATTATCTTTTGTACGATTCAATTGAAGTTTCTATGATCGAAACTGATTCTGCTTCTTCTCCTCCAACAATACGAACATTGATGTTTAGTACAACCACCGAAATTCCTAAAGATTCTGGGATTTTTACAAATCCGAATAATCCAACCAATCAAGTATTATATGTAAATAGAGATGTTTTAGTGCCCACTGCAACCTACGAATTACAAGTAAAAAACAGATATTCGGGTAAGTTGATGGCGTCTAGTTTTTCTGAGTTACCTTATCCAAAAACTTTTATTACAAGTCCTACCAACGAATATATTAATAATCCATTGCGAATCACTCAATCTTCTCAATTAGATTTTACACCTGCAAATGGGAGTATTAAAATTAATATGCCCATGATAAATGCGTTAAGATATGAAGCGTATTATGAATTTTATTATTGGGAAAAGCCATATAATACAGCTCCTGATTGGACATTGCATGGTCCAATTAAAATATATGTAGGTAAAGTGGCTGTAAGTGAAACAGCGACAAATTTTTCATTTAATTGGAGCCCAAAATCTTTTTTCACCATGTTATTATCTCGGATTCCGCATTTAGATGGCTCAGATCCGATTGTTCGAAAATGTGGTCCTGTGTATTTATCGGTTTGGGGTGCTGGTCCCGATTATTCGAATTATATTACTAATGCAACAGAATCTTCATCAAGTATAATTGAAGAACGGCCAATTATTACGAATGTCAATAACGGACTTGGACTTTTTTCTTCTAGATATTGTGTAAAATACACTTATTCAGTAGGTCCAGTTACCTTGGCTGCATTATTAAACGAATCTGCTTATTCTGAACTTCATTTCCAAAATTAACCACATCGTTTATGGTTGCAGATAAGAAAAAACGAAATCAACAGCAGAATAAGCCTACAATTGCTCCCAAAAGCTCATCTAATGAGGTTTATATACTTGGATTTATAATTTTTGTTTTTACCTTTTTGCTCTATTCCAATACATTACAACACAAATATGTCCTTGATGATTTTGGTGCATTAGCCGATAATTGGATTATTAAAAAGGGAGTTTCTGGAATTCCAATTATATTAAAATCATCCTATCGATTTGGAATTAATATGCTCACCGATAATCTCTATCGTCCACTTTCGCAAGTGATGTTTGCAGTAGAATGGCAGATATCTCCAAAAAACCCATCCTTAAGCCATTTTGTTAATGTACTTTTTTATGCATTATCTTGTCTTTTGCTATTCAAAGTGTTACGTCAGTATTTATCAAAATTTCATTATATCATTCCATTTTTCATTACCATATTATTTGCAGTACATCCTCTTCATACCGAAGTGGTTGCAAATATTAAGAGTCGTGATGAAATAATGTCTTTTTTCTTTTTAATGCTCTCGCTTTTGGCATTACACAAATGGTTTATCAAAAATAACATATTAAATCTGACGCTGGCAGTTGTATGCTACTTCCTTGCATTAATGTCGAAAGAAGGTGCCGTTACAATGTTAGCAATTTTTCCACTTATGGGGTGGTATTTTACCAAAGCGAATCCAAAAAATATAATTATTAGCACTGCGTTGATGATTATTCCAATAGTAGCATATATGGCTATCCGAAGTCATGTTTTGTCGCAATATGCACCAACAGGAGCTGTTTCGATTGTTGATAGTTTTTTGAATGCAACTCCAGATAAAGCAAGCTATTTTGCCACTGCGGTGATGCTTTTAGGAAAATATCTTTGGCTTGCGTTTGCTCCTTTTCAGCTGGTTAGCGATTATTCTTTTAATCAAATTCCGATTGTTGGTCTTTCTAACTGGTCTTTCCTACTCTCGTTTATTATATACCTTGCTGCAATTTCTTGGGCGGTTATAAATATCAAAAAAAAATCTCCGATGGTATTTGGAATTCTCTTTTTTGTTGTTTCAATGAGTATTTATAGTAATATTATTATGCCTATTGGGTCGTCGTTTGCTGAACGATTTATGTTTTTACCCTTGTTGGGTCTTTGTATATCGATCGTATTTTTGTTGTTGAGATTATTCAAATTATCTATTGAATCGAGTCAAATTAAAACAGTGCAGTGGATGAAATCAGCTACTGGTTTTGTTCTTATATTTAGTGTTGTGATAATTGTGTTTAGTGCCAAAACTATGGTTAGAGCAAGCGAATGGAAAGATCAATACACACTATTTAGCAATGATGTGAAACGATCGCCGAATAGTGCACATATGCATTTTTATTGGGGGCTAACACTTCGCGATAAAGCTATTGAACAATCAGATTTAAATGTTCAAAAAACAATGATGCTTCAAGCCATAGAACAATTTGATAAAGCCGCTTCAATATACCCGTTATACCCCGATTGCTACGAGCAACTTGGCTTGGCTTGGTATCGAGTTAAAGATCCTAAGAAATCGATGGAAAACTATCAAAAAGCGCTTGCTCTTAATAATACCAAAGCCGTTACTTGGAGTAATTTGGGTATGATTTACTTTGAGCAAGGAGATTATTTAAAGTCTTTTGAATTGTATTCCAAGGCTTTAAGTCTTGATTCTAACTATGCTGATGGATATTTTAATATGGGAAGTACGTTAGGGATGTTGGGAAGATTTGATGAGGCAATTACTTCTTTTGAAAAGTGCATTTATTTTGACCCAGAAAATGCTAAAGCGCATCAATTTATTGGCATAACATACCAAAATTTACATCGTGATGCTGAAGCAAAACCTTGGTTTGACAAAGCTGCCATCATTGAACAGAAAAAGGCAAGAGAGAAAAAAGTGAAATAATTTGTGATGACTATTGTTTTGTCTAATCTGTAACTTTTGATCTAGCAATTGCTCAATATTCTATAATCCTTAACCGAAAGTTCCTCTTTTCGTGAAAATAATGTAAGTTTGCAGTATAAAATTGTTTTATGAAACCATCCAAATATTTCCTCATCCTATTCATTCTATCGATAACTGTATTTTCTGTGTTTTCTCAAGCCGACCGACCATTTAGAATTGAAATGCAAGCACCCGAAGAAGCTTATCCATACGATGTAATAAACTTGGGTGCAAAAGGAGTGATCGTGTTCTTCGAAAATCAAATTTTGTCTAAGTCTCAAGCTTCATGGCGATTTGTCTATTATGATGCTTTTTTTAAGAAAAAATGGTATACAGACGTTGTATTAAACAGATTTATGGAGCCAAAAATAGATTATTCCGATAGCAATGTGGTTGCACTAATTTTTAAATATGAGGGTAAAAAGAAAGTCTCAAACGTTCATCAGCTGGTTTCTATACGAATGAAAGATACTTTAAAAACAATTATTTCACTTCCGATAGATAAAGACTTAACCCCAAATGTGCTTTATGCTGATGAAGATCGTGCACTTTTTAGCTTTTACGACGATAATAACGAATCTTTTTATCAATTAAAATATTCAGATTCATTACCGAAAAAAATTAATTTCCCCGAAGTTAAAAACAGTTATGTCCAATTTGTGACGCCCATTGCTGGCTCAACACAGTTATTGGTAGGTGTTCGAAACGATATATCAAAAAAGGAAAATAAAATCGTGCTTTATAGAATTAGTGTTGATGGATTGATTGTTTCCAACCTTGAATTACCTTCTGATGCATCAGTTTTTTTTAATAGATGTAAAATTATTCAACTTAATAATGATTCGATGTTAGTTTTGGGATCATACGTTTTAAAGAATAGTATTCCGCTTGGCTTTTTTACTCCGGCAAATGAAGTAAATACTGGAGTCTTTTCGGTGCTAATTCCTTCCTTAACGAAAACTGATTCATTGCATTTATATAATTTCTCGTATAACAAGATGATATTTAAGTATTTATCTACCAGAGAGCAAGAAAAGATGAAAAAAAAGGTGGAGCTAGATAATCCTAAAGATCAGAGTCTGTCGCTTAATTTGCAATTGCTCAACCATCCAATAATTAAAACAGATTCATCGGTGATATTTATTTCGGAGGCGTATTATCCCGAATTTCGAACTGAAGAAAATGTGAATTATGACTTTAATGGACGACCTTTTCCAAATAATCGTACTTATTTTGAAGGGTATAGATATACAAATGCAATCGTTTGCGGATTTGATTACTCAGGGAAATTGATATGGGATAATAATTTTTCATTAAACGAAATGCTCTCGTACGATTTAAAACCCAGAGTTTCTGCTTATGCTGATAGCAATAATGTGTTGATGGCTTATAGTTTTGAAGGAAATGTAGTGACTATGGCTGTAAATGGGTATAACGTGGTTCAGAATATCGAACGAACGAGAATTGAACCGATGAATTCTTCCGATTTTATCGTGAAAACCGAAAAATCTCAAGTTGATTATTGGTACAAAAACTACTTTTTATCTTATGGGTATCAGAAAATTAAAAGTTCTGGTAAAGGCGCTAAAAATCGTGATAATGCCTTTTTCTTGAATAAAATGATTTATAAAAACGTCGATTAGTTTTCCCAACTATTAATTAGTAACAATAAGAAAACGCTAGTTTTCTTATTGTTACTAATTATAGCTAATACCTTATAGTTATAAGTTTTATAATTTCACAGAAATTCCACCTGAAAAATTCCGACCAGCTTGAGGATAATACCCATCTAACGCTTTTCTCTCACCGCCTACATAATAGCTATAAATCCAAGCATTAGATTCATATTTTTCGCTAAAAATATTGTTTATGCTGAAAAACAGACTAATTGAGCTTGTGTTTTTGCTTTTAAGAGTGTATCTGAAAGATATATTGTTGATTAAATAACCGTTTAATTTTCGATCTTTACTAGAGGAGTTATCAATATATTGTTTGCCCACGTATTTAGACAAAAGTGTGATTTCGAAGTTCTTATAAGGATTAACTGTAATGCCACTCGAAGCAATAATCTCTGGTGAAAATGCAATGTTGGTTTCTCCTAACAATGTATCGTGCTGAACTCCAGTATCCCAATCATCGACAAATTCTTTATAACTTTTGATCTTATTTCTACTAAGGGTTGTGTTAATCTGCCATTTAAAGAATTTGAGGGGTTGCCATATCGCAGATAGTTCTATTCCAGCACGATAACTTTTCTTCATATTCTTCATAATTGCATCACCTACATCGTTAATTTGTCCAGTAAACACAAGTTGATCTTTATAATTCATATAATATAAATTTGTGTTGAACGAGAATTTGTTATGTGAAAAATGATATCCTAATTCAAAATCATAAAGTCGCTCTGGAGTTGGACGCATCGTATCAACAGCATCAACTAAATTGCTACGAGTTGGCTCTCTATTAGCTATAGAGTAGGAGGCATATACGTTGTTTTTCTCGTTGATTTCATACGAAATTCCGCCTTTTGGATTAAAAAAGTTCCAATTATGATGTTGATCAATTGCTCTTGCCTTATCGTCGATGCCAGTGATTTTGTAATCAATATTTCGATATTGGCAATCTACCCATAAGTTCAATTTTTTCATCAACTGGTAATTGATTTTTGTATAGATATTTGCATCTCTTTTATCGCCAGTTCCTCTATAATATTCAAATTCATTGGCAAGTTTTACTGCATATTGCATCCATTCAACCTGACCGAAATGGTTTCCTTCGTATTTGTTAATGGCACCTCCAAGAGTTATAGATAGCTTTTCGATAGGTTGATAGTTTGCCGATATGGTTAATCCATAGAAATAATTATCTAAGTATTTTCGACGAATTAAATCGGAGGTATACAGCGTTGAATCTTTGATTATTTGATTTTCAACGCCATAATTTGAATACGAATCGTCTTCTCGATATTGTTCGTAATAACCGAAACCTCTCGTGTAATGAAGAGCGGAAGTAATGTTTAATTTCGAGTTGAATTCGTGAGCGAAAGTTAAGTGATAACGACTTTGAGTATAATTATCGGTTTCGTTGTTGTAATATTTCGTTTGTCCATTTTCGTCAGTGTATTGGCCAATTCCATTATATGTACGGTTCGTATCCAAGATATAAGAAGGAACGCCATCCCACGATTGATAGGTTTTCTCTTTCCCGGATAGAATCAGAAATTTTACCATCGTTTTTTTGCCAAAGTACGAACCTGCCAAATAAATTGAGGACAAATCAGAAGTCGCTCTGTCTATAAATCCATCTGAAGTAATTTTTGAAACACGTCCATCAATTGCAAAATGCCCGTTGATGAGTCCAGTTCCAAAGTTTAAATTGTGCTTCCAAGTATTATACGATCCATAAATTTCGTTGATTTGAGCGTATGGATTGGGTTGGAATTTAAGTGTTTGAAAGTTCATGCTTCCGCCAAATGCTGCAGCTCCATTTGATGAAGTTCCCACACCTCGCTGTATTTGAACATTATCTACAGAAGAGGCAAAATCGGGTAAGTTTACAAACCAAGCACCTTGAGATTCTGGGTCATTGAGTGGAACTCCATCTATTGTTACATTGATTCGAGTTTCGTCGGTTCCTCTCAAACGGTAACCTACATTCCCAATACCGTTACCAGCATCCGAAGTGGTAACCATCGACAACGATTGATCGATTACTGCTGTGATGTTTCGCGCATCGTTCAATTTTTGAATCTCATCTTTGTTAATGTTCTCAAAAGCTGTAGGTGTTTTTTCATTGGCCCGGGTAGCTTTTACAATAACCTCTTCAAAAATAATTGATTTTCTTTTTAAAACAATTTCAATGGTTTGGTTTGAAGATAACTCAATTGTTTGTTCCGAAGATTCAAAACCAACAAATGAAACGTGGATAGTGTAATTGCCTTTTGGTAAACTCGTGGCGACAAATTGTCCATTTTTGTTTGTTACATCAGTTCTCAACTGATTGTTAATGAGTACGTGAGCACCAGCTAGCGGCTCATTGTTTTCGGCATTTTTTACCGTGCCATTGATGCTGAATTGTGCGCTTAGCGACAAATAACTCGCAAGAGCTAGAATCAACATCGTTCCTTTTAATTTCATTTTTTTTGTTTTTTAGTTTAACACACCGAATAGATGAAAGGGAATATCCATTCAATTAGTTAATTCGCCTATGTCCCTTCGTCGGCATTACCCGCATCAGGTTCAATGGGTTTGATCTCAGCCCTTTTCGTTAAGGCACCCCTTCCTATATGACGGCGCAAAATTATAAAAAAAATCACATCAAATTTGTTATCTGAATAATTAAAATGATTTTATTTTTAAGACTAATCATAAGTGGTTGAAAATAAGATTAATGAGTTTGATTTATAGGACTGTCCGTTATCGATATTATTGATAGCGCTCCGAAAAGTATATCATATTGATATTCAACGTTCTTTTGCTCAGTTCCTTAAGGATGAAACATTGAATATCAGTATTTTAGATTAGTGTCTTTAGGGTACCGATATCTATCGGGGTTAGAGGTAAATTTATTTTTTGGAGTAGACTCATTTTTGATAATATTTTATGGCGCTGAAGGCATGTGTTGAGCTTGCCGAAATATGCCTTGAAATTGAGATTTTGGCGGAAAAATTGTTGCAAAGCAAAACTATTTTTATGCCAAAATCAATGTTAGGGCTATAAATAGATAGTCAAATTTATTTTTTGTCTTTCTTTTCAAGCTTTTCCTAAAACCCCTGAAAGTTTTGAAAATTTATTGGACTACAGTGTTTTTTTATATATTTTTGAAAATTAATTCATAACTTCTTATGAAAAATCATCTTCGATATTTATTAATTGGAATAATCAATTTATTTTCTTTATTCCTAATGGCAGCCCAAGATACTATTTCATTATATTATCAGACAGATAAGTATAATTTGGAGGATTCAAGTTTATTGAAATTAACTGATTTTTGCACATTGGTTTCTGATCAAAAGATTAAAGAGGGGATTTTGATTTTTGGATATGCAGATTATGTTGGCTCCGATGATTCCAATTTTATGTTATCAGGAAAAAGAGCATTATTTGTGAAGAAATTTCTGCTTTCAAAAGGGGTGAAAGTCAAGTTTATCTCCGTTTGCCAAGGCTTTGGAGAAAGAAACTGCAAGCACATTATAATGCCAGAAAATGGATGTGCTATTCATCGAAGAGTAGATCTGGTTTTTGAAAAAGCAACTCCTCCAAAAGTTATAATTGTCAAGTCAAAAAGTCCTAACGTTAAAGATAAAATTGCAAAGAAGAATACGGTAAAGAATGCTGTGGCTGTTGAAATGGTTAAGCTTGACAGTGTTATTAAAATTTCAAAAGTAGGGGAGACCCTCATCCTAGATAATATAAATTTTTATGGAGATTCAGATAAATGGTTGGATTCGTCTTTACCTGCTGTAAATAATTTGCTGAATATTATGAAAACTAATAAAACACTTCAAATAGAAATTCAAGGTCATATTTGCTGTAAAGACAATGATGTTAATGATGTTTCAACTAAACGTGCTTATACTGTATATCAGCTGTTGATTAATAATGGCATTGAGAAAAATAGACTTTCATATAAAGGTTTTGGGAGAACTAAACCATTGGTTAATGAGATTGACGAGCCATCAAGAAGTAAAAACAGAAGAGTGGAAATTTACATTAAACGGAAGTAAGTTTAACATAAAACAATTTCAAAAAAGAGCTATCAGAAAATCCAAAGTTTAAAAACTTGTATTTAGTTTTTAATGATTTTTAGCTCTACTCTTCGATTCATTTTTCTGCCATCCTCCGTGTTGTTATCCGCCACAGGTTTAGTTTTCCCATAGCCAATAGTATTTATTCTGTTTTCACTTACCCCTTTATCATTGAGCCAACGTTTTATGGATAAAGCTCTGTCGGATGAGAGCTGTAAGTTGTAATCATCTCTTCCTTCACTACTTGTGTGTCCTGATAATTCAATTGCCATTAATGGATTATCAATCATAAATTGAAGGATTTTATTTAATTCTGGCATCGATTCAGACAATAATATTGCAGATGCTTTTTCAAAATAGATATTTTTTAAAGTAACCGATGATCCAACTTTAATCATATTCAAGGCATAATTTCTTGATATGCTAGTTAATGGATAATCTTCAAGTTTGATTATGTCTGTTTTTGGTTGATACCCGAATGCTTCGATTGAAATGTTATAGCTATCATTATTGAATAAATCGGTTACTGCTAATCCAGATTTTGAGGCCAAACTATTGGAAACTCCTTGTTTGTTGACAATTGTAACTACTGAATTTATTGGACGTTTTGAAATACTATCAGTAATTGTCGCTGTATATTTGATTTTTTGAGGAAATTTCACTTTTTCCTCTTCATATACTTTCTCTTTTTTCTCGGGTAATTTAATCTTGAAATTTGGAATAATGATAAGTGCTTGAAAAACAATTCCAAGATTACTGCCCCCTGATTTTAATTCTGATATATCTTTTTTCCAATGATTATACATCTCAACTTCAAGCCCAGACATATCATTACTTCCCAAATTTGCTTGCCAATACAGTCTGGAGCCAAGTTTTAAAGGAATTCCATCAAAAGGGTGATAGAAAAGTTGCAGAGCAGGCTCAAATCCGAAATTCATAAAGCTATTTAGGTCTTTAAACAAGGCTGTTGGCGAATCAGAAAGTATATATGTTTGAAGTTTTCCAGCAACAAAATCAACACTTAAGCCAGCATAAACTTCTAGTTTGTCAAATTTTTTAATTGGGGCTAACAAGCCAAACCCAAGAGTGCTTGTTCTGTATTTAATATGTCGCTCATCGTGAAAAGGAGTTTCGTAATTAGCAAAAACTTCTTTCGATCGTTTTGTCCAGAAAACATCAAAAAGAACATCTCCCATAGCTATTCCCATGGTAAAATGTATTCCATTTAAATTTTTGATGTGACCCATATCAGTTTCTATTACTGCACCACTCTCTTTTATTTTTGAGGCATTGTATAAGTCAATGAATTCATTAACTCTGCTCATTGGTGCATAAGAAAAATTATAACCAATTCCTAAATACTCTAATCTAGCTTTTTGAGCAACTAAATTACTGGTTGTTAGAATTATACAGAATATTAATATGCTTTTTCTGAATCTCATGTTTTTTTTGCAAATTTATGAAAATATTATCAAATCATCAACAGAAAAAACTTCATAATGTAAAAAAAAACAGAAAGTTAACTTTCTGTTTTTTTTTTAAGAATCAAGATTATAGTATGTTATTTCACAATTCGATATGTGTCGTTAGCTATAACAAACTCTTCATCGGTAGTGATAACCATTGCTACGGTTTTTGAACCATCTTTAGTAATTATAGCATCTTTTCCTCTAAGTCCATCGTTTTTAGTTTTATCGAAATCAACACCAAAACACGAAATTCCATCGCAAATCATTTCTCTTAAGTGAACATCATTTTCTCCAATTCCACCAGTAAAAATGATTAAATCAACACCATTCATTGCTGCAGTATAAGCTCCAATGTACTTTTTAACTCGGTAAGCATACATGTTTAATGTGTCTATTGCACGTTGATCTCCTTTATTATAAGCATCTTCGATATCTCTCATGTCTGAACTGATTCCAGAAACACCTGCAACTCCTGATTTTTTATTAATCAAGTTATTCATGCCCTTAAAATCAAGATTTTCGAGTTCTGCTATAAAAAGTAAAGCACCTAAGTCTAAGTCGCCAGTACGTGTTCCCATCATTAATCCTTCAACAGGAGTAAATCCCATGCTTGTATCAATTGATTTTCCGTTTTTAATCGCTGCAATCGAGGCCCCATTGCCAAGGTGACACGTGATGATTTTCATGTCATTCCAATCTTTTCCTAGCAGATTAGCTGCTTTAGGAGCAACAAATTTATGGCTAGTTCCGTGGAATCCATATCGGCGGACTTTGTAATTTTGATAATATTCGTATGGAATTCCATATAAATATGCTTCTGTTGGCATTGATTGGTGAAATGAAGTGTCAAAAACTGCAACTTGTGGGATGTTTGGCAACAGCTCTTCCATTACATTAATTCCTTGTAAATTAGCAGGATTGTGAAGTGGTGCCAATTGACAAAGATGTAATATTTTCATTTTAACATCTTCAGTAATTAGTACACTTTCAGGAAAATGTTCTCCACCGTGAGCAACTCTATGTCCGCACGCTGAAATTTCGTTAACATTGCTTATTACACCATAATTAGCATCTGTTAAAGCTTCTAGAACTAAATTAATTCCAACTTTATGATTTGGAATCGGAGTTTGGATGTAATGTTTTTCACATCCTTCGGGACGATGAGTGAATTCTCCCATTTCTAACCCAATACGCTCTACTAATCCTTTTGCGAGCACTTGAGCATCGCCATCCATCGTAATCAATTGATACTTGATTGACGAACTGCCACAGTTTAAAACTAAAATTTTCATTTGAAATTATTATGATTGTTTTTTGAGATTTTGTTGGTCGTAAAATTAGAAAAATTTAATTTTCAAAACAAATAAATTGTCATTTTTTGAATAATATATTTTAACTCATTTTTTATATTGAATTTGGAGCATGATGGAATTCAATAATATATGGCAAATTGATCATAAATCAGAGATTGATCATACACTTTAAAACTTCAATTGTTGTAGTATCTTTAAAACTAGAAGGAAAACAATGTCAAATCATTTATTATATAGACATATTTCTTAATTTAAGATGCCCCTAATTGAGTTTTAATGCTAAAAATTGCAGAATCGTAATTGTTATTTCAGTACTTTTGCATTTCAAAAAAATCAAAAGATGAGTATGCGCAAACGTGAAGAATTAATTATCGAAGATCTTGAAATTATAGATGCTGGTGCCGAAGGAAAAGCAATTGCTCGTTATAATGATATTGTAGTTTTTATTGCCTATGCAGTTCCTGGAGATATTGTAGATGTTAGAATTGTGAGTAAAAAACGTCGATTTATGGAAGGGGTAATTCTTAATTTTAAGAAGAAATCACACTTGAGAGTGGAACCAGTATGTCAACATTTTGGATTATGTGGCGGATGTAAATGGCAATGTATGGATTATATGGCTCAACTTGATTATAAACGAAACCAAATTGAAGATAATTTTGTGCGGATTGGCAAGTTGAATATTCCAACCATTCCTCCAGTTGTGGGCGCTGATCCAATCTACTATTATAGAAATAAATTGGAATATGCTTTTGCAGATCGACGTTGGCTTTTGGCTTCTGAGATTTCGGATGAGTCAATTCCTCAATCTGAAGGTTTGGGCTTTCATGTTCCTAAAATTTTCGATAAAGTTATAGATATTTCTACCTGCTATTTGCAAGCGGAACCGTCTAATACTATCCGCAATACGATTAGAAATTACTGTTTAGAACATAAATTGTCCTTTTATAATGCTCGTCAGTGGATTGGTTTGATGCGGAATATTGTGATCCGCACTACTCCCGATGGCCAATTAATGCTCATTGTGGTATTTGGATATCTTGATGATGCAATTTTTCCAATGTTAAGTTTTTTATCAAATGAATTTCCCGAAATCACTTCTCTTAATTATGTGATTAATGAAAAGAAAAATGACACCATCTCAGATTTAACGGTGCATTTATATAAAGGGGTGTCATACTTAGAAGAGTATATGGAAGATTTGATATTTAGAGTTGGACCTATCTCATTCTATCAAACGAATAGCAAACAGGCGTATAAGTTATATAGCATAGCACGCGATTTTGCTCAATTAACTGGAGATGAAATTGTGTATGATTTATATACTGGCACAGGTACAATAGCTAATTTTATAGCTCGTAATACATTAAAAGTTATTGGTGTTGAATATGTTGAACCTGCAATTGAAGATGCAAAATCCAATTCGCTACTAAATAATATCAGTAATACCACTTTTTATGCGGGTGATATGGCCAAAGTTTTAAATGGTCAATTTGTGGAGACCAATGGGCATCCAGATGTGATAATTACCGATCCTCCTCGTGCAGGAATGCATCCAGATGTAATTAGTCAACTTTTGGAGATTGAAGCTCAGCGGATTGTTTATGTGAGTTGTAATGCCGCTTCTCAGGCTCGTGATTTAGCATTGTTAGAAGAAAAATATTCAATTACTAAAGTTCAACCTGTTGATATGTTTCCTCATACACATCATATTGAAAATGTAGTTTGTCTGGAGTTGAAAAGTGAATTATAAAAGCGAGTTTAATAATATTTTTCTAATTTGTAAATTGATGTTTCTGATTTGCTCACATAAAAAATTCATTTAATTAAAGTATTGATTGTGAGTAAATTGTAAAATTTGAATTGTTTTAGATGTTAATAAATGCAAAAATATTTGACTTTTCCAATTCTTTAGTATAACTTTGTCTCTCGAATTTGTTCATTGGTAGATGTATAGATTATATAATTAATCTTAAAATATTTAAGATAAGCTACATACACTTATGTAGTTTTTTCATGGTGGGATGGCCTGCTCGCAAGAGCAGGCCTTTTTTGTTTTTTTAGAAATCTAAGAACTAAGGGTATTATGTTTCATACCTATATGTTGAAATCGAATTAATCTGGGGCACTTTGAAAAGTAGGGGGGGAGGAACTTTTAGAAAATAAAAATATATTTTTCAAACTATAAAAAATCTTTGTTTATTTTCTTCAATTCTTCATTTGAAAATCAATAAAAAAATCAATTGTCACATTGCCCTTTTGTCTTGAATCTCTTGTGATAAGCGAATGGTGAGTAACTAATTAACCCCAATTAAATTATATTCGGTAAATATAATTTCGTAAAAAAAAAGCGGACTTACTTTAGGGAAGTAAGTCCGATAGGGAGATTTGTTAGTTGGGATTTTTATTTGAGTGATATTTATTTTAGGATGATTTTTTCAATTAATCGTTGAGAGTCGTTAATAACTTCAACATAATATAAACCAGCAGGAATCATTGATGATAAGTCTAAAGTGGTTGTGAAAAAATCTTTTGATTCAAATTGTTGGCTCATTACTTGGCGACCTGTGATGTCAAAAATATTTAATGTTGTTTGAGCGGACGAAATTCCTGTCATTGATACGTTTAATATTCCATTGCTAGGATTTGGATATACTTTTAATAAACTTGTTTGAGCCGAAGATGTGTTAACTGCTTTCCAAGCAAATGTTTCGGTAGTTCCATCAAAATCTGTTTGTTTAATTCTATAATATACAATGCCAGTTGGGGTATCTTGATCAATTTGGTTGTAATTAACAATAACATTGCTGTTCCCAGAACCATTAACTACAGCAATAGTTTCAGCAGTAACTCCATCGAATGAGCGTTCAACAGTAAAAAAGTTGTTGTTTGTTTCTGTAGCTGTTGACCATTGAATAAGTGATTTCCCATTATTTAAAGTAACATCAAAATTTATAAGTTCAACAGGTAATGATCCTGAATTTGTAAATGTAACTCCTCCGGCATTTGTTCCATTGTTGCCTGATGATGATAAATCAAGTGGAGTTCCTGTGTCAAAATTATAATAACCAATTAACTTAGCTGCATTATAATTTCTTCCTGTTACCGATTCTGGGTTATTCATAATGCTTACTATATCCGCAGTTGATAATGGTTTGCTCCAAACAGAAATTTCATCAATCATTCCATCAAAGAAACGATAATTGTTTGTTGGATTTGGCCAACGACCAACATTTAATTTTGATTTTGATCCAAAAATTGTAATATTACCCTTAGCATCATTATACGCTTCCAAAATTCCATTGATATATAATTTCATATTTTTGGTAGATAGCGAAGCGTCGTAAACACAAGCAATGTGATACCAAACTCCATCAACAGGATTCGTGTTTGATTGAATATATTGACGACCTGATGTTTGGGTGTTTAATGCAAATTCAAATTTTGTATTGGTTTGATTATGTTGTACCCAAAAAACTCCGTTGTCTCCACTTATTGCTGTATCTGCCAAAGTGAATAAATTAGCCCATTCGCCAACACCAGCAGCAGTTTTTTTACCCCATTTAACCCACATGGTAATAGTCATTGCTGTGCCATTACTTAATTTATTATTATATCCTGATAGATTAATTCCTTTTCCATAATCAATATAGCTGTTAGAAGTAGCATTAAATATTGCTTGTTGTCCGGTGTGTTGTGCAAATAATATTGATATTGTTAAAACTAAAACGAATGTGAAGTAATATTTTTTCATAACTATTGTTTTTTTATTGTTATATGCCCCACTTGTCAATTAATAGACCAAAAAATCAAATTATTTTATGATTACGTTTGTATGTTATTGAAAATCAGGTTAATAAAAATTCTTGAATTGTTTTCGGAAGGTTTTAAAGTGTAAAAAATATTTACGTTTTAAAACTTTGTTTACATTATTAATTTTGACCTTTATCCTCATTTTTTTGATCAATAAAACAAAAACGGACTTATTCATTGCTGAATAAGTCCGACAGGGATGTGTGATTATTGCGGTTTTGGTGGAAGTGAAATTTACTTTAATATGATTTTTTCAATCAAACGTTGATTATTATTAATTACTTCAATATAATATAATCCAGCAGGTAAAGTTGACGATAAATCAAGTGTAGTTGAAAAATAATCGCTTGATTCAAATTGTTGATTCATAACTAAGCGACCTGTGATATCTAAAATATTTACTGTAGTTTGTAATGAAGTTGTACCAGTTAATGAAAGGTTTATAATACCTGTACTAGGATTTGGATATGCTTTTAGCAAACTCGTTTGAGTGGATGTTGTGTTTATTGCTTTCCAAGCAAAAGTTTCTGTAGTGCCATCATAATCTGTTTGTTTAATTCGATAATAAATAACACCAACTTTAGATGAATTTTGATCTATAAAATCATAACTAATAATACTATTGCTATTTCCAGCACCATCAATGGTTGCAATTGCTTCTGCTGAAACTCCGTCAAAAGAACGCTCAACAGTGAAGAAATTATTGTTGGTTTCTGTAGCTGTAGCCCATTGGATGAGGGGTTTTCCATTTGTCATTGCTACATCAAAATTTACAAGTTCTACAGGCAAAGAACTGATGTTTGTAAAAGTAACGGTGCCTGCATTTGTTCCGTTATTTCCAGTTGGGGTTAGGTCGTTGGCAGTTCCATTATCAAAATTATAATAACCGATAAGTTTAGGTGCTTTATAATCTAATTGAGTTACTGATTCTGGATTATTCATGATTTTAACAACTTCTGCCTGAGTTAATGCTTTACTCCATACAGAGATTTCATCAATCATTCCATTAAAATTTCGAAATTTCGCAGGGCAACGACCTACATTTAGTTTTGTCTTGGATTCAAAAACTCGAATATTTCCTGTTGTATTACGAGTAGCTTCTTCAATTCCATTAATGTATAGTTTCATGTTTTTTGAAGCAAGGGAAGCATCAAAAACACAAGTAATATGATACCAAACTCCTTCTTGTGGATTTGTATTGGATTGAATAAATTGACGACCTGTTGATGTTGTGAGTGCAAACTCAATTTTGTCATTATATTGACTATGTTGTACCCAAAATACACCATCATCTACCTTTGTAGTATCTGTTAGAGTAAAAAAATTTGCCCAAGTGCCAACACCCGCAACTGATTTTTTATCCCATTTCATCCATAATGTAATGGTCATGGCAGTTCCGTTACTTATTTCTGTATAATAACCTTTCAAATCAACACCTTTTCCATAATCAATGTAACTTGTTGCTGTAGCGTCAAAAATAGCTTGTTGTCCACTGTGCTGAGCAAAAGTAGCAGATAATGTGATTGCTAGAATTAAGGTAATGTAAATTTTTTTCATTTTTACTTATTATATGTTTTGCGTACCCGTGTTCAATAAATATTCCAAACAAAAATATTATTTCAATAAATGTTTGTAATAGGATGAAAATCAGATGTATAATAGGTTTAATTATTTTTTGTAAATACATTTTGGTGTAAAATATATTTACGTGAAGAAAATAAATTTACATAGGGTTTTGTCGTGTAATTATGGAATATTAGGGGCAGACTAATTCTAGCTTTTTATTGGTATTGATAAATGAGCGCACACAAAGGCGAATATGATAATTGTATCTTATACCATTACTTATTTAAAATTAGTCCAAAGGACAATTTGAAATTTAGTATGGTTAATGCCGATAGAATTTATGTTATAGTGCAAACGATGGAAATTGTATTGGACTATTACATAAACCGTAGCGGTATTATAGAGTTATTTCCCTAGCTTTTAGTCATAATTTGTTATTGACAAAAATCGATAAGTAAACGATTTTTATTGTTTTCAAGCCATTAAAGAGTACATTAACTGAATTTGAATATATTTGACATAGAACAACTTGAGTTTATACTAATCAAATACAAGCGCCAAGCCTTTCAGATAAGTTCCTTCAGGATAAAAAGCATTCAGAGGATGATCAGCGCCTTGATCTAAGTGATGGAGGATTCTACATTGGCGTCCTGCCAAAATTGCTGCTGATACAACCGTACTTTGAAATAAGTTTCGATCCATCGCTTGTGAGCATGAAAAGGTAAATAATACTCCTCCTTTATTTAGCTTTTTAATTGCCATTGCATTAATGTTTCGATATCCTTTAATGGCTTGTGCCTTCTCGCTGTGATGTTTTGCAAATGCTGGTGGATCTAAAATAATGACATCAAACATCGGACAGTTTTGAAGATAAGTTCGAACATCTTCTAGGATTACAGGATTGTTATCAGATGAAAAATTATTGAGTTCTAGATTCTTCTCTGTTAGTGTTATAGCTTTTTGAGATGCATCTACAGAATGAACTGCTTTTGCACCAGCTTTTAGGGCATAAATACTAAATCCACCACTATAGCAGTATGCGTTTAACACGGTTTTATCCTTTGCAAACCTGCTTAATAGCTGGCGATTATCGCGTTGATCGAGAAAAAAACCTGTCTTTTGTCCATCTACCCAATCAACTAAAAATTGATGTTCATTTTCAGTGATAATTTGTGAAGTTAATGAGCCTTTTATAAAAGCATCCTCGACTTTTTGTTTTGATTGTTTTCCAAGGGTGCTACTACTTTTATTATAAATGCACTCCAACTTTAATTCACTAATCGAATCTAGTGCTATTGCAATATCATTCACTGCATTGAATATTCCAAGAGTGTGGCACTGAATAACAGCGGTTTGATGGTAAATATCAATAATTAACCCAGGAACTCCATCTCCTTCGCCAAAAATTAATCGAAAAGCATTCGTTTTTTTATTATTTACTAATCCACATTTTTTCCTTGCTTCGAAAGCATTATTGATTTTGTTTTTCCAAAACTCTTGATTTATTTCAATATTGTCAAAAGAGATAATTCTTACTGCAATGCTTTCAGAACCATAGTGACCTAGGGCTAGCCACTCTTGATTTGCAGATAACACGTTTACCAAATCTCCTTCTTCGGGTTCGCCTATTATTTTATGAATAGCACCCGAAAAAATCCAAGGATGAAAACGGCGAATGGCTTCGTCTTTCCCTTTTTTTAATATAATTGTATGTTTTTGGCTCATTAGTTTTCGTTTTTTGAAGGATAAAAGCTCACGATAAACATCAACAAAAATGTGATGGCTCCATTGATTAGGAGAAGTTCAAAATCAAACTTATAATTGTAATAATTTGCAACAAATAATTCGAGTAAATAGGCAAGCAATGGAGCAAAAACAGCGATAAATGGCATTGCTAAATCTGGGATCTTTCGTTTAGTAATCAACCCAAAGGCAAACATTCCTAACAATGGTCCATAAGTTAAGCTTGCAATATAAAACAAGGTTGAAATTAAATGTTCAGTGCTATGATATCGATAGAAAATGATTACTCCAACAAAGAGTGTCGCAAATGAAATATGAACTAAGTGACGAATATTCACTTTTTTCTTTTCAGTCATATCTGTTCGCTTATCTAATCGCAAAAAATCAATGCTAAAAGCAGTTGTTAATGAAGTAAGCGCTCCATCTGCACTTGGGTATAATGCTGAAATTAAGCCGATAACAAAGATTAGCCCAGCAACTGGTCCTAAATAATTAATTGCAATTATTGGAAAAAGTGCATCCCCTTTTGCAGATAGGCCCATTTGAGTTGCATAAATATATAAACTAGCTCCTAAAATCAAGAACAGCATATTTACAAAAATAAGAACTACACTAAATGAAAGCATATTTTTCTGAGCATCTTTGATGCTTTTACAGCTTAAGTTCTTTTGCATCATTTCTTGGTCAAGCCCTGTCATTGAGATTGTTATAAACATTCCACCTAAAATCTGTTTCCACCAACAAAGCTTACTCTTTGGGTCGGTGAATACTACTTGTGAATAATCGCTATCCATTATCTTGCTGATAAGTTGGCTAAAACTTAAATCTAATGCTTGATAAATCAAAACAATACTAACCACGAGCGATAACAACATAAAAGTAGTTTGCAGAGTATCGGTCCAAATAATTGTTTTTATACCACCTTTAAATGTGTAAATTAAAATTAGGACAAGAAATAGAATTGTAGTGAGTTCAAACGGAACATTCCAACCGTCAAACACGAATTTTTGCAATACCATAATCACCAAGAACATACGCAATGAAGCGCCAAGCGTTCTTGATAGTAAGAAAAAAAACGACCCTGTTTTGTACGACCAAAATCCAAATCGTTGATGCAAATAAGTATATATTGTGGTTAAATTTAGACGATAATAAAGGGGCAATAAAACAAATGCAACCACCAAATATCCCAAAAAATAACCTAATACCATTAATAAATAAGAAAACGAGCGATCGCCGACCCAGCCAGGTACAGACATAAATGTTACGCCAGAGAGCGATGCTCCAATCATTCCGTAGGCTACTATGGGCCAGGGACTTCGTTTATTGCCCGTGAAAAAAGAATGGCTATTTGCTTTGCGAGCTGTTAACCAAGTAATTAGAAATAGCAATAAGGTATATGCAATAAAACTCCAAAATATCATCTGCTGAGTTGTCATCTGTTGCCGTTTTTTTGGTAAATTTGCAAAATAATCGCAAACTTAATTCAAAAAAGTGAACAATTCCTGAACTTTTGAATTAGTTGTCTACAATTGGTTGTGAATTAATATGGAAAATTATTCGTCTAAACGACTAGAAAATGCAGTAAATGAACTCTCAAGACTTCCGGGTATTGGGAAGCGGACGGCATTACGGTTGGCACTACAAATACTTCGATTTTCGGAAACGGAAGCAATGAACTTTACCTCTTCAATATCTGCTTTGCATACGGATATCCATTATTGTAGTAATTGTCATAATATTTCAGATACTCCAGTCTGTCCAATATGCAGTGATCCTCGTCGTGATCATAGTTTGATTTGTGTTGTTCAAGATATTCGTGACATTATTGCGATAGAAAATACACGTCAATTTACTGGTATTTACCACGTTATCGGCGGTGTAATTTCGCCTATGGAAGGTATTGGTACCGAAGATTTGAATTTCAAAACATTATTTCAAAAAATCTCCCAAGGTGCTGTAAAAGAACTGATTCTGGCTCTTCCATCAACCATTGAAGGCGATACTACAAATTATTATATTTACAAAAATTCATTGGATAAAAACTTAAAAGTAAGTGTTATTGCCCGTGGAGTATCAATTGGTGATGAATTAGAATATACCGATGAAATTACTTTAGGTCGTTCATTAATTAATAGAACTCCCTTCGAAACGATGTTTGCTAGATAGGTGGAAAACGTGAAAAGAAGAACAAAGAGTGAAAAGGTAGAGGGGATAAAATGGCACAAGGGACAGGGTAAAAGGTACAAGGTAAAAGCGCCACGCATCGCGAACCCTTTGCCCTGAACCATTTACCGCGAAGAAATAGTGAATCTTAGTCATCCAGCAAGTTGATAGATAAATGTTTCTTAGTCTACCAGTAAACTGTTAGATAAATGCTCTGAGTGTCTTAGTGGTGGAATTAGTCTGTAAAGTCCCGAAAAATAAAAATCTTTGATTTTTAATTTTTCGAGGATCCTCGAAAAAACACGAAATTGGAAATTTCTTTTTTTTCGGGATCGAAAGCTCATAAAGTCGAAAGGAATGCAGAGAAAAGAATCGTGAAACGTATGAACTTATGAGGAATAAATAAAAATCTAAGAAAAACATAAGAGTAAATTAAAAAATCAGAAATATTGTCAACTTCAAAGAATTAGCATTAAATTACCTAAAAATTAAAAATAAAAAAAAATCACCATCTTAGACACGCATTCCGATTTTCTTTTCCATTCAGCCAATTGGTGGATTACATAACTCAACAAGAAGCAAATAAAAACAAGTGATAAAAAAATGAACAATATTAACTTTTTCGATATTTTTTCTGAAGGCTTTACAATTACCATTTTAGTGATGGTTATGATGTTAATCATAGAATATATTAATGTAAAGACAAGAGGTGCATGGGCACAATTACTCAATAAAAACAGATATCTTCAAGTGTTTTTAGCTGCACTTATTGGTCTAATTCCTGGCTGTTTGGGGGCTTTTACAATTGTATCGCTTTATACCCACGGCATTATTACTCTGGGAGCTATCGTGGCAGCTTTTAGTACAACTTTTGGTGATGAAGCATTCTTTATGTTTTCTATGATTCCGAAAACTACAATAATAATGTCTGCTTTGCTTATTGTAATTGCTACTTTAACAGGTTGGATAACAGATACTTTTTATAAAAGCAAACGTCCATTAAATTTAAATAACAGACATTTTCAACTTCACTTAGAAGATAAACTTCCAGTTGCTCCAGATTCTTCACTGATTTGGCTAAAATGGAAAAATTTTACGTTCCCGCGGTTTATGCTTTCGGCTATGCTTATTATTTATATCGCCTCTTTAACTAGTGGACATATTTCTCATAATCACGGACCTGAAAAAAATACAACAGCAGTCCATATAGAAGAAACAAATATTCACTCAAATCAATCATCAACTGAAGCTATTTCTTCTAGTAAATCAATTGTTGAAACGCATAGTGATCATGAAGTTGATGCAGATAAACACGAACATGGTCATGGATTTGAGTGGAGTGGAGAAAATATATTATTTTTAGTGTTATCACTATTTACTTTATTTATCGTTCTGTCTGTTAATGAGCACTTTTTGGAAGAGCATTTATGGGAACATGTAATAAAAAAACACTTTTTTAAAGTGTTTGCGTGGACATTTGGAGCCCTTCTACTTTTAGCAATACTTACTCAATTTATTGATATCGAGAATTGGGTAAATAATACTAAATATGCAATGTTCTTAATTTTAATTATTGCATTATTGGTTGGGATTATTCCTGAGTCTGGTCCTCATTATCTATTTATCTTATTATTTATTCAAGGGACAATTCCATTCAGTATATTACTTGCCAATTCAATCGTACAGGATGGACATGGCGCTCTTCCTTTATTAGCCGATTCTAAGCGTAGTTTTGTATATATCAAAGCAATAAATTTTGGTGTCGGATTGTTAATTGGGGGTTTGGGATTACTTGCAGGATTTTAAAAAAGAAACAGTTCTTCATTAACTTGAGCTGTGGGTGCATGTTCCCACTTATCATAATCAAAAGCAGTTCTCCTTTTTGAAAAAAATCATTTAATAAAACTTCATTAACCAAAAAACCTTATTTTTGCAAGAATAGATATCGTAAAGAGTTAAAATTTAAATCGTTTTTGTGAAATCTCCGTATCCCATTATAATTATTTTTTCACTATGGTTAATCTCTTTCTTGGGTAAACAAGCGTATATCACATCTTCTGTTGATTATTCCGATAATGCTTCAATTCAAGTTTTAACTACATTAAAGTGTTGGGATGAAAAATCTCCCGTTAATTATGCCTTTTTGCCAGTTCAAACTTTTCAAAATAATGGAGATAAATTCATAACTCCGTATAAACGTATTGAAGATTCTGTTGGAAATAATTATTATGTTTCGTATCCACCGTTTGTATTTCAACTAGCCTATTTTTTCGAAAAACTTACTGGACTTGGGAGTAATAAGCTTATGTTGATGCTTCTGAACTCATTGTTACAACTTGTGTCAGCGCTTTATTTATTTAAAATCTTGCTGATGCGATTAAAAGACGACTCCTACGGGATGTATTTGTCTTTATTATGGGTCTCGATATTTTTGTTAGCACCAGTTTCAAATTATAGTTTTAGCAGAATGTACTTTTCCGAAACTTTAGCAATTCCACTTTGGTTGGTATCCTCTTATTATTTTTTAAAACTCCTAATATCAACACATGAATCTAAGAATAGGTTTTTCATTCGCAATGAAGTCAAATTTGGTATTGCATTGTTCTTATTTGTTTATACTGAATGGTTGGGAATTATTTTCGCCGCTATATTAATTCTGATGTTACTATTTAATAAAGAGTGGGTTAGTCGTAAGAAAATAATTTTTCTCATCCTAATTTCATCCATCACTCCTTTGATTTTGTTCTTTATTCAATTACTATATATCTCTTCTATTCACCAAATGATTCAGGGATTAGGAATTAGATTTGTGGAACGAAGTGGTTGGTTTGGACATAAATATAGTGGAGAAGGTGTGGCTATTAATAATGGAATTGTGTTCCAATATTTGGTAAATAACGGAATTCAAGCGCTTTCCTTAATTGGTGCGCTTTTGTTTTTGATTATTCCTGCATTTTATTTTAGATTTTACAAAAAAGTAAAATCCATCGATCGTCAGCTAATGATGCTTTTTGTTTTGCCGGTAATAATTCATGTTTTGATATTTATGAACGCAAATGCACTTCACCTATATTTGTTCGAAAAATCATTGATAAGTATAATTATACTACTTATGATTGGCTCAAAACTGTTGAAATTGTATACTGTTAAATGGTCTTCAATCATTGCTGGCGTAGTGACCTGTGCATTATCGATAAATCTTTTTTTTATGGATATTACCCCAGAAAATTCCGAAAAAGAAGAACTGTTTATGAATAAAATTGCAGATCAAATCAAATCAGAAGCCACTTCAGATTGTGCAATTTTTGCCAATATTCAAAATTCAAAAGCACCCACACAAGACTTGATTTATTTAGGTTTTATTCTTTCCCGAAATATTGGATTCGCAAACTCTCCAACTGAAGCAAGAGAAAAGCAAATTCAAAAAAAATCAATCTTATTTATTGATGCTGATTACATTACCAAAAATGTAACTGCAATTAAGTATTGATAAAGCTAAGCTACTAAGTGATTGAAACCCATGATTTATTCAACCCCATTCGGGGCTGAGTTTAGTTTGTGTAGAATAACCGCTGGCTTCACCAGCGGTTATTAACATTACGCGCCTTCAGCGCTAAAATAGAAACTGGAATCAATCAACTTCACGGTCAAAGCCTATAATTGTAACTCAGCCACAAAGTGGTTGAATGTGAATTATCGTGAGTTTCACAGTACAGATTTATGGCGCTGAAGGTGCCAAATATTAGTAACCCCGTGCAAAGCAGGGGGTATAGAAGTATAGAAATAAATATTTTGGCGAAAAAATTGTTGCGAAGCAAAACCATTTTTATGACAAAATTGTCGTTTAGGGCTCAAGGCGATAAAACTCACGGTATAAAATGTAAAAAGTCCCAGCAACCACGAAGTGGTTGAGCCGATTAAATTATTCAACCGCATTCGGGGCTGAGTTTTGCTTGTATAGAAAAACAGTAGGCGAAGCCTCTTTTGTATGTGTGGATGAAGTTTGGGCGAAATAACGAGGATAATTTTCTCTAAATTTCTGATTAATTTGTATGAATGATTCTTATTACAGTTCTGTAATTTTAAAAAAAAGCTTCTTTATTTTCCCACACAGAATTTTCCGAAAATATTTCCCAATATTTCATTGTTGCTTACTTCTCCAGTAATGCTCCCGATATGGAATAGCACATCTTTGATATCTATAGCAACTAAGTCGGAAGGAACACTGTTCGCAAACCCATATTCCACATTTTCAATAGCGTCGAAAGCTTTACTAAGCGCATCAAAATGACGACTGTTCGATAATATCACACTTTGATTGAAATCTGGTAAATTGGCCGCTGAAACCAATGAACTACTTAATAAATGTATGTTTTCTTTACGTTTTGCAGAGATAAAAACAGTTTCTAAATCTACCAGCTCTCTAAAATGGTGTGGCGATTCAATCAGCATATCTATTTTATTGGCAACGATAATAAACTTTTTTTCTTGGTTGGTTATATGATTTCTAAAATCGTTTAACTCTTCCACCATCTCTTCAAAACTGGTTTCCGAAACATCAACAACATAAAGCACAATTGCCGCTTGTTCAATTTTTTGATAGGTTCGTTCGATGCCCATATTTTCAATTTCATCTTCGGAATCGCGGAGTCCAGCAGTATCGATAAATCTAAAAGTGATGCCGTCGATGTTGAAAGTGTCTTCAATAGTGTCGCGAGTGGTACCCGGAATTTCGCTTACAATCGCTCGTTCTTCGTTTAAAATTGAGTTTAAAAGTGTTGATTTGCCAACATTTGGTTTTCCGACAATGGCCACAGGAATGCCATTTTTAATAACATTCCCTAATTTAAAGGATTCAATCAATGACGTAATTTCGTTCTTAATCTCTTTTAACAGCTTTTTCAGTTGAAGTCGATTTGCAAATTCTACCTGTTCTTCGCTAAAATCAAGTTCTAATTCAAGAAGTGAAGAAAAATTTACTAGCTTCTCACGAAGTTCTTTTAATACCGACGAGAATCCACCACGCATTTGATTTATAGCCACTTGATGCGATGCTTTGCTCGACGAGGCAATCAAATCAGCAACCGCTTCTGCTTGTGATAAATCCATTTTTCCGTTTAAAAATGCCCGTTGTGTGAATTCACCAGGTTTAGCCATACGGGCTCCATTGGTTATGAGTAATTCAAGAATGGTTTTTTGAATGTATATTGAGCCGTGACAGTATATTTCAACACTATCTTCGCCAGTAAATGAATGTGGAGATTTAAAAATTCCAACCAAAACTTCATCAATAATTTCGTTTTCGGAAACAATTCTGCCAAAAAGTATAGACCGCAAAGTTTTCTCGGGAACCCACTGATTAAAAGGAGTTGAAGTATCGAAAATCGACTCTAAAATAGGAAAACTGTTGCTTCCCGATAATCTTACTATTGCTATTGCTCCAATTCCGTTGGCCGTTGCAATGGCACAAATGGACTCTTGTTGAATCATAATTTTGCTGTTTTTCAATTTGTTAACACAAGGTTATCTCATTTCTTATTTCCTTTGTATTGCAAATATAAGCGATTGTTTTGCTGGAAAAAAGTTTTTAACGTTTTATATAAATTATGGCATCAGTTGATATTTCTAATTTTTGGTCGATTATTGCACCATTTTTTTTACCATTATTAAAATCTTCTTACTTTTCGTTGTTCATAATCATATCGTTAGGATTGCTAATAGGTAGAATTAGAATTGGAACATTTACTTTGGATTTTTCTGCCGTAATTTTTGTTGCCTTAATTTTTGGTCACTTTGGAGTAAAAGTAGATGAAGTGGTTCAACAGATAGGAATTTTACTCTTTATATTTACCATCGGAATTCAAGCTGGGCCAGGATTTTTTCGGTCTTTTAAGCAAAATGGAAGAAACTTTATTTTATTAGCGGTAATTATTGTCTCTTCTGGAGCATTAATTATTGGTTCCTCAATTTTGATTTTTGGTATTGATAAAAGTTTAATGATCGGCATATTTAATGGCGCACTTACAAGCACTCCTGGTTTGGCAGCTGCTGTAGAAACCACACATTCGCCCTTGGCTTCAATTGGTTACGGAATTGCTTACCCTTTTGGAGTAATAGGAGTGGTGCTCTTTGTTAGCCTAATTCCAAAGTTATTTCATATTGATTTATCTAAAGAAGAACAAAAATATCAAGATAAACTGTTGGAAGATTACCCTCAAATTGTAACTCGTGATTTTGTAATTGAACGAACCGAAGTAATCGGAACTCCGTTTCACGAGCTTAAGCACGAAGAAACCACGAAGCATTGTATCACTACAAAAATTTTTAGAAATCAGGAAGTAATTATTCCGCACACCGATACGCTGTTGAAACTTAACGATATTATTCGAGTGGTAGGACCTGCTGCCGATATGGAAAAAGTGGCTGCATTGGTAGGTCGAGTGACAAAACACGACTTCCCAGAAACTACCGGTCATGATGCTCAATGGATTTTTGTGACTAACAAATCAATCATCAATAAACGAATAGGTTCATTAAATTTATTTGCAAATTTCAATGCATCAATTGCAATTTTAAAACGAAGTGGAATTGATATCGCTCCCGATGAGCAAACTCCGTTACGATTTGGCGATAGAATCTTAGTGGCTGCTGATAAAGAGGCTTTTACTTCAATTATCACTTTATTTGGTAACGACTCAAAGAGACTTTCTGAAACTGATTTTTTACCTATTACTTTAGGAATCATCATCGGTATTTTATTGGGTTCAATCTCTATTCCAATGGGTTTTTTCAACTTCAAACTTGGATTAACAGGAGGAGTGCTCACGGCTGCTTTGGTTTTGAGTGGTATTGGCAAAACGGGCCCAATAATTTGGTCGATGTCTAGCAACGCAAATCTACTGATTCGTGAGTTTGGATTGCTGTTATTTCTCTCTGCAGTGGGTTGCGAAGCAGGTGCTCATTTAGTGGAAACACTAACAAATTATGGCGTTATTCTATTTGTTATTGGAATTGTTGCCACACTTTTTCCTATGATAATTGGCTGGTGGCTAGGAAAAGTTCTCTTTAAAATCGACTTGCTATCATTGTTAGGACTTATTACAGGCGGAATGACGAGTACTCCGGGATTAGGTGCCGCATCAAAACAAACCGAAACCAATATCCCGCAAGTTGCCTATGCCACTGTTTATCCATTTGCTTTGGTATTGATGATTATTTTTTCTAAACTTTTAAACCTTCTCTAAACTCTATGCGAAAGCTTTTGCTCCTATTCATCTTAATTGCAAGTGTTTATATTCATTGTAATGCACAAAATCAAAAAAAAATAAACTTTACATATACCAATAATCCCCCAATCGTTGATGGTGACTTAAATGAAGGTGTTTGGGCTGAATGTGTTTCCTATTCAGATTTTCAACAGCACGACCCTACGTGGAATATACCAGTATCGCAAAAATCAGAAGTAAAGATTTGCTATACTCAGCAAGGAATTTACGTTGGCGTAATGTTGTATGAAACCGCTCCTGATAGTATTTTACAAGAGTTTGGTATGCGAGATAATACAGTAAATGCTGATTATTTTGCCATTGAATTCGACCCATACAATACGATGCAGGATTCTTACTATTTTCAAATAACGGCTTCTGGTGTTCAATCGGAATGGCGAAGAACGGATGGATATTATAATGCAGTTTGGAAGAGTAGTGTCAAAATTCTCAAGAATGGTTGGTCGGCAGAGATGTTTATTCCTTTTTCTGCATTTACATTTCCTTCTAAAGATATTCAGCAATGGAGAATGCAGTTTTATAGATATATCCGCCGTCACCGGGAACTTGACTCTTGGTGTTTAGAAGATAAAACAAACGATAACGACATTCAGTTTTGGTCGTCAACGGAAAATTTGAAATCGATAAAACCACCCTTGCGATTGTTTATTACACCGTATATTAATGGGTTGATGCAAAAAGACGCATCCGAATCAGCTTGGAGTAATACCATAAATGGTGGTCTGGATTTAAAATGGGGTGTGAACCAAAGTTATACGTTGGATATGACTTTATTGCCCGATTTTAGCCAAATTCAATCAGATAATAAAGTGAAAAATTTAACTGCTTTCGAGACGGTTTATGGCGATTACCGACCATTTTTTTACGAATCTATGTCTCTGTTTCAGATGGGAGATTTAATTTATTCTCGACGAATTGGTGGAACTCCAATAAACTATTCTAAAGTTGCGGATAGCATAAATTCAAATGAACATATTGAAGATAATCCTCAAAGTACACAATTAATTAATGCATTTAAATTTTATGGTCGATCTGCAAATGGGCTAGCGGTAGGCTTTTTTAATGCTATTACAAATAAAGCGTTAGCATATATTGATGATAACGCCGGAAATCGTAGAAGTGTTGAAACCGAGCCAATTACAAACTACTCAATTTTTGTTATTGACAAAGCTCTGAAAGGAAAATCAAATGTGTTTTTTAGCAATGCAAACACATTTAGAGGCAATCATAGCACAAATGCAAATGTATCTGCTTTAGGTGGTAATTATTACTTTGCTCAGGGTAAATACCGGCTATATTTACTTTCAGGAATGAGTAGAAGAGCAACTCAGGATGCATTTTATTCAAAACAAGCTTCTGAAGGATATAAAGGTGATTTCCTTTTTGCTAAGGTAAATGGCAAATTTCAGTATCAAACAAATGGCTCGTTTAAAGACAAAAAATATAATCCTAACGACTTAGGAATAAATTTTATTAACGATGAAATTAGTGCTAATTGTAGCGTTTCATACCGAGAGCCTAATCCATTTTGGAAAGTACTTGCAATGCGAAATACGCTTGCACTTGATTATGCAACACGTTGGTCTACAGGAATGCCCACAACTTATGTGTGGAACTATGCTTTTTCTACAACCACAAAAAAATACACCTCTTTATGGGGCGGATTAAGTTGGCGTCCCGATAAAATATTTGATTATTACGAACCTCGAAATGGTTCATTTTATAAAGTTCCTCGATATTTTTCTGGAAATGCAAATTTGTCTACAGATTACCGTAAACCTTTTGCCATCGATATTGGGTATCAAAGTACTTGGGTTTATGATTATAATGGCTTTAATAATTATATTTCCGTATCACCTTTAGCGAGAATTGGAAACCATTTGAATATGCGTTATACTGTTTGGTATTCAAATAGTTCTGGTCAACGTGGATATGCTGGAACCGATGCATTGTCTAATTCAGTTTTCGGAAAACGGACTGTTCAAACCGCCGAAAATTCAATAACAGCCCAATATGTGATAAAAAATAGTTTGTCGTTGAGCTTCCGAACTAGATATTATTGGTCGAAAGGAAAATATTTTGATTTCTTTTCCCTCAATAACGATGGCACATTGAGCAATTCAATTGAAGGTTATACATCAAATCATGACTTCGTTTATTCAGCATTTAATTTTGATTTTTCTTTCAACTGGGATTTTGCACCTGGAAGTAGCCTGATGTTAACGTATAAAAATGAATTGGTTTATCAACTCGATAATGCCGATAAAAACTATATGCAATACTTGCGTTACTCCTTCGATAATCCAATGTCAAACGTATTGGCCATTAAAATCCTCTATTTTATTGATGCAGGTAGTCAATTGAAAAAAAGGAATAAAGGTTAAGTTAAACGATCAACCTATCAATCCCGAAAAACAGATCGCCAATGGCGAAACGTAGTTTTTCGTGGATCCTCGAAAAATAAAAAAATCAAAGATTTTTATTTTTCGGGACCCATCAACTTTTAGTTTATAGGGAAATCCAACAAATTGGCTATCCCAATTAGCACACTAGCAAATTTTTAAATTAGCAAATTGTCAAATCAATTAATTTCTTTTAATTTGAGCCACAATCATCCCAGACAGCATTAATCCACAGCCAATCATTGCATTAAGAGATAAGGTTTCGTTCAAAAATAACCATCCTCCAATTACAGCAAATAGCGATTCGAGACTTAAAATAATTGCGGCAGATGTAGGATGTGCAGTCTTTTGAACCACTACTTGCAATGTGTATGCAATACCTACCGAAAGTAATCCGCCGTAAAGAATAGGGGTGGAGGCGAGTAAAATTTTACTAAAAATAATATCTTCGATAAATAGAGCTACAACTAAACTTAAAATTGAACATACAAAGAATTGATATTGAGCAAGTTTAATTGCATTCATCTTGGGCGACAAATACCCAGTTAGCAATACGTGAACTGCCCATAAAATGGCGCTAAAAAAAGTTATTAAATCACCAATTGAAATTGTTTTTAAATCGGCTACACTGAGTAAATACATTCCAGCTGTAGATAAAAATACAGCAATCCAAAGAAAAAGTGTAGTCTTTTGTCGAAAAAATAGTCCTAAAATTGCTACGAAAACCACATATAAGCCGGTTATAAATCCTGATTTTCCTGCAGTAGTATATTGTAAGCCAACTTGTTGCATCGAAGCAGCGATAAAAAGCACACTTCCTAAAATCAATCCGCCATAACGTTTTTGCCAATTATTGCTGGTTAGGGGAGTGGTATTGGATGTTTGACTTTTATTTCTGTATTTAAAATAATAAATTATAGGAAAAAGAGACAAACCACCAATTGCAAAACGAATGGCATTAAAGGTAAAAGGACCGATATATTCCATTCCCACTCGTTGAGCTACAAATGCAAATCCCCAAATAATTGCGGTTAGCAGCAATAGCAAATTTGAAATGGAATCTTCTCTTTTCATCTTAGGTTAAACCAAACTCTTTGTGAACGCTTTTTAAGCTTTTTAAGACTTCTTCTGATTCGTTCTCTTTTTCAAAAACCACAAATAAGTGACTGTCCACTAGAACTCTAAAGTTTGTGTTTAGTTTAAATTGCTCAGAATATACTTGTTTCTGGAAATCTGAATTGAAGCCTTTATTCTTTCGAATGTTTTTCCGATAAGCCAGATAGTTGGATAAATATATGAAAGGATACCATAAAATCAGAAGAATTAATGCTGTTGATTTTATTTTTGTAGGTTCGATACTGCTGATTTTAAAACCAGAAAGTTTGGCTAATGTTCTAAGTCTTTGAATTCCAATAAGAAACAGATGTCCAAAATAAATTTGATTCGAATCTTGAGTGTTATTCATCCAAATAGAATCGATTTCATTTGGGGGCATCATTGAGTTAAATCGCTCTGTTTCTCCAATAAAATAGCTCATTCGTGCCCTCAAATTTGAGTAATTTGGCGTTGTGATTATCAGTTTGCCTTGTGGCGTTAAAATCCGATTAAATTCTTTGAAAACGGCAAATTGATCTGAGAAATGTTCAATTCCTTCCTGACAAATAACCATATCTGCAACTCCATTCGAAAGAGGAATTCCACTCATTACATCAGCTTGTTTACACGTTAATCCTTCAGCTGTAAAGTATTCAGGAAAAAGGTCAAAAGGAAGAGGCTTTCCTCCCAATTCATTGATTAATGTTGATGTAATCCCATTTCCAGCAGGCAAATCAACAATCGTTTTCCCATTAATATCTGCTTTATTCTTAATTAAAAACCTTTTAATATAAAACTTAATGCTATTTGGATTATCGCTGTATGATTTCATTTGCAACTTAATTCTGTGTTTTTATCAAAAGTATATCTGCAAACATAAGAAAAATACTCATCAACCGCAAACTTCAACTCCAAATCCTAAGTTTTATTCCTCAACTTGATATTTATGATAAATTCTCTTTTCACTCCAGATATCTATCGGGATCACGAATTCTATATTCACGTTTCACACCACTAAGGCACTCAGAGCATTTATCTAACAGCTTGCTGGTA
>JBAXTE010000110.1:0-1384 GCA_037130365.1 Bacteroidota bacterium
CAAACAATTTTTCTAATCTAAAGAGAAAAAAATTAATATCCTTTATACCTCTTTGTATAGCTCTAAAGCCTTTCAATTTTGCATTAAAAGATTCAGCATTTGCATTGGTACTTCTATTATGAAAGAAGTTTAGAATATTTTCAAGATTCATTTTAATAGAGTTTGCAGCAGTATTGTATTCGTCGATACCTGATTTTTCTGTATCTTCAATCCATTGCATCATTTTTATTCTTGCTGTATCTTTTTCCTGGCAATTATAAAGGCTTCTAAAATGCATGGACAAATAATAAGCTTGTTTTAATATTGGATATTCTTTGAATAGTATTTGGGCACGTACCTGTTGGTTTTTACTCCAATTGGCAGGAGTTTTAAACAATAAATATCTACTACGTGCAAGTAATTGTTTTCGTGTATCGCCATTTGCGAACACTTCAGAATTATATCTTGTATGATTCTCTCTGGCTTTGTTTATCGATTCATTTTCTAACTTTATAGCTTCCCATCTGTATTTTATACGCACATGTTGTAGCGCATCAGAGACTAATCGTACTACATGAAAACGGTCTATTACCCTCTTGGCATTTGGAAAACAATGTTCTGAAGCTGATTCCATATTCTTTGCCATATCTAATGTTATTTCTTTTACTTTTAATCGTTTTCCAATCGAAATCTTTGTTAGGAACGCCTCAATCTCTTCCACCTTAGTACCATTGAGTATTGATATTAGAGCACCTTTCTTTTCTTTAGCTGATTTATTTGTTACAATACTATAGAGTTCTCCATCAGATAAACTTACTTCATCGATGCTTATTTTCTCTCCTATATTTTCTGGATACAGCAAATATTCCGCAGCATGTTTTTTATGCTCCCAAGTTGAATAACCACTTAGATGTTCTTTGTAAGATCGACTTAAATTATCAGCATCGATATAGTTATAAAAAGCGATATTACTTATTGTGTCTATTCTTGTATCTATCAAATTCTTTTAAAAAAGTCGCAAAATCTTGCGTAATGCGTGTGCCTTCTGCTACCAGGTGCCAGTCTCTTTCAATAATTTCTCCTGTAGTCTTATGCCTCCATCTGCGTCGTTTAATTAATAAAAACGCTGCTTTACCTCGCAATGGAAAATCTTGAACAGTTATTTCATTATGAAAACCTTTAGACTCATACTCTGTTTTCGAATACCCTTCAGGCATTTCATTTCTTTCTTCCATGTAGATGTTCACACGTTGATCTTTCTCTAGTTGTT
The DNA here is from genome assembly GCA_037130365.1 of Bacteroidota bacterium. Lineage (GTDB taxonomy): Bacteria > Bacteroidota > Bacteroidia > Bacteroidales > WCHB1-69 > JBAXTE01. The sequence continues at coordinate 1,250 of JBAXTE010000110.1, forward strand.
CAATTTTTACTATCTCAAAATAATCCTGAACTTCTCGTGGAAGTAATAAATGATATAAGTCAGATAAATTCATTGTATTTATTTTGGGCAAAGCTAAGAATTTTTAGATCTCTCCCCAACTATTGTGGTTGACCC
>JBAXTE010000111.1:0-1337 GCA_037130365.1 Bacteroidota bacterium
CGATAAAAAATTGAAAGAAGCAAAGCCAATATAAGGATTGCTTCTTTCTTTTTGTAGTTTTGTTTTTGCACAAACATACTACAATGGATAAAAGTACACATTTTTTTGGGAACTCGGTTTTCGGACAGCTGATTTCAATGATTCCACCAAATATCATTTTAAAGTCGGTGTCCACATGCAACTCTGATTATTATACTAAGCGATTCAGTACAAAAGATCATCTTATCAGTATGCTTTTCTGTGCGTTTGCAAAGTGCAGTTCCTTACGCGAGGTAAGCGGGGCTATGCTTGGTTTGTCTGGCAAGACAAAACATTTTCAACTCGAGCACATACCATATAGAAGCACACTTTCAGATGCAAATGCCAATAGGGACGCGCAGGTTTTTTGTAATATTTATAATTTGCTTTTGCGTCAATACGGACATGTTTTATCGGACAGCCGGATAAAAAATGTGATAGATAAGCAAATTGAGATATTCGATAGCACAACCATGAGCTTGTTCAAGGATATTTTATCATGTGTTGGCCGGAAACCAAAAACTGGAAAGAGTAAGGGAGGCATAAAAATGCACACTGTTATCAATGTTGATGAGGTAGTACCGAAAATGATATGGTTTAGTAGTGCCGCTACAAACGATCATGTTCTACTGGATAAATTGATCACTGACCCCAACATCATTTATGTATTCGACAAAGGATATAACGATTATAAAGCGTTTGAGAAGTTCAGTACCCACAACACGGGATTTGTAACACGCATCAAGGATAATGCAGTTTATGATTGTGTTGAAGAAAATCAAGTAGGAGAAGAAATACACGCTGGGGTTGAACAGGATGTTATTATTGAGCTAAGAGTGAAAGACGAAAAACAATACCATAAGCTTCGATTGCGCAAGATCAGCTTCTATGATCGTATATTGAAACGAGAGTTTGAGTTCCTTACCAATCTCTTTGACTTGAGGCCAGATATGATTGCAGCTATTTACAAATTACGATGGCAAATCGAACTATTATTCAAGCAGCTAAAACAAAATTTTCCACTCAAATACTTTTTAGGTGACAACGAGAATGCGATTAAGATTCAAATATACTGCGCTCTTATCTGCAATCTATTGATGGCCGTGATACAAAAAACACTCAAGCGCCCATGGGGGTTTTCAAATCTGGTAAGCTTCTGCAAAATCCACCTTTTTAACTATCTCCATCTTATAAATTTTCTTGAAAATCCAGATATGGACTGGAGAAAGGTGCAATATAATCCGGAACAGCTTGTCCTATTTTAGGGGGCTTACTCTTCTGATTTGTAAAATTACGAAATTTTAAACACTGAAATTCTA
>JBAXTE010000112.1:0-1304 GCA_037130365.1 Bacteroidota bacterium
TGATGCGTTAAAATTTAAGTGTTAAATAAATCATATTGTTCTTTGAAATTTTGATTGACCTTTGTATCGGTAAGCAACTCGATAATGGGAGTTTTGTCAAATGTTGATATCCCTAAAATTTGTATTATTTCATAGATTGACAATGAACTTTTTAGAGAGCACTTAACTTTTGCAATTATCAAATATGTGCAGATGGCAACCCAAATATGAATATTTACAGCATTTTCAGAATGTCCCCATATTTTTTTTATTGTCAAATTTTGTTTAATCCACTTAAAGAATACCTCTATTTGCCAACGATTACGGTATAAATGAGCAATTTCAAGAGCAGATACATCAAAATTATTTGATAGAAAAACAAGGACTATTTCTTTCTCTTCATCGTAATATTCAACCAACCGAAGTTTTTCAGGATAAAGTCTTTTTGACTTATAACCATTTAACTCTATAATCTGATCGCTTCTTAATCCGCATTTCTCATCTATATTATAATTTCGCTCAACAATGCCATAATCTAATGAGATTTTTGCCCTAGTAACAAAAAATGCATTCGAATTATTTATTCTATACAAAGCTGCAAAGTCGACATATGCTTTATCCATAAGATAAATGGCATTTGGCAGAGGGACTATCACATCAAGAGCATTGCTATCATGGTATTTTCCATCTGTGATATAAATGAAAGTTGGAATACTTCCTCTTAAATCAAGCAGCGTATGAACCTTTACAGCTCCGCGAGAATATTTTCCTTCAGCCCATTCGAATAGCTTAATACTTAAAGATATTGTTGTTGAATCTAATGCAAATACGTCATTATCAATATCTAAATTAGGAATTGTACTATTTGCATATAACGGTCTGACTTGGGAAATTAGATATGTTCCAAAGTCGGCGAAAATCCGCCAATCTCTATTCTCATTTGCACGAGATAAAGTAGATTGATTCACGCATTGCTTAATTCCCAAATGATAAAGCTTGTTTTTGTGTGCTTTTAAACATGTGCAAATATCACGTAACGAATTACGGGATGTTAGCTGTCCGAAGAACAATTGAGTAAATTGATTCCAACAATTTAAATCACGGACTCGATGGTTTCCATTGTAACGACTAACGTACTTCTCAAATTCATATTTGTCAACATATTGTAAAAGCTGTGCAAAAACATATTTACCTGAATTCATAGTCTTGTAATTTAGAAATACAAAACTAAAGGTCAATTCAAATCAAAAAATCAAAGAACGCTTATATTTATTTAAATATCAATTATATACAATTATTCTGAAAATATTAACGCATCACTACTA
>JBAXTE010000113.1:0-1299 GCA_037130365.1 Bacteroidota bacterium
GGGCACTTCTAAAAACCAATTGTTAATATAAACATCAGATTGTTAATAACTTAACTGTGTTTATTCCATGGGATATTTTATCTTTGCTGTATAAAAAGCAAACCATGAAAAACATAAACCCTCTCGGACTTTTTGACGATCATTTTTTATTGGAAACTCTCAGTAAACTTGGAGATCCTCTGTTAAAACTGAGTGAGTATATTGACTGGAGTATCTTTGAAGTGCCTTTAGAACGGGCTTTTAGAAATGAAACAAAAGATTTATCGAAAGGCGGAAGACCTGCGTTCAGTAAGCTGGTATTGTTCAAGGCGCTTATCATACAAAGCTTGTATAATCTTTCTGATGATCAACTGGAATTTCAGATTGTTGACCGGGCAAGTTTCAAACGTTTTCTCGGATTGAAGAAAAGCGATAAAGTTCCTGATAGTCGTACTTTTTGGTTTTTCCGTGAGCAGCTTATTGAAAAGGATGTTATCCTGGGGTTATTCAAATGTTTCAATGAAACCCTTGATGCGGCTGGTGTATTTGCAAACGAAGGCAAAATGGTTGATGCCAGCTTTGTGGAAGCCCCGCGTCAACGTAATACTCGCGAGGACAACAAGCACATTAAAGAAACCGGCACTGCTCCGCAGGAATGGAAAGTGAAGCCACGTAAGTTGGCTCAAAAGGATGTGGATGCCCGATGGACAAAAAAGAACAACACTGTTTTTTATGGATATAAAAACCACGTAAAAGCCGACACCAAGACAAAGCTCATTGAAGAATACACGGTAACTGATGCTGCGGTACATGATTCGCAAGCTATAGAACAGTTGCTAACGGAGAAAGACAAAGGTTTGCCACTTTATGCCGACAGTGCTTATACTGGCGAAGAACAGGAAAAAATATACAGAAGAAAAAAAGTAATAAACAGAATAAATGAGAAAGGATACCGCAACAAACCCTTAACCGAAACGCAAAAAGCCAGAAATAAAGAGAAGTCGAGCATACGAGCAAGGGTTGAACACGTGTTCGGCTTTGTAGAGAATAGCATGCATGGCTCCATTGTCCGTACCATCGGAATTGCAAGAGCAAAAGCAAAAATCGGGATGATGAACCTTACATACAATATTTGTCGCTGTACTCAATTAAAAATAGTGGTTACCATGGGATAGGTATGCCCAGACCTGAAAACGCCTTTTTATAATGCGTTGATTATTAGGTGCATGTATAGGGGGGGGTAAAATTAGGTTTTTAGAAAATCTCGTATTACATTTGTGTCAAATAGCGGCATCAAAAAAGTAGTTTATAGAGGTGCCC
>JBAXTE010000114.1:0-1278 GCA_037130365.1 Bacteroidota bacterium
AGACTGTGTAAATAAATAATATTTACAATTTATATTATTTTATTGATATAAATACTTATTTTTGTTTCATGAAACAAATTGAAGCAAAAATCAGCAAGCTATTACCCATTCTGACAGAAAAGCAGCGTCGATTATATCTTTCGAGTGAGGCTGAAGCTTTAGGCAGAGGGGGTATTACTCTTATATCAAAGATTTCAAAGATGTCTAGACCAACTATCACGGAAGGGATAAAGGAATTAAACCAAGGCATACAAAACATTGACTTAAATCGGATAAGAACTGAAGGCGGAGGAAGGAAGAAGATTACTGACAAATCCCCCGCTCTTTTATCCGACTTAGAGAGTTTGGTTTCGCCCTTAACAAGAGGAGACCCGGAATCCGCTTTGAGATGGACGATTAAGAGCACACGTGTTTTGGCTGATGAGTTAAAGCATTTTGGCCATAATATTAGTCATACAAAAGTTAGTATGCTATTAAGCGAACTTGGCTACAGTTTACAAGCAAATGCGAAGCGTATAGAGGGGAATCAGCACCCGGACAGAAACGCTCAATTCTTATATATAAATGATAAAATAGAAGCTCGCCTATCTGAGGAACTGCCGGCCATTTCTGTTGACACAAAAAAGAAAGAACTTATTGGAAACTATAAAAATGCGGGGCGAGAATATCGTCCCAAGTATGAACCAAGAGGGGTAGAGGTTCATGATTTTGGAAAGGAAAGAGCCGCACCTTATGGTGTGTATGATATAGGCCAAAATGAAGGTTTTGTTAATGTTGGGAAAAGTTTTGATACCGCTACATTTGCTGTAAACAGCATCCGTCAATGGTGGCTATTAATGGGCAAAAACAAATATGAAAATGCCGACAAATTATTGATTACAGCGGATGGCGGTGGAAGTAACGGTTATAGAATAAAGCTTTGGAAAAAGGAATTACAAAACTTTGCCAACGAAACGAAAATGGAAATAACAGTTTGTCATTTTCCCCCAGGAACAAGCAAATGGAATAAAATAGAACATCGCTTATTTTCTTTTATTTCACTAAATTGGAGAGGAGTTCCGTTAGAAAGTTATGAGACTGTTGTTCAGCTGATCGGAGCTGTTAAAACAAGTAAAGGGTTAGTTGTAAAATCAAGACTTGATGAAAATATTTATGAAAAGGGCAAAATTGTTTCAAAAATTGAAATGGATAACCTCGACATTCAAAAACATGACTTTCATGAAGAATGGAATTATACTATCCGTCCCATATTGTAAATATTATATATTTACAGGCTCT
>JBAXTE010000115.1:0-1258 GCA_037130365.1 Bacteroidota bacterium
AACGTAGGTCGTCAAATAGCGCTTAAGGAATTTCTGCGGAGACACTCCGTGCTGTTTACACGTTGAAATGATGGAGTAAAAAATAGCGGTGGCTTCCGTCGCGCGATCCGAATGAGTTCCGTAAAAATTCTTTCTTCCAACCACCGGCGTCCTGAGTTCCCGCTCTGCCAAATTGTTATCGAGTGGAACATCCGGATCCTCCAGAAAACGGATCAGGCCTTCCCAATGATAGGCCATGCTTTTAGCCAAAGCTTTTTGCACCGGCTTTAAATCGTCCTGTTTCATCAGGTCTTGCATCTTCCCCAAAACTTCCCGGATCTGATTTTCATAACCTTCAAAGACCGCCTTATTGTCTCGGTGTTTGACCCGCAATCGATTGAGCGCGTACATTTCACCGATCAAATTGATCTCTTTTTGCGCCCATCCCACAACAGCTTCTTCGCCGCGATATTGGGTCTGCAATTTCAGGAAGTCGCGCCGGACATGCGCCCAGCAATAATAAAGCGAAGTTCCCAGCGCCTGGTATGCCTTGTAACGGTCACATACAAAATTGGGAATGATCGTTTTTTGTTCGCCCTGCCCCAGTCTGTTTTTAATGACCTTTGCGCCGCGAGAAGGATCGATCACAAATATACGATAACGACCGGAAAAGATTCCCCAGAGCCATTGCATGCTCTTTTCCTCTCTTCGCTCGGTGTCATAGGCGCATGCCCAGTTCTGCCACCTCGTTTCATCCGCATGCACCAGTTTTTCAAAGGCGATGTTCTCGATCATCAATTCATACAAAGGCTTCAGATAAGGCGCTGATCGAAGAAGGCCGGCAGTCAAAACGCCGGGGGAAACTTCCAAGCCCTCGCTGGCCATTTTCTTCACTTGCCGTTCCAGAGGCATGCCATAGGCGTATTTATCCAGTAGCACCTGGATCCAGAAATCCATCGAATACATACCTTTTTCAAAAAGTTTCAACGGACCAGGTGATACGATGATCGGTTCTCCGCATTGGCATGTCTTTCGGTATTTTTTGCGGCGATGACGGAACAAAATGTATTGGATCTGAATCGTTACCTCGTAAGAAATCTCTTCGGAATTTAATTCTTTGAACGGCAGCCCGCAAGAAGAACAGTGACACTCCTCCGGGTGTATTGAATGCCTGTGGTCTTGTGTGGGAAGATGGAAAGGTATTTTTCGCCCATGTCCTTTGTGTCCCTTTTGTGCGCCGTGAGTTTTGGGTTCCGATCCTGCCGGCAACTCAATTTCG
>JBAXTE010000116.1:0-1256 GCA_037130365.1 Bacteroidota bacterium
GGCTCTTCATCAACAAGTGGGGCATAAAGGTTACTCGATATATAATAATGAGTGACCAAACAACATGATTACAGAGGAGAACGATCATGCCCCAGGAAGAGATTATAATCGGGATAGCCGGATTTAAAACAGTAGGTTATTCCAAAGATGAAAGCAAAAACATCATCATCAATGCTAAGTACACAGTAAAACCCAGGTGTCCTCATTGTGGATGTAAAGCATTGAGGATTAAAGACAGTTTTATAAGAAGAGTCAGGCACGGGACAATATTGTCCCGTAACAGTTACCTTGAATTCAAGGCAAGAAAATATCTCTGCTACAACTGCAACAAGTATTTCAATGAGAAATTCCATGGTATACTTCCCTATAAAAGAAGCACTGAGAAGTTCAGGAAAGAGGTATTTGAGAATCATCGGGACGGAATATGCCAGAGCACTTTAAGAAACAGACTCCAGATAGGTTCTTCAACAATTGAAAGATGGAGTCATGATTTCCTGAAGCTGAGAGCCTCAATGAATAACAACAATCCATGCCCTTCAGTATTAGGCATAGATGAACACTTTTTTACAAAGAAAGACGGATATGCAACAACCCTCTGCGACCTTAAGAGCAGGAAAGTCTACGATGTGATTCTTGGGAGATCAGAAGAAGCCCTTAAATCCTATATTAATTCACTTGAGGGAAAAGATAAAGTAAAAATAGCTGTAATGGATTTATCAAATACCTACAGAAACATAGTCACAAGACACTTTCCCAATGCAAAAATCGTAGCTGACAGGTTTCATGTGGTGAGGCTTATTAATCATCACTTTCTTAAAGTCTGGCAGCTGATAGATCCTAAAGGCAGAAAGAACCGCGGCTTGTTATAGCTTATGAGAAGACATGAGTATAATCTTACTCCAAAACAGAAAGTAAAACTAAAGTCATATTTTGACTCAATTCCTCCAATGGAAGGGATTTATACCTTTAAACAGGAGTTAAGCATGTTGATGCTCAATAAACAGATAAACAAGAAAAAAGCCAAAGTCCTTATTCCAAAATTTCTGAATATGGTAAATGAACTTAAATATTCTAAACTTGAACCAATGGTCACACTTGGAAACACCCTGGAGTCGTGGAGCACAGAGATAGTCAGGATGTGGAGGTTTACAAGAACCAACTCAATAACTGAAGGGTTCCATACAAAAATGGAAATGATATCCAGAAGAGCGTACGGATTCAGGAATTTTGAAAACTATCGTTTGAGAGTTAGAGCG
>JBAXTE010000117.1:0-1247 GCA_037130365.1 Bacteroidota bacterium
TGTGAGGCGTAGAATTCCTTATATGTGGCAAGAAACGCAAATCAAAACATGGATATATTAGTAGCTACTCTCGCAGAAATGCAGAAAGAGTTAGCAGAATTACGTCACATTAAAGATGAGTATTTAAAGATTGTTGCTGAAAATGAGCAGTTGAAAACAAAGATAAGTAACCTCGAAAAAGAGCTGGAATCGTTAAAATCTGATAAGAATAAGAAAGACCCGCCTCATTGGGTTAAGAAAAATACTGATAAGAAGATTGCAGGGGAACGCAAGAAACGCCATGGTGGTTTTTCCCGCAAATGTTCTGACACTCCGAGTGAAGAAATAAAACATTATCTCGATTATTGCCCTGACTGCAATCATAAGTTAACAGGCGGATGGGAAGAATCACGTAAAGAACAAATAGTTTTTCCTGTAGCTCCGGTAAAGTATATACAGCATATATCCTATAGTCGAAAATGCGGTGTATGCGGACGCATTTGTACTGGTAAACCTAATCCGAATGAGCATGGAATTGTAGGCAGGCATCGTATAGATGCCAACGGAATGAGCATGATTTCATATTTTGCAACTGTTTGCCGCATTCCTTTGGCGACAATTCGCCAAATCCTTCTCTATATGTATAAGGTAAAATTATCAGCCGGTGAAATAACCAATATCTTGCATAGTGTTGCGGCAATAGGGAAAAAGGAATACGAGAAGTTGCGTGATGAGATACGTGGCAGTCCATATGTTCACATGGATGAGACCGGTTATCGTGAAAAAGGTCAGAATGGATATGTTTGGGTAGCAGTAACGGACTGGGTTCGTTATTACATGAGAGATAGTTCACGAGGCGGTATAATTCCCCAATTGATATTAGGTGATGAGTATTCCGGAGTGATAATTTGTGATGGATATGCCGGTTATAACAAAATATGTTGCTTACTCCAACGTTGTTGGGTTCATATCTTGCGTAATGGAAAGGAATTACTTAAAAAGAATCCAGATAATAAAGAATTAGAAATCTGGTTTAAGGGGATACACGAGATTTACAAGTCAGCTTGCGAAAGAAAAAAGGAAGCTGAATACAGTGATATCCCTGAATATCGTCGCGAAAAAATTCGCCTTGAATACGAAGAGCGGATAATGAAGCACGTTAATAAAATGTCATCATCTTCAATTAAAGAAGTTTGTACTTATGCCGATTTCTTCCGAAAGCATCAGCCAGAATTATTTGTTTTCATGCAATATATTGAGGTTATCAG
>JBAXTE010000118.1:0-1220 GCA_037130365.1 Bacteroidota bacterium
GAGGAAATTGTACCACCAGTATATGTAAAGACCTGGTTTCATACGGGATTTTTCAAAAACCGGACAGAAATCAGTAAGCAGTTTGCCGAAGAGTATTTTAACGGAGATAGTCAAGCATGGCTACTACCCGATACCATTCTACCCGAAGGACTTACCGCAATAGAAGCCCGCGAAGCCTGTCGAGCATTAAGAGGCAGTGCATTGAGAAAAGAAGTTTATGCACAAGATGGCACGGCACAGGAATCAATTCCTTATACTATAGAAGAGAAAAACTTCGATATACGCATGTTGCAAGGCATAAAAACCAACAAGCACGGCGTATTCCACATTACCGAACGCGAAACGCTGGCATACCAGTACGAGCGCGACACCACCGACCCGCGCATCATGCAAAGCCTGGTGCTGGAAACCGACCGGTACGGCAATGTGACAAAATCGGCACAGGTAGCTTACCCGCGACGCACAACGCCTACATCTACAAATTTGCCCGAACAGGAAAAACTACATATCCTGTACACCGAAAACCGTTTTATCAACAAAACCGAAACCGGAGAAATCCATTTAATTGGAGCCGGTTGTGAGACAAAAGCTTACGAAATCACCGGCATTCCATTCATCAATCATAAATTTGAAAAAGAGGCACTTAAAACAGCGGTAACCGATCCGGATTTAATCACCGAAATAGCCTATACCGCCACACCCGGCACTACGCCCGAAAAGCGAAAAATCCAGCACGATCGAGTTTATTATTGGGATGAAGCCCTAACGCAACACTTATTGCTCGGCAACATAGCCCCACATGCGTTGCCATATCAGAAACAGAGTCTGGAAATCACCCAAGACATCCTCGATATTGTAAACAATGATGGAACTAAGATAACTACCACCATGCTTCAAAACGAAGGCAAATACCTTCAAGAGGGTACCAATTGGTGGACAATATCGGAAATACAAACCTTTGATGCCACAGCCTTCTATCAACCTGTAAGCGTAACCGACCCCTTTGGTGGAACCACACAGCTATCGTACGACAGCCATAAACTGTTGATAGAATCAGTAACCGATGCCGACAATAGAACCACAACCGTTGAAAACAACTACCGATTGTTGCAGGCATGGAAAATAATCGACCCGAACGGTAACAGCCAATGTGTCGATTTCGATACCTTGGGCATGGTAAAAGCAATGGTAGTAATGGGCAAAAATGGCGAAGGCGATAC
>JBAXTE010000119.1:0-1212 GCA_037130365.1 Bacteroidota bacterium
CTAGTGTTATGTTAATTGTAAATTGACGGATATAATCTTTTTAATTTGATTCGAGCATCCTTATTTGTGAACTGCCAATTTATTTTGCTGTGTTTATCATTTCGATGAGTTTCCCATGCTTCAACTTCCTCTCTTACTTTTTCCAACGTCGAAATATGCCGATTCAAACATTGTCCATTTAGAACATGGAGTTCTATCTCAGCCATATTTAGCCAACTTCCATGCTTTGGAGTAAATATAAATTCAAATCGATCCCATAACTTCTTTGCTTCTTTTGGTTTGAATGTTTCATAGAATGCTGAGGCCGAATGCGTATTGAGGTTATCCATAACCAATGTTATTCGTTTGGCCTTTGGGTAATGTTTTTCAGATACTTCTTTAATGAACATTGCCCAGTCTTTCTTGGTTTTAAACTCAGTAACTTTTACAAAGCGTTTACCCCTAAGCGGTTCGTTTGCCATAAATATATTTGCCACTCCATTTCTTATGTATTCATAATCAACCCTTGCTTCTTGTCCTGGTTTCATTGTTGTTGATTTTCGACCCCCTTCTATCAATTGTTTCGGAGATTCGTCCATGCAAACTACCGGATAATTTTTGTCGTAGGGTCTTTTATAAACATCCAATACACGCTCCATATTTGCAACAAACTCACTGCTTTGCTCAGGTGGTATTACCCAGCCTTTTACTTTCCAGGGCTTAAGTTCGTTTTTTTTAAAATGCTTCCCACTGTTACATGTGAGATGCTTTCCACATAATTCAATTCGACCATCTTGTCAGCAAGTAATCTCAATGACCATTTGGCAAAACCTTTTGGAGGTTCACTACAGCAGAGTGTTACCAATTTTGCTTCGACATCTCCATCCGTTTTTGTTTCATAAACCCGAGTCGTAGGTCTCCTCTCAAGACATGCTTCAAAACCATCTTCAATAAATTTCTTCTTAACCCTGTCAATAGTTCTCATACCGATCTTAAGAACCTTACTAATCTGTTCATTGGTTACTTTCTCTGAATACATTCCCTCGTCACAATTTAAGAGAATGTATGCCATGCGAAAGGTCTGTGAGGTATGCATACCTTTATTGATAATACTCATGAGTTCCTCTACCTCATTCTCCGTCAACTTAATAGTGTAATGTATCATTTGTATAGTTTTTTCAAAGATACAAATAAATACATTTAATACGTCATATTATATTTAACTTAACACTA
>JBAXTE010000012.1:0-106103 GCA_037130365.1 Bacteroidota bacterium
CTCGAACCCGCGACCCCGACCTTGGCAAGGTCGTGCTCTACCAACTGAGCTACTTTCGCAATTGAGAATGCAAAAGTACAACAAAAATTATTATCTCCAAAATATTTAATTGATTTTTTAGAGTTTTTAATCTTACTTGCTAGTTTTCAAGCTTTTATTTTTATAGACAGATTTAGCGGCTATTAAAATTGGAAAAAAACAGTATTTTTTTTGAAAAATATTTTGCAGATAAAAAAAAAGTACTACCTTTGCAATCTCAAATGACCAATAGTGTAATGGTAGCACTGCAGTTTTTGGTACTGCCTGTCTAGGTTCGAATCCTGGTTGGTCAACACTAAACTCTCACTCTTTGTGGGAGTTTTTTGTTTATTTGACATATAGGTTTGACGTAAATATTAAAGATGATTAACAAAGAACAAATTTCACAATTAGCAACTACAGCAATCGCTGAATTAGATGTATATATTGCAGATATTTTAGTGAAATCTGATAATCGTATTTTTGTGTTTTTAGAAGCAGATGGTCCTGTGCATATCGAAGACTGTATAATAGTAAGTAAATTTATCGAAAACAGTCTTGACCGCGATGTAGAAGATTTCGAAATTAACGTTTCCTCGTATGGGGCTACTCAGCCACTAAAATTTCCTCGTCAATACATTAAAAATATTGGTAGAGATATTGAAATTACACTTAAAGATGAATCAGAGATTATTGGCGAAATTAAAGGTGCCAACGAAGAAGAAGTTACAGTAATGGTCGTTCCAAAAAAGAAGAAAGATCCATCACATCTTTGTAATATTAAATATAATGAGATCATAGAGGCTAAGATAATGATTAGCTTTAAATAAAAAATATAAACAAATAAAACTTTCTGATTATGGAAGATGGTTTAAATTTAATTGAATCTTTTGCAGAGTTTAAAGATTTAAAAAATGTCGACAGAGAAACGTTGATGAAGATTCTTGAAGAAGCTTTTAGACATATGTTGCAAAAAAAATACGGTCTTGAAGCTAAGTTTGATATTATTGTAAATATTGATAAAGGAGACTTAGAAATTTTACGCTATTTGATAATTGTTGATGATGTAGATTTAGAAGACGAAAATTTGCAAATTAAGTTATCAAATGCTATTAAAATTGAACCTGATTTTGAAGTAGGGGAAGAGTATATTGAGAAAATATATCTTAAAGATTTTGGCAGAAGAGAAATCTTGTCGTTGAGACAAAATTTAATGTCAAAAATTTTAGAGTTCGAAAAAGCTCAAGAATACGAAAAATACAAAGATAAAGTTGGCGAAGTTGTCGTTGGCGAAGTTTATCAAGCATGGAAAAAAGAAATTTTAGTGCTCGATGAAGAAGGTATTGAAATGGTATTGTCAAAAACAGAACAAATTCCTGCAGATTTCTTCAAAAAAGGAGATTCTGTTCGGGCAGTTGTACTTAGTGTTGATATGAAAAATGGTGCTCCAATAATTATGCTTTCTCGTACTTCACCAATGTTCCTTGAGCGATTGATGGAACAAGAAATTCCAGAAGTTTATGATGGAGTTATCACTATTAAAAATATTGTAAGAGTTCCTGGCGAACGCGCTAAAGTTGCAGTTGAATCATACGACGACAGAATTGATCCAGTTGGTGCTTGCGTTGGGATGAAGGGAAGTAGAATTCATGGAATCGTTAGGGAATTACGTAATGAAAATATTGATGTTATTAATTTTACTAGTAATGTTAAACTCTTTATTACCCGTGCGTTAAGTCCAGCTAAAATAACTTCAATTGATATTGATGAGACTAATCGGAAAGCAGATGTGTTTATGAAACCAGATCAAGTTTCATTAGCAATTGGCAAAGGTGGTTATAATATTAAGCTCGCAAGCAAACTCACCGGATTTGCAATTGATGTTTATAGAGATGGTGACGACGAAAATGAAGATATCGATTTACAAGAATTTAGCGATGAAATCGATCAATGGATTATTGATGTTCTTAAAGGAATTGGATGTGATACAGCAAAAAGTGTATTAGATTTAACGGTAGAAGAATTAATCAGTAGAACTGACCTCGAAGTAGAGACAATCGAGGAAATTGTTAGAATAATTAAACAAGAATTCGAATAAAAACGTATCTTTGCATATAATTTTGGAACAGAATAAAGAAGAATTAAGGAATATTAGCATGGGAGATCCCAATAAAAAAAGGCTTGGTAAGGTTGCGCAAGAATTTAACGTTTCAACAGAAAAGATTGTAGATCTTCTGAAAAAGAAAAATTACAATCTAGAAAACAACGCAAACGCTAAACTCGATGAGAATATGTATTCGATTCTAGTTAAGGAATATGCTGGAGATCGGAAAGTTAAAGAAGAAGCTCAGAGAAAAAATTTCGATATGTCGAAAAAAAATGAGCCAATCGCGCCAGTTAAGCCAGCCGTTGTTGAACCTGAGCCCGTTGAAGAACGTGAGGTTTTTATTAAATCCAACACAATTGAAATCAGCGTCCCAATTATTGAAAGTCCTAAAATTATTGGAAAACTCGACCTCGATAAGCCCAAAGCTGTGTTTACTAATGATGCTTCCGAAAATTCAAAAAAAACTGCTCCTGCCGTAGATTCCGAGAAACCAAAAGCTGAAAAAGCTAGTGCTACTAAGAAAGGTGCTGTCGATTCTGATTCTAAAACAATTGGTGATAATGAGGAATCTTTACCTAAATCTAAATCGTCTAAAGCAGAAGTAAAATCAAATATTAAATCGGTTGGTTTTCTTAATCTTGATACAATCAATTCAAAAACGAAGCCTGCTAAAAAGAATGAAGAGCAACTTCGTAATGAGATTGAAAAAAGAAATGCGGTTACCGAAAAAATTGTTTTAGAAGAACAACAACGTCAGGAAAAGGAAAATGTTCCTCAAAATATTACTACAGATCAACCCAATACAATAAATAGTGACGTTCCGACTGAAGATGTCTATAAAATGAAAATTCAGAAGCTCGAAGGTCCTAAAATTATGGGAAAACTCGATCTCGATACCATTAAAAAGCCAGTTGCAAAATCGGATGGACAATCGTATAGAGGCGAAGATAGAAATAAAAAACGCAGAAAACGTATTCCTCAACCTGGTCAACCTGGACAATCTGGTCAAACTACTCAAGGTGGTCAACCTGGACAGCAAAATCAACCACGGCCTGCAAATACTCAACAAAATAATAACAACGGGCAATCACAAAACAGGAATAATCCTCGCCCTGCAGATGGTAATAGACCTGCTCGTCCAGCAAATACAGGAACTCAACAAGGTCCAAATAATCGTCCAGCAAACACTGGTGGAAATACACAACAAGGTCCTAATAATCGCCCAGCAAATACTGGGGGTGCTCAACAAGGTCCAAATAATCGCCCAGCAAACACTGGTGGCACACAACAAGGTCCAAATAATAGACCTGGTGGTGGAAATAATTATCAAGGAGGCTCGCAAAATAGAGGTGGAAGTAGACCAGCATCGTCGGGAACAGGGAATAACCGTTTTAATAAAAATGCTCCAGCAAAAGATGTTAAAAAAGTTGAGTTAACCGACGAAGAAATCCAACGTCAAATTAAAGAAACTCTTGCTCGTTTAGGCCCTTCAGGAAAATCAAAAGCATCTAAGCACCGTCGTGATAAACGACAAATGATTAGTCAAAAGACTTCTGATCAATTAAGTAGCGATCAATTAGAAAAGAAAGTAATTAAAGTTGCTGAATTTCTTACTGCAAATGAATTAGCGAATCTTATGAGCGTTCCAGTTACTCAAATTATTTCGATTTGTATGAGTATTGGACTTTTCGTATCCATTAACCAACGTTTAGATGCAGAAACAATCACATTATTAGTTGATGAATTTGGCTTCTCTGTTCAGTTTATTGGTGCAGATACCGAAATTGAAACTGAAGAAGAAATAGACGATCCAGAAGATTTAATTCACCGTTCACCTATTGTGACTGTAATGGGTCACGTAGATCATGGTAAAACTTCGTTACTCGATTATATTCGTAAAGCAAATGTAATCGCCGGAGAAGCGGGTGGAATTACTCAACATATTGGTGCTTACGAAGTTAAACACGAAAGTGGAAAACGTATTACATTTTTAGATACTCCTGGTCACGAAGCTTTTACAGCAATGCGTGCTCGTGGTGCTAAAATTACAGATATCGCAATTATTGTAATTGCTGCTGATGATTCAATCATGCCTCAAACCAAGGAAGCGATAAATCATGCTCAAGCTGCTGATGTTCCTATGATTTTTGCCATTAATAAAGTGGATAAACCGAATGCTAATCCAGAGAAAATTAGAGAAGGTTTGTCGCAAATGAATATTCTAGTTGAAGAATGGGGTGGTAAATTTCAATGTCAAGAAATATCTGCCAAAAAAGGTATTAATATAGATTTGTTATTAGAAAAAGTGCTTATCGAAGCAGAAATGCTTGAACTTAAAGCAAACCCAAAACGACTTGCAAACGGTACAGTTATCGAATCATCGTTAGATAAAGGAAAAGGCTATGTAGCGAAAGTTCTTATTCAAAATGGTACATTAAAAGTTGGTGATACCGTTGTTGCAGGTACTGCTATTGGTAAGGTGAAAGCAATGTTTAACGAGCGAAATGCACCTTTAAAAGATGCAGGTCCATCCGTTCCAGTAATGCTTTTAGGTTTGAATGCAGCTCCTCAAGCTGGTGACACTTTTAAAGTTTATAAAGATGAACATGAAGCAAAAAATATAGCGAATAAACGTGCTCAGTTAATGCGTGAACAAGGCATCAGAACTCAAAAACATATTACGTTAGATGAAATTGGTCGTCGTATTGCAATTGGCGATTTCAAAGAATTAAATGTAATTGTGAAGGGTGATGTTGATGGTTCAGTTGAAGCATTATCAGATTCATTATTGAAATTATCTGCTTCTCAAGTTCAAGTAAATGTTATTCATAAGTCAGTTGGTTCTGTAACTGAATCTGACGTGTTATTAGCATCTGCTTCGAATGCGATTATTATTGCATTCCAGGTTCGTCCTTCACCTCAAGCTCGTAAACTTGCTGAAATTGAAGAAATTGACATCCGTACTTATTCAATTATCTATAACGCGATAAATGAAATTAAAGACGCAATCGAAGGAATGTTATCTCCTGAAATTCAAGAAAAAATAGTTTGTAATATCGAAGTTAGAGAAATATTTAATATTACTAAAGTAGGTACTATTGCTGGTTGTATGGTTCTTGACGGAAAAATTAATCGCAATACTAAAATTCGTGTAATTCGTAATGGAATTGTTGTTTATAGCGGTAAACTAGCCTCCTTAAAACGTTTTAAAGATGAAGTGAAGGAAGTATTTGCTGGTCAGGATTGTGGACTAGATATCGAAAAGTATAACGACATCCAAGTCAACGACATTATTGAAGGCTACGATGAAATAGAAGTTAAACGTACACTCAAGTAATTGAAGAAAATTTGATTCAAGAAAAACGCATTAATCATGCGTTTTTCTTGTTTTATAGAGAATTTTATGAGGGTAATCTAATATTTTTATAATTGAAAATCTTTTTTCTATCTTTGCATATTGTGATTCACTATTATTAAAAGCAAATATATTTAAACAATGAAAAAAACAGTTCTTTCTATGGTAATTCTTACATTACTTTCTAGTGCTAGTTTAATAGCACAAAACATCGAAGAGAACCCATTGGTAAAACCTTGGAGTACTCCTTTTGAAACACCTCCTTTTGATAAGATTAAAGCCGAGCATTATGTGCCTGCATTTAAACATGCTATAAAATTGGCAAAAGAAGAAATTAGGCTAGTTAAACAAACTAAAGCATTGCCTAATTTTGAAAATACAATTGTTGCTATTGAACATAGTGGCTCTTTGCTTTCTAGAGTAAGTAATGTCTTTTTCAATATGATTGAAGCTGATGCAACTGAAGAACTTCAGAAAATTGCTTATGAGATTTCCCCAATTGTTACAGAATATAGTAATGATATTAATTTAGATCCAATTCTATTTCAGCGTGTTAAAGCCGTTTATGCTCAAAAGAAAACCTTGAAATTATCAGCTGAACAATCTATGCTACTCGAAAAGACATATCGTGGATTTGTTCGTAATGGAGCTAATTTAACTGAAGAACAAAAAACTGTTTACCGAACAATTTCTAACGAGCTTTCCGATATTTCTCTGAAATTTAAAGATAACCTGCTTAAAGAAACTAGCTCATTCTTATTAGAAATTACAGATAAAAATGATTTAAAAGGACTTCCAGAAAGTGCTATAGCTATGGCAGAAATGACTGCTAAAAACAAAGGTAAAAGTGGATGGGCTTTTGATTTATCTGCTCCAAGTTTTGGCGCATTTATGAAATATGCCGAAAACCGCGATTTACGCAAGAAAATGTTTATGGCATACACCACCCGTTGCTTTAAAGGAAACGAAAGCGATAACTCAAAAATAATTATCCGATTTGCTGATTTAAGATTGCAAATGGCAAATCTATTAGGATTTAAAACCTATGCAGATTATGTGCTCGAAGAACGTATGGCTCAATCGTCTGAAAAAGTGAATACATTCTTGCAAAAATTATTAGACGCTTCATTAGACGCAGCTAGAGCTGATGTAAAAGAATTACAAGAATATGCTGCGAAACAAGGCCTTACAGATCCTCTTCAACGTTGGGATTGGTCGTTTTATACTGAAAAACTTATCAATGCAAAGTTTCAAATTAACGATGAATTATTAAAACCATATTTTGAACTAGAAAAAGTTAAAAAAGGAGTGTTTTTGCTTGCAAACAAACTCTATGGCTTAAACTTTAAACCAAACACCAAAATTGCGACCTATAACGCAGATGTAACTACTTACGAAGTTACAGATCAAAATGGAAAATTCTTAGCTATCCTTTACCTTGACTTCTTCCCTCGTGAAACCAAAAGTAATGGTGCTTGGATGACTGTTTTTAGAGAACAATATAAAATGAATGGGGTAGATCATCGTCCTTTGGTTCAGATAGTTACTAACTTTACTAAACCAACAGCAGACAAGCCTGCCTTGCTTACTTTTGACGAAGTGAATACATTCTTACACGAATTTGGTCACGCTCTGCATGGAATGTTATCCGATGTTACCTATGCAAGTCTTGCAGGAACAAGTGTTTACCGCGATTTTGTTGAACTTCCTTCTCAAATTATGGAAAACTTTACAGCAGAAAAACAATTCTTAGATTTATTTGCCCGTCATTATAAAACGAATCAACTAATTCCTGCTGAACTAATCAAAAAAATTAAAGAATATAATAACTTTCAATCTGGATATCAATCTGTTCGTCAATTATCTTTTGCGATGAATGATATGTCTTGGCATTCAATCACTGAGCCAATATCTGTTTCTGTTAGTGATTTTGAAAAGAAAGCTATCTCTAAAACAGTATTGTTGCCAGAGGCTGAAGGTGCAAATATGAGCGTTTCATTTAGTCATATTTTTGATGGTGGTTATGCTGCAGGATACTACAGTTATAAATGGGCTGAAGTATTAGATGCAGATGCATTCTCACTTTTCCAAAAAAATGGAATATTTAATAAAGCAACTGCTGCTTCTTTCCGGAAAAATATTCTAACCCGTGGAGGTACCGAACATCCAATGGCACTTTATCTTAGATTTAGAGGTCAAGAGCCAACCATCGATGCTTTACTCAAAAGAAGCGGATTAAAAAAATAAAATTTATATTGCATAATTTTAAACGGAGTCTCTTTGATTTAAGGGACTCCGTTTATTGTTTAAACCAATTCTATAAACAGAATTATAATAACATTTGATAGTTTGAAAAGTTAACTAAATCTTAATAGGTTAATAAAACATTTTTTTTTAATTTTGCTCTTTAAAAATTTAGCGAAGATAAATATCTAATAAACAATATAAAAAGAGAAAAAATGAGTAACGTGAAGTATGTCTATTATTTCGGCAGTAAACAAGCCGAGGGCAAAGCCGACATGAAAAATTTACTTGGAGGTAAGGGTGCTAACTTAGCAGAAATGTGTCTTTTAGGACTTCCTGTACCTGCTGGATTTACAATTAGCACAGAATGTTGCACTGCTTATTACGAAAACAACTGCCAATTACCAACTTCACTAACTGATGAAGTTTGGTCGGCAATGAAAAAAGTTGAAGACGCAATGGGTATGAAATATGGCGACACCGAAAATCCTTTGCTTTTATCATGTCGTTCAGGAGCTCGTAGCTCTATGCCAGGAATGATGGACACCGTTTTAAACATTGGACTTAGCTCAAAAACAATCCCTGCATTGTTGAAAAAAACAAACAACCCTCGTTTTGTTTGGGATTCATACCGTCGTTTAATTATGATGTATGCCGATGTGGTTATGGAAAAAGCCGAAGGTATGGAACCTACTGATGGTAAGGGAATCCGTAAATCATTAGAAGAAATGATGGACGCTTACAAACACAGTAAAGGATACAAATCAGACACTGACTTAACAGCAGATGATTTACAATTCTTAGCAGAAGAGTTCAAAAAAGCTGTAAAAAAATCATTAGGACAAGAGTTTCCAGATGATGCTGAAGCTCAACTTTTTGGTGGAATTAAAGCAGTTTTCAAAAGCTGGAATGGTAAAAAAGCAATCTCATATCGTCGTATCGAAGGTATTCCAGACGCTTGGGGTACTGCCGTTAACGTTCAAGCAATGGTATTTGGAAATATGGGCGACACATCAGCAACTGGAGTTGCATTTACCCGTAATCCTGCTACTGGCGACAATCTTTTCTATGGTGAGTGGTTAATCAACGCGCAAGGCGAAGATGTAGTTGCTGGTATTCGTACTCCAAGCCCACTTAACGATGATACTAAAAATGAGCAAAATAAACATTTGCACAGCATGCAAGAAGCATGGACTGAATCATATACAGAATTATTTGAAATTCGCAACCGTTTAGAAGATGCTTTCAAAGATATGCTCGATATAGAGTTCACTATTCAAGAAGGTAAATTATTTATGTTGCAATGTCGCGTTGGAAAACGTACTGGTACTGCTGCATTAAACATGGCTATGGATATGTTAGCTGAAGGTCGTATTGACGAAAAAACAGCTGTTTTACGTCTCGATCCAGCTCAACTTGACGAATTATTACACCCAATTATCAACCCAGCAATGCTTAAAGGTGCTCAACCATTTGTAAAAGGGTTACCTGCTGGTCCTGGTGCTTCTGTTGGAAAAGTAGTATTTACCGCTGAAGACGCTGTTGAATGGCAACGAAGAGGCGAAAAAGTATTATTAGTTCGCGAAGAAACCAATCCAGAAGATGTTGAAGGTATGCGCGCTGCTGACGGTATTTTAACCGCTCGTGGTGGAATGACTTCTCACGCTGCATTAGTTGCTCGTGGCTGGGGAAAATGTTGTATTGTTGGTGCTGGTGCATTGCATGTAGATGTTGACGCTAAAACTGCAACTGTAAAAGAAACAGGAATTGTAGTTAAAGAAGGTGATGTGTTAACGTTAGATGGAACTAAAGGTTATGCTTACATTGGCGCTTTAGATTTAATGGATGCTTCGGAAAACCCTCGTTTCCAACAATTCATGAAACTTGCTGATAAATTCCGTACCATGGGTGTTCGTACCAATGCTGATACTCCTGCTGATGCTGCTGTTGCACGTAGTTTTGGTGCCGAAGGTATTGGCCTTTTCCGTACTGAGCACATGTTTTATGGTAAAGGAACTGAAAAAGCATTATTCTTACTTCGTAAAATGATTTTAAGTGAAGGTGTAAAAGAACGTCGCGTGGCACTTGAT
This sequence comes from Bacteroidota bacterium, assembly GCA_037130365.1. Taxonomy (GTDB): domain Bacteria; phylum Bacteroidota; class Bacteroidia; order Bacteroidales; family WCHB1-69; genus JBAXTE01. Next base: position 9,815 of record JBAXTE010000012.1, read on the forward strand.
GAGCTTTCTGTATATGTTAAAAGAGATTATAAAGGAACGTTAGAAGCAATGGATACCCTTCCAGTAACTTTCCGTTTATTAGATCCACCACTTCACGAATTTGTACCTCAAGGTGCAGAAAACCAAGCTGAACTTGCAAAAGCATTAGGCATCAGTGCCGATGCAATTGCAAAACGTGGCGAAGCATTACACGAATCAAACCCAATGATGGGACACCGTGGGGTTCGTTTAGGAATCACTTATCCAGAAGTTACCGAAATGCAAATCCGCGCTTTATTCGAAGCAACCGCAGAATTGGTAAAAGAGGGTAAAACTCCAAAACCAGAAATCATGGTTCCTGTAACTTGCGATGTTACTGAATTAGATTTCACCAAAATTATTGTAGATAAAGTTTATGCTGAGGTTTGTGCTAAATTTGGAATCGATAAAATTGATTACCTATATGGTACTATGATTGAAATTCCACGTGCTTGCTTATTGGCAAACAAAATGGCTAAAACTGCACAATTCTTCTCATTTGGAACCAACGATTTAACCCAAATGACCTTTGGATTTAGTCGCGATGATACCGGTGGATTTATGAACGATTACCTAGATAATAAAATCTTGGCAAACGATCCTTTCCAAACAATAGATCAAGATGGAGTTGGACAATTAATAGAAATGGCTGTAACCAAAGGACGTGCAGAACGCAACAATTTAAAAGTTGGTATCTGTGGCGAACAAGGTGGCGATCCTGCTTCGGTAGAATTCTGCTTCCGCAATGGATTAAACTATGTAAGTTGCTCTCCATTCCGCGTTCCAATCGCTCGTTTGGCTGCTGCTCAAGCTGCAATTAAGGCTTCTAAAAAATAAGTTTTAAGCTTATCATATCAAAAAAGGTCGTCTTTCGGGACGGCCTTTTTTTGTGATAATAATTTTTAATTAAACATTTTTATATATTTGTACAACAAACCCCAAAAAAATTGACAAATGAAAAATGAAATCAAATTATTTGAAGAACGGAATGTAAGAACTGTTTGGAATGAAGAGACTGAAGAGTGGTATTTTTCGATAGTTGATGTGATTGAAATACTGACTGATACTGACCGACCACGTAAATATTGGAACGATTTAAAGAAAAAGTTACAAAAAGAGGGAAGTGAGTTGTCCGAAAAAATCGGACAACTGAAAATTCCTTGGAGCGATGGCAAGAACTATATGACTGATCTAGTTTCAATTCAACAACTTTTTCGAATGATTCAGTCCATTCCATCGCCAAAAGTAGAACCGTTTAATATTATTACCACTTAATTTAAACAGATAATACAATAATAAATAAATTCACAATGGAACGAGTTAAAAATTATATTAATCATTTTATTATCCCTGAATTATATTCAAAAGGCATTTTATATTTATCTGAAGATTACTTATTTGTAGATGATAAAATTGAAATATTATCAAAAAAGGAAGATTTAACTTCTAACCTGAAAAAGAGAAAAGTATCAAATGCTGAGTTACTATTTTTAATTCTTAATAACAAAGACATCCCAGAGAAAAGATTAATTGAATTAAGAATTCTTGATGGATATCAAAGTTATTTAACTGAAAATGAACTAAATAAACGCAAAATAAAAAATATAAGAGTGTTAATTTCAGATATTATCACTAAACACCATCCTAATTTTAGCTTACAAAGAGACTCATTCCTAATTAACAATAAGAAAATTGATCTAGTCTTTATTGACAGCATTAGTATTTTAATCTCAAAAATTAAAGACTATAAAAAAAACTATTTAAACTCATATTTCTATTATCGTGGCCATTCTAATTCTAATTGGGATTTAATTCCATCAGTATATAGAAACTCTTGGATTGAAAAAGAGCATAAGATGTTCAGAGAAATTCTATCACGTAATCCGATAGAATTTAAAAACACAAAAACAGCTTTTGAAAAATTAACAATAATGCAACATTATGGATTACCTACAAGATTGTTAGATATTACAAGAAACCCATTGGTTGCACTTTATTTTGCATGTACTAATGATAAGAATATCAACAAGCCTGGTGAAGTTTTTATATTTGAGCCAACAAAAGACTCTATTAAATATTATGATAGTGACACTGTAAGCATACTATCCAATATTGCAAAAGCTGATCGTGATTTAGAAATAATAGACAACAAAGATGAATTCAACAAGGACAAAGGATTAAAGTTTCTGCATTTGATAAAAGAAGAAAAACCATATTTCTTAGACATTATTGAACCTAAAGATTTCAATCAAATATTGTTAGTTAAACCTATTAATAATAATGAAAGAATCAAACGACAACAAGGATTATTTTTTCTTTATGGTATAAACAAAAGCATAAACAATCCTGCAAAAAACAATTACATTTTCAAAGATAAAAACAAAGAAATAAAATTCATTATTGAAGCTACAAAAAAGAAAGAAATCATCGACGAGTTAGATGCAATTGGCATTTCAAGAGATACATTATTTCCTGAAATTGAAAATGGTGCGGAATATATTAAATCTGATATGCAATATTAACAGGAGTAAATAAAAAAAAGAGGACAATCGATTTTTAGGGATTTGAATAAAAAAAAACATTCATTTTAACTATTCAACAATCACAACAGTCGGTAAACCAATATGTTTGGTGTCGTTTAGACGTCCTTGTTTATGAATTTGATTGCCGGCTTCATCTAGCTCTATAGGTTGATTTTTTAACCCATTAACGATGGTGTATTGTCCTGTGATTTTTACTTTTTTACCATCCAGCTTTTTAGCTTCATTGTAATTGATATTAACAATACAACCCTCAATAAAATAGCCATCTTTGCAAGCCATTTTCGACTCGTTAAATTTTGAAATAAGCGTAACCATTTTAGTGGAATCTGTGGCTGTGTTTGTGCTATTTGCCGTTTGTGCGCTTGCATAAACAGAAACAATCATAAAAATTATGGTCAGTAAATTTTTCATATTTTTAAATTTTCTTTATTATACGATTTATAACGTTTCAAATATACAAAACTTAGGTATGCTTAAAAAAGGATTTGTTTAAAATCTTAGAATTTCAATTATTGGGAACTTGAAATTGACTCATAAATTTGAAAATTAAAATCGTTAAATCTTCAATTAATACCGCTTCTAGATATAATATAGTCCATTTCTCAAGCGTTCAATGAACTATTTATCTCTACGAGCGGCAATAGATCCCGCTAAAGCTGGACAAGCCAATCTAGAGTATAAATTATCTTTGGGCTATTTTATACTAAGATTTGGTATAAAACCTCAAAATTTCTTATCTTTGACGCTCGAAAAGAGTCATAAATTATGAATATATTACTTATAGGTTCGGGTGGAAGAGAGAGCGCTCTAGCATGGAAAATAGCTCAAAGTAGTTTAATTTCTCAGCTTTATATTGCTCCCGGAAATGCTGGAACTTCAAAATATGGTATTTCTGTCGCTCTTGCTGAAACTGATTTTGATGGAATTGCAAAATTCTGTATCGAAAACGCTGTTAAAATGGTGGTGGTAGGCCCAGAAAACCCTTTAGCACTAGGAATTTACGACTATTTTAAAGCAGATGCTACACTTTCTGATATTATGATTATTGCTCCTTCAAAAATGGCTGCTCAACTTGAAAGCAGTAAAGATTTTGCCAAAAAATTTATGTTCCGTCACGGAATTCCAACAGCTGCCTATCAAACTTTTACTGAAGAGACAATAGAAGCCAGTTTTGAATTTCTGAAAACCCTAAATCCACCTTATGTGCTAAAAGCCGATGGTTTAGCCGCTGGCAAAGGGGTGATTATTGTAGATAATATTACTGAAGCTCAAGATGTTTTAAAAGATTTTTTACTCGATCACAGTTTGGGAACATCGGGGAACAAAGTGGTAATAGAAGAGTTTTTATCGGGTATTGAATGTTCTGTTTTTGTGCTTACCGATGGTAAAAACTACCTTTTATTACCAGAAGCAAAAGATTATAAACGAATAGGTGAAGGTGATACAGGGTTAAATACTGGCGGAATGGGCTCCATTTCACCCGTTCCATTTGTCACCCCTGAGTTTATGGAAAAAATCACAAAAAAGGTGATAATTCCCACAGTTCGAGGAATTGAAAAAGAACGATTAGACTATTGTGGTTTTATCTTTTTCGGCTTAATAAAAGTAGGGGATGAGCCTTATGTAATTGAATATAATGTAAGAATGGGCGATCCTGAAACCGAATCGGTGATGCCTCGTATAGAAAGTGATTTGGTTGCGCATTTACAAGCTGCTGCAAAAGGAAGGTTGGATTTAGAAAAAATTTCGATTTCGAAGGAAGCAGCTGCAACCGTAATGCTTGTAGCTTCTGGATATCCCGGAGCATATCCCAAGGGTGACGAAATCACCATTAATTCAGAAAATCTTAATAAAAGTCAACTGTTTTTTGCTGGAGCATCAATTTCGGCAAATCAAACGATTTTAACTTCGGGAGGACGCGTTTTAGCAGTTACATCAAAAGGTGCAAATATAGCTGAAGCATTAGCCACATCATATCAAACCATTAAAAATATTTCGTTTGATGGTATGAACTACAGAAAAGATATTGGGTACGAATTTATTCAAAAATAGTCATGATATTCTCAACTCGATCTCAAAACCCAATAACTCAGTTAGCTTTGCTTGCTTCCATTTGGATTTGGGTGATTGTAAGAACATTTATGACAGAAATACCAAGCATTGGGGGACAATTTTTCGAGCCATTATCAAATATTTTATTTTCAAATTTACCCCCAAATTCCCTGGGAAACAGATTGATATTTATATTTTTAATTGCTTTTCAATCGATTTACTTATCTGTTATTCTTCAGAAACACGATATTATTGAGCGAAATAATTGGCTGCCATCAATTCTGTATTTTCTGATTATTAGCATTCCAGTAGGCAATTTAGCATTGACTCCAGCACTTATTGCAAATTTGTTTCTAATTCTACTAATGGAGCGTCTTTTCGAATCTTACGATTCTATTAAGGGTATTGATAATGTGATGCTGTCTGGGTTTTACGCATCTTTATCGACATTATTTTATTTTCCCAGTGTTTTATTTATTCTAGGCATTTTATTAGGATTATTTGTACTCCGCCATATTGAATGGCGTTATTTTGTGGTGACAATAATTGGAATTTTTCTTCCTTTACTTTACATTGGAACATGGTTTTTTGTAACAGATCAGATAGTCATAGAAATATCAATCTATAGTTCAATATTAAACAATATATTTGCGCAAATATCAAATCCTCAATTAGATAAGCCATTCTTACTCGTATTCCTAATCATTTTCTTTATACTTTCGCTATTCTACTCATTCAATCATCAGCAAGAAAAACTAATTAAAATCAGAAAGAAAAATGGGATAATATTCGTGTTATCGATCATATCAATTTTTTCAATTATTTCTTCATATTCTCCTATAGCACAAAGCTTTAGTTTTGCAGCATTGATGTTATCCGTTACGTCATCAATTTATTTGATAGAGATGAAAAAGCGACTATTATCTTCAATATTATTTTGGATTATATTAGTATTCTGTATTATATCAAACCTTGGATTCATTTAGATGGGTTTAAAATCATATTATCAGTCGGAATTTTTGGAGGCAGGATGCGACGAAGCAGGTAGAGGCTGCTTATCTGGGCCAGTGTTTGCCGCTGCGGTAATATTACCTTCTACTTTTAATCATCCCAAACTTAATGATTCAAAACAGCTTAGCGCCTACCAGCGTGAAGAATTGGCTCCAATTATTAAACAAGAAGCTATTGCTTGGGCTGTTTATCAAATTAGCGAAACAGAAATTGATGAAACGAACATTTTAAAGGCGTCAATTAAAGCAATGAATCAGGCTATTATAAAACTTTCACAATCACCAGAATACTTAATTATCGATGGCAACAGATTTAATACTTCGCTCAACATTCCTTTCAAATGTATTGTCAAGGGCGATTCTTTGTATAAATCTATTGCCGCTGCTTCAATTTTAGCCAAGACTGAGCGTGATTTATATATGAAAAAAATCCATGAAGAATATCCGCAATACGGATGGAATCGAAATATGGGTTATGGAACATTAGAACACCGAAAAGCACTTATGGAGTTTGGACAATCTCCGTATCATCGGAAAAGTTTTCACTTAAAAAATCAGTTGTCATTATTTTAAATTTGAATTACACGTTCGATATTTTTGATTCAAAAATCACCTTTGCACAAGCATATTCGCAAAATCACGATTAACAAGTGATTGTTAGCTTCTCTTCTAATCAATCAGAAATTATCCGTAGAAAATCATGTAATTTTATCATAAATCTTTAACAAGAAGAAAATGACAAAAATATTTTCGAAAAACAGATTGCTTATCACAATTGTCTTTAGCGTTTTAGTAACTGCAATCATTTCGACATCAGGATATTATATATACAAGCATTTAAAACAACCATCAATTACACCTATGCAAGCCATTCCTGCTGATGCTTTGCTAATTGTAAAAATTAAATCAACTCCTGCAACTTGGAACGAAATTGTTTCAAAGACAGATTTATGGATTGATATGGCTAAATTTGAAGATTTTAAACAAGTTAATACTACCACTCATTGGCTTGATTCATTAATACATAGCAATGCATTATCATCGAAAATTGCTGCTGAACAAACCTTATATGTTTCAGCTCATTCAGACGCACAAAACCAATTGTCACTTTTATATACCATTGAAATTCCGAAAGATTTCGAAAATGGAATTACTGATTTTTTAAACTCCATTTCAAAATCGGAGAATATGCAGAAGCAAACAATTGATGGTATTCCGACTTATCAAAGCACCTCAAAATCTGGTTTTTCGTTCTATCTTCATAAAGGTGTTTTTTCTGGTAGCTACAACCTTGATTTGTTAAAAAGCTCGATTAAACAAGTTAGCTCTAAAAAGAATTTGGAAAATGATTCACTATTCCAAGAAATCTGTTTATCAGAAGGAAAGAAAACTCCAATTAGCTTATTTATCAATCATCAACAGATATACACAATACTTTCAGAACAATTCAAACCAGAAATAAAAAAGTCTATTCGTTCATTTAACTTATTTAATGGATGGAGTAATACAAATGTCCTTTTCCGAAAAGATTTATCATTGATGAGTGGATATTTAGCAACAAATTCCATGAGCTTTCTAAATTGTATAAAGGATGTAATTCCTCAAAAAGCAACTTTCACAAATGAACTTGATGAAAATACTTTTTTCTTTTATGCTATCAATTTTAATGATTTTAATAGTTATCGAAAGCTGTATACTGATTATCAAAAAAACAATAAGATTACGCCTCCAATTGCAGAATATTTCAGTCAAGATAGCTCTTGTGACTTAAAATGGGCTACAAATTTTTGGGAACGATTAAATCCAACTCAACTTGTGCTTTCATATTCCTCCGTTCAAGACTCTGCTGTAAGTCTAATTACAGTTAAGCCAAAAGATATAATTGACGCGCAAAAAATTATTATTAATGAAGCTGTTGGGGTAACTCCTCAAAAAGAAAAAGTAGATACTGGTAGCTATAAAGGATACAAAATCGGAAAACTATCCTTGCAATATAGCGCACGTTTGTTTGGTGATCAACTATTTTCTTCGACTCCAATTTCATACTATGGAATTGGTAAAGAACATATTATTTTTGCTTCAACAAAAGGTGTAATAAAATACACCATCGACCAGACTAATAGTGATAAAACGCTTGAAAATAGTTATTTATACAAAAGTTATTCAAACGATTTGAATTCTGAAGCATTATTATCAATATACTTTTCACCTGCTCAGGCTTTAACCTCAATATCCAAATATTTAGACACCACGAAGCAATCAAATCGGCTTATTGAAATGCTTGCAAAGAACACTCCTTATTTAGGAATCCAAATAGGAAAATTTTACAACAAATTAGCAAGTACTTCCTTCTGTTGGAAATATCTTACAAGTACTTTTTCTGAGACATCCATAAACAGGGTGTTAACTTCTGATACGCCTGAAAAAGAAAAGGTTAGCAATCAAAAGAAAGGCAAGAAAAAGTCTATAAAGAAACAAACTAACAAAAAGCAAGTACAAACAAATTCGAAAGCGAATAAAGCTAAAATCAATAAAAAGGCAAGTTCCAAAAAGAAAGTGAACTCAAAAAATTAACTCACCCTTTATCTTTTACTGTTAAATATAAAAAAAACATTTGTTTTTAACAGAAATAAAATATAATTTTGATAATCAGTAATATCAATTTTTATTAATTATTTTTATTCATATTCACTAATACTAAGTAAGATGAGTATAATTTCTATAAAATCAGTCCCAAAACTTGGACTATTTCTCGCTATATTTCTTTTATTTATAATTACTTCCTGTACAAAAGAAAAGGATTTTGATTTTAACAAAATGGCTCAAAATAAATATGAGTCCGAATGGGCGGTACCTGTCATCAACAAAAAGTACACATTGAGTGATTTAATTCTCGACACAATGAGTTACGTCATAAGCGACCCTAATGATCAGTTCTTAACCGTGGTTTATAACACTGGCGATTTGTGGTCGTTTACAGCAGAGCAAATGTTAACGCTTCCTGATCTATCGCAAAATAAAACTCAAAACATTACGGCTCCTTCCTCAGTTTCAGCTGGCACATACTGGGAAGGAAGTTACACTACACAGATCGACTTAAACTTTAGTACTTATGACCTTGATAGTATGTTGTTAAAGGGTGGGTTGTTAACAACAAATATTAATACAAATATCAATCATGCTGCACAAATTATTGTCACTATACCTGGTGTAACTAATGGTAATGGTTCTGCTCTTTCATTTACCCTAAATATGCCATATTCTGGAGGAACCGAAATGGCTTCGGGGAGTTCTACTTCAAACCTATCTGGGTATAAATTAAATGTCCAAACTGGCAATAAAGTGGATGTAAATTATACTGTTAAAGTACTTGGAGATAGTTATCCTTTTACAACCCCATCTTACAACATACAAGTAAACACTCAATTTACCGACTTGAAGTACAAATACATGGTAGGGTATTTTGGTCAATTAACGCAAAACTTAGTGGACACGGCTTCAATAAGACTGTTTAAAGCGCATTACGAAAACAGTATGTTGCTAAAAGAGTTTAGAGCACACCTATTCATGAAAAACTCTTTTGGAATGCCTATTCGATTTAGAATTAATAAATACATTATATACACAGGTGGTACAGAACGAGATGTAATTACTCCAGGATATACCGTTGACGGTCCTTATCCCACTTTATCACAGTTCGGACAAACTATTACAAAGCATGATACGGTATTACTAAACCCTGCAATGCTCGAAATATCACCTAAGTATCAAGCATTTAATGCAGATGGGATGTTAAATCCTGACAATAATTCAAATATTAAAAATTTCATACGCGACGATAGCAAATTTAGTGTTGATGCTCGATTAGAACTTCCTATGGAAGGAAAAATAATGAGTTTTGCTTATAGAGATACTTTAGAGTTCCATTTTGAAAACATTGACGCTATTGAATATACAAACTTTCGCTTGTATGTTGAAAATGCCTTTCCAATTAATGGGTTGATGCAGGTTTATTTTGCCGACTCTTCTTACCATATTGTAGATTCATTACTTACGCAACAAAGCATTATTCCTTCAGCGAGTATTGGACCTGCGCCTAGTTTCTACACTTCGTCTAATGGAGTTAAAACAATGGATATTCTCGTAAATAAAGAACGAATTAGTAGAATTGGTAATACAAAATGGTTAATTGTAGATGTCCATTTATCATCAACAAATTATGCTAATCAATTTATTCGCATTTATGGTAACCAATACATTTATGTTATCTTGGGTACAAAAGTGAAAATTAATGCAACATATTAATATTATTATCAAAACTAATAATAACGAACGAATAGTTTAAATATAAATCTAGACGAATGAAAAGATATATTTTCCTTATAATTGCAATGTTTACATTTAGCTTTGTATCGCTAGGACAAGATCGGATGCTCGCCCATATGAACACTGTCCCTCAATCTCTTGATGCAAACCCTGCCGCTACGCTTCCATATAAATTTTACTTTGGTTTTCCCGCTTTAAACTCATTTTATTTTGGATTCCAAAACCCATTTGCATTTAATGATATTGTTAAACGGAGGGCAGACGACTCGCTTTGGGTTGATCAAAAGGGGTTTATCGATGGGCTTAGCAGTAATAGAAATCTTATGTTTATGGAAAATAGAGTTGATGTCTTTAACTTTGGTTTTCGGCTTAAGAAAAACTTCTTTACTTTTTCAAATAGTATCCGCTCTGCAGTGTACTTTAGTTATCCAAAAGATATGATGAGCTTATTGGTAAATGGGAATGTTCAATTCTTATCAACCGACCAAACAGTGGATATGTCAAAATTACGAATTAATGGTTCTGTATGGTCAGAAATTGCAGTTGGTTTCCAGCGACATTTAACTAATCGAATTAATATTGGTGGGCGTGTAAAAATGCTTCATGGCTTTGCAAATATTAGCAATCCGAAAACAGATATTTCTTTTTATACAGACCCAAATAGCTATGCATGGACCTTGATTTCTAATGCGGAAGTAAATATGGCTTCAATTATTGGGTCAGACGGAAAAGTATCAACCTCTGATTTAATGAAAAACAAGGGTTTTTCACTCGATTTAGGCGGAACTTATCGTTTTAACGATAAGTTAAGTGTTGGCTTAAGTGTCCTCGATTTTGGTTATATCTCATGGAAAACTAATACCAATAAGTATACAACGAACATGAAAGAAGATAATTGGGTGTTTAAAGGTCTTGAGCTATCACGTCTATTTATTGATGGAAAAATCAATACTGGTATTATGCAAGAAATTGGTGATACAATTAAGGAACAATTTCAATTTAACGATTCTATAAAAGAAAATTACTCTACATGGATGTATCCCAAATTATGCGCAAATGCGTATTATAAATTGGGTGATAATAACAAATTTGGATTCTATAGTAGAAACGACATTGCTAATGGAACCATTTTTCCGTCCTTCACTTTTTCGTATAATCGCAAATTTGGAAGAGTCCTTGAATTAGGCGTTTCATATAGTATGATTCATAAGAATTGGGCTAATTTAGGTGCTGGACTAGCATTAAAACTTGGGCCTGTACAAACTTATATAACTACAGAAAACATTCTTTCCTTTTTTAATGTTGCATCTGCAAAAAATGCATATATCCACTTCGGATTTAATTTTGTCATTGGCAAATGGGTCGAAACGTTGTTAGACCAAAATAAGACTTCAATTGATATCTAATAGATTCTATTATCTAAAAAGATTGATTTTTTGAGAATTTGACAAACTTAAAAAATTGAATTTGGGTAGTTTTCATTAATTAAAAAACTGTCGAATTCTATCAAAAAAGCTCCGATCTTTAATTGAGGGATTAGGTATGAAATTATTTGAAGCACCCATATGTTCTAGAAGTTCTCGTTCCTCTTTTGTGAGTTTTTGAGGTGTCCATACATTCAAATTTACTAATAAATCTCCTCTGTGATATGAATTGAGTTCTGGCAATCCTTTACTTTTCAAACGCAAGACTTTACCAGCTTGAGTACCAGGTTCAATTTTTACTTTTGCTTTTCCATCAAGGGTAGGAATTTCTATTGTAGTGCCTAGAGCTGCATCAGGAAAGCTAATATAAAATTGATGGTATATATTATTTCCTTCTCTTTCGAAGAAATCATGTTTAATTTCCTCCATCACCACTATTAAATCACCAGGAATACCACCATTTTGAGCTGCATTACCAGCATTTGAAACTGACATTTGCATGCCTTCAGAAACTCCTGCTGGGATATTAAGAGTAACAACCTCTTCGCCTCTAATTACACCATTTCCACCACAAGAACTACATTTATGAACAATTACATTTCCAGAGCCATTGCAAGTAGGACAAACAGAAGATGTTTGCATTTGTCCTAAGAATGAATTTACCACACGTGTTACTTGGCCAGTTCCTCGGCAAGTTGTACAAGTATGATGTGAATTACTATCTTTAGCGCCTGTACCATGGCAAGTTTCGCAGGAAATTAGTTTTTGAACTTTAATTTTTTTCTCAACTCCTTTTGCAATTTCTTCAAGTGTGAGTTTTACTTTTACTCGAAGGTTAGAGCCTTTATTTACTCTTCTGCCGCCAGATCTTGAGCTTCCACCACCAAATCCACCACCGAAAGCGCCTCCAAATATATCACCAAAATGACTAAAAATATCATCCATCGACATACCGCCACCACCGTAACCGCCATTGCCAGAAGCACCACCAACTCCAGCATGTCCATATTGATCATATCGAGCTTTCTTTTGTGGATCGCTTAAAACTTCGTATGCTTGGGCAGCTTCTTTAAACATATCTTCAGCGTTTTTGTTCCCAGGATTTTTGTCGGGATGATGCTGAATTGCTTTTTGTCGGTATGCTTTCTTTATTTCTTGCTCGCTGGCGGATTTTGACACACCAAGTATTTCGTAATAATCACGTTTTGTCATAGTTTAATATTGATTTGTGCAGCTACAGAATGTATTAATACTTTTGATGATTAATTTGCCACTATTACCTTAGCATAGCGGATTATTTTTTCATTTAACAAATAGCCTCGCTCAATTTCATCAACTACCAATCCTTTTTGAGACTCTTCTGTTGCTGGAATATTCGTTATTGCTTCGTGAAAATCTGTATCAAAAGGTTTTCCCAAAGACTCTATTGCAGTTAGCCCTTTTTGTTTTAATAAAGTAGTTAATTTCGAATAAATAAGTTGAACCCCTTCTTTCATCGCACCTGAACCTTCTAATTTATTTGCAGTTTTGAGTGCTCTTTCAAAGTCGTCTACTACTGGAAGTAAAACTCGAATCATCTCCTCAGATGCGTTTTTAATAAGGTCTAGTTTATCCTTGTTCGTCCTTTTTCTATAATTGTCAAATTCAGAATAAAGACGAAGGTAACGATCATGCATCTCGGATTTTTCTAAAATTGCATCTTCCAACTTTTTTTTCAGTGTATCTACTTCACTGTCCTTTTTCTTTGAAAAAATATTTCTTTTTTTCTTTTCGGTTAATTCCTCTTCAATATTCTCTGCCACTACTGAAGTCTCTGCACTTTTGTCAGTTGATATCGGTACTTCGTTTTGTTCTTCTGTCAATTCTGAATTTAATTCTTCTGAATTTATACGTTCTTTATGCTGGTTATTCATAGTTTTGATGTTTTTCAATTTGAGCGAGTTTAGTAATCAAAGATATTGCCAATTGGCAATTAGGACAAAATGTCAACTTTACGCTAATCTATCTAAATCCCTACGAACATCCTTTTCTTTTATTGTTTCACGTTTATCATATTGGCGCTTCCCTTTTGCAAGTGCAATATCTAGTTTAGCGTATCCTTTTTCATTAATAAACAAAAGAGTAGGAATGATAGAAGTGCCTTTTTCTTTCATTTTGGATGTCAGTTTTCTAATCTCTTTTTTATTAACCAACAGTTTCCGTTCACGCAAAGGAGTGTGATTGTAATGTCCTCCATGCGAATATTCGGCTATATGCAATCCAACTACCCAAAGCTCATCGTTATCAATTCTACACCAAGCATCGGTAAGATTCACCTTCCCTTGCCGAATGGATTTAATTTCGGTGCCTGTGAGTACAATACCAGCTGTGAACTTTGTAAGCAAAAAGTATTCAAACTCCGCTTTTCGATTCTTAATCTTTATTTGTTGTATTTGATGTGCCATAATTCGAGTGCAAAAGTACTTAAAAATCTCCAATGTAACAAGAAGAGAGATGTGCTAATTGTTCGATTTGCTGGGCTCCGAAAAACAAAAAGAGTTGATAGGTTGATTAGTTGATTTGTTGAAGGTTGATTTGTTGGGTTTCCTTATAAACCTATAAACATTAAACCTATAAACAAAAAGAGTTAATGGGTTGATTAGTTGAAAGGTTGAAGGTTGAAATGTTGGGTTTCCCTATAAACCTATAAACCTATAAACTTTAAACCTATAAACAAATGATATTTAATCTTCTCCTAAAACGTCAAAAGCTAGTTTATGAAAAATTGGAATTGTAATAGAGTTTTGCGCATAAGTTAACAATTTCCCTTCATCAGCAGATTGAGCTAACCCTTGTGCAAATGGAATTTGTGCTAATAATTTTGTTTCCAATAAGCCTGCAAGTACTTGACCTCCACCTTTACCAAAAAGATAGTGTAACTGCGTTGAATCTTCAACTGGAGAAAACCACGACATATTTTCAACAACTCCTGTCAAAGGAAGCTTCCGTTCTTCGTTATTAAACATCAAACCAATATGATGTGCTTCGGAAAAAGCTAGTTTTTGAGGTGTAGTTACCACAATCGTTTTGTTGGGTTTTATTTGATCACATAAAATAGCTAAAACATCGCCAGCGCCTGAAGGCATATCAATTATCATTACATCAATTTCTCCCCATTCTGCTTCAAAATAATACTTTAAGAGTGCTTTTGAAGCATCCATTCCGGTAATACGATTATTTTGTTCTGGTGATTCAAAAAAACAACTAGATAGAATTTTTATTCCAAATTTCTCAACTGGAATTATTTTGGAATGAACACTTGTAAGATCAATTCGGTGATTCTCTAAACCAAACAAAATTGGGATCGACGAGCCCCAAACATTTGCATCAAGTATAGCAGTATTGAGACCTTGTCCAACATAAGCCAGTGCTAAATTTACCGCAATTGTTGATTTTCCAACTCCTCCCTTACCAGAAACAACAGCAATACAATTATCAATTTTATTATGTAGATTATTATTTATCATGGTCTTGTATTTTTAAGCAAAATTATAAAAATACTTGATATTCAGGTAAAATATTAAAATTTGATGTAAATTTGGAGTTCATTTATGAAACAAATAATCATGAAAATAAAATCGAAATTAAAGTTTGCTTTATTATTAATGACAATATTAGTTTTTATTGTGAGTTGCAAAAAAGATCCAATAACAGAAGTTCCAGTTCCATTAGAAAAGGGAAAACTTAAAATTGAATTTTCTCATGCAATGGGGAACGATTCACTTATCTTAAACTCTAATCAATACATTAATGAAGCAGGGAATAACCTTGAAATCGTAGACTTAATGTACTTTATTTCTGATGTAACACTATTTATTCACGATAATTCCCCCAAATTAATTACCGACATCACGGCTTGTCATTATGTAGATTTATCTAAACCAACAACCTTAATTTGGAATATTTTAGACTCTATTCCCAAAGGGAATGTTGATTCTGTATCATTTATTTTTGGACTTAATGAGCAACGAAACCATTCTTTTGCATTTGTAAATCCACCAGAATCAAATATGGCATGGCCTGATATTTTAGGTGGTGGCTATCACTACATGATGATGAATGGCACCTGGACTGACGCTCAACAAATTCAACAACCATTCAATTTTCACATGGGAATTGGACAGTTATACTCCGATACAATTACTTACAACACAAATTCGATAACCGGATATGTTCAGAATTATTTTAAAATAACACTTCCGACTCCAATGTTAACAATTAGTGCCAATAACACCTCAATACTTAAAATAAAAATGAACATTTTATCCTGGTTTACAACTCCACATATTTGGGATTTTAATGTAATGGGTGGTAGTGTAATGCAAAACCAACGTGCTTTAAATATAATTAAGGAAAATGGATTTGATGTTTTTTCGGTAGTTCAATAATGGACATTGGAACACTCTCGAAATAGTCGTTAAAATTCGAAAGTTTCATTCATTTTAATTTTCAATAACCTTATCAATTTTAAATGATTTATTTTTATACTGTTTTTTTAAAAGTGTTATAAAAACAGGAATTCCAAATATTATTTACTTTTATCAGTGATTAAAATAATTAATATTTCGAAATGTAAAATATTACATGTCGAAATAAATGAATATCTTTGCCGAAAAAAACACAACTATGAACAATTCAATTTTCAATTTTTCGCTGCCAGTAAACGAACCCATAAAAACATATGCTAAAAATACTCCCGAGAGAGAGGCGCTGAACAAAGAATTAGACATTATTAGTCAGGAAATTCTCGATATTCCATTAATAATTGGAGGAAAGGAGGTCAGAACAGGAATTATAGAAAAAATAGTAATGCCTCACAATCATAAACATGTGATTGCACATTGTCATCAAGCTACAGAGAAAGAGGTGAATATGGCCATTGAAGCATCTCTAAAAGCTCATAAAGTATGGGAGCAATTTTCGTGGGTTGAGCGCTTATCTGTTACCGTAAAAATTGCTGAATTAGTCTCGACTAAATTCCGATATCGATTAAATGCTGCCACCATGCTCGGGCAGAGTAAAAATGCGCATCAGGCAGAAATTGATTCGGCTTGCGAAATTATCGACTTTTTGAGGTTTAATGCTTATTATGTTTCAGAAATTTATAATCAGCAACCAGTTTCCGAGAATGGAATTATAAATAGAATTGAATATCGACCTCTCGAAGGATTTATTTTATCGATTACACCGTTTAATTTTACAGCCATAGCTTCAAATTTAAATTTAGCGCCTGTGTTAATGGGGAATGTAACAATTTGGAAACCTGCACAAGCATCGGTTTACTCCAATTATATTTTAATGCAGATTTTTAAAGAAGCTGGATTACCCGATGGTGTTGTGAATTTTATTCCCGGGAGTGGACCAGTGGTTGGAAATGCGGCAATTGCTCATCCAATGTTGGCAGGAATTCATTTTACAGGTTCTACAAATACATTTAATCATCTTTGGAAATCGGTAGGAAACAATTTAGGTAATTACAAATCATATCCTAAAATGGTAGGCGAAACAGGTGGGAAAGATTTTGTATTTGTTCATCCATCGGCAAATGCGGATGAAGTTGCAACTGCTTTAATTAGGGGTTCATTTGAATTTCAAGGTCAAAAGTGTTCAGCAGCTTCACGAGCTTATATTCCGGAATCGTTGTGGGGAGAAATTCATCAAAATCTATCTATAATGATGGCGGAAATAACCGTTGGAGATGTGCGAAAATATAGTAATTTTATGAATGCAGTTATTGATGAAAAATCGTTTTCAAACTGTATGAAATACATCAATGCAGCAAAAATCGCTACGGATGCAGAGATTATTTTTGGTGGAAATGGGGATAAATCAGTGGGGTATTTTATTGAACCAACTATGATTCTTACAACAAATCCTCATTTTCTTTCGATGGAAGAGGAAATTTTTGGACCTATTCTTACACTGTATATATATGAAGACGACAAACTCGAAGAAGCACTTAATATTTGTGAATGCACATCACCGTACGCACTTACTGGAGCTATTTTTTCTAAAGATCGGGTTGCTTTACTTAAAGCGTCTGAAATATTAAAATATGCAGCAGGAAATTTATATTATAACGATAAACCAACTGGAGCAGTTGTTGGTCAACAACCATTTGGTGGTGCACGGTCGTCGGGAACAAATGACAAAGCTGGAAGTCACCTCAACTTACTCCGCTGGACCAGTCCTAGAACTATAAAAGAGACATTGGTTGCACCTACCTATTTCAAATATCCTTTTATGGAAGATTAGATTTGTATATAAAGTTCCAACATTTATTGTAATAAGAGATATAAATAAGTACTAAACTATCAACATAAAAAAAACCTGACAACAAGTAATTGTTATCAGGTTTTTGATTATTAATTGAAGATTTATTTTTTATCTTTCAATCTTTGTAAAGCTTGTTTTGCTTGATTAGCAATTTGGGTTTCTTTATCTGTAGAAAGTTTTGTAAGTGTGCTTTTTGCTTCATTTCCACCATAAATTTCGATTGGAGTTATGTAATAACTTCTATCAAAAGCTTTTATAGATTTATTGTTAGCTAATTTTACAGCTAAAGCAAATGCTTTTTTAGTATCAATACCTTTTTTTGCATCAAAAGAAATATAATTTACTAAAGCACGACTCGAAGAAAAGCAATACTCTTCTTTAGTACCAAGTTTTTCTATGTTTTCTAAAACGGTATTAAAACCTTTAACAGATTTCATATATCCAAGACCTTCAAGAGAAGCACCAACAATTGCAGGAGATGCATCTGTCAAAAATCCGATATACAAATCTTCAACTTTTGTGTATTGGCTAGTTTCTTCAGCACGCCAAAGTATACCTAAACAAGCTACTCTAATTTCTTCTGATTCTACTTTGTCATTTGCGATACCTAAAATTGCATCAAATAATCCTGTTTTTGCAAAACTGTTTTTACTAGACAAGCGGATTAATTCTTTTCTGCCCCTTTTCTCAGTATTTTTATCTTTTAATGCAGTATAAATATCTTTGAGTAAAGTTTGATCATCAGAGACGAGCCAGCCAGAAAGTAATTGTCCTAAAGTAGATCCAACATATGATTTTTCATCAAATTTTTCTTTTTTAAGAGCATCTAATACAATTCGTCCATATGCAGCATTTTTGTAATGTTCGCTACTGCCAACCCAAAAATTAATTGCATGTGCGCAAGCTGCACTTCTAGCTCCACTTTTTGATTCAGCAATACAGTTGAATAAATCATCCACTAAATTTTTAATTGACGTGTCTTTTGCCATTGCTGGAATTTCTTCACTTGCTTTAGAATAAGCAGCACAATTCGTGTTTTGCTCTGGGCATGCTGCAAGATTAGTAATTAAAGAGTCGAGTTTTGCATTCATCTTCTTTGTTTTGGACTTTTTATCGCCGCAACTTGAAAAGAAAATTGATATTAACAAAATTACTCCTAAAATTGAAATCGTTTTTTTCATATTTATAAATTTTAAATTTTTTCCTACTCATAAGGCTTTTCGGATTGCGCCCTTGTTATTCTCCTGAACAAGACAGGTGTTTTTATGAATATTTTATTTCCTTATTATTTCAAATAAACCTAATGTACGTTGATATATCTCAATAAATCAATAGATTCAATATTTTGGTAATACAAATTTTGTCAAAATAATTATAATATTATCTACATTAACATAATTAAATCATTAAAATATTAAAGTTAAAAAAACCCTCAAATTAGATTAAAATCAATTAAATTAACACTTCTTATCTTAAATTCTCAATTTGATTGAACACAAAGTTAATAAAAATAAATACATAAGTACGAAGAAAACTAAAATTTAAAAAAAATAAAAACAAGAGTGTTAAATCATGAATTGTATAAAGCAACCAACAATTCACAGAATAATCACAAAGTGAATGATTTTCAAAAATATTCAAACTTAAATCTCGAAATTATCCTTTTTATCAATTAAAACGAAATTACACGTAACTAAAATCAAAAAATAAAGTCAAGCAACATATTTTTTTCTAACTTTGACCTATGACAAAATAGTAAGGAAAATCTAAAACTAAAAACCCTCTTATCGATGATTACACCTCCTTTCTTAAAACATGGCGACACGATTGGATTGGTTTCCACTGCACGAAAAATAACACTTTCAGAAATAGAACCTGCAATTAATTGTCTAGCTGAACAGGGATTTCATGTAATATTGGCACCAAATATATTTGTAATCCACCATCAATTTGCAGGCACCGACGAACAGCGGTCTTCTGATTTTCAGTGGATGATAAATAATGCCGAAGTAAAGGCAATTCTCTGTGTTCGTGGAGGTTATGGCACTGCTCGAATTATTGATTCAATTAATTTTAATCCTCTCTTAGAAAACCCAAAATGGGTTTGCGGTTATAGCGATGTTACCGTATTGCACGCTCATTTGCAACATTTGGAACTCCAAACACTTCATTGCACAATGCCTATAAACTTTCCTACTGATGGCTCATTAAACGAATCTGTGCGTTCAATGCTCAATGTTCTGCAAGGGAAACATCAACAATATGAGTTTCCCAATCAACCACTTAATCGAGTAGGAACCTCCCAGGGAAACATTGTTGGTGGAAACTTATCCATTTTATACAGTATTATGGGCTCCCCATCCGACATTAATACTGATGGTAAGATATTATTTATCGAAGATCTTGATGAATACCTCTACCACATTGACCGTATGATGATTAGCCTTAAGCGGAATGGCAAGTTGTCAAATCTTGCTGGGTTAATTGTGGGTGGTTTGTCTGATATGCACGATAATGCGGTTCCTTTTGGGAAAACTGCCGAAGAAATTATCCGCGATGCCGTGGATGAATACAATTATCCAGTCTGTTTTGGGTTCCCAGCAGGTCACATCGATCCAAATATGGCACTGATTATTGGAGGCAATGTATCGCTAAACATTACTGCTGAACTAACCACAATTTCCTTTAACTTATAACTATGGCTGAACACAATGATTTGGGTAGGGCTGGGGAAGAACTTGCTGTTGCTGAACTAAAAAAAATGGGCTATGAAATCCTTTATACAAACTGGAGATTTGGCAATGATGAAGTGGATATTATTGCAAAAGAAAGTGATATGATAGTTTTTGCAGAGGTGAAAACTCGTCAAACCAATTTCTTTGGAGAGCCTGAAACCTTCGTTAATAAGAAGAAACAACTATTTCTCATCAGAGCAGCAAATAAATATGCGGAAAAATTTGACATCTACAATGAATTCCGCTTTGATATTGTATCGGTACTCTTCAATTCCAAGCAACAAGATGTAAAGGTAATAAAAGACGCATTTCAAGCGGGAATGTGATGGATTGAGAAGGTGTAAAGGTGCATAAATGTTTGGTAAACTGTTATATTGGTTTGACTTTATATTGATTAAGTTCGTGAAGAGTTTTGAAAACAAAGTAGCCTTAAGGAATGAATGCAGTTGGCCCGTTTGTTAGAAAAGACCATAATCAGAAGTTCGCATATTTATAATGATGAAATTAATATTTATTAGTAGCAATGATTTTCAACATATAAGAATATTCAAATAGTTTCTTTTATTTTCAAGAAGTCTTGAAAATCAGAACATAATTAATAAAATAAAATACTTTTTGATGAAATAATCGTAGAGGGTAGCGATATTTTTCGTAAATTTGCAGACGAAAAAATCAAAACGTACCTTGTTTTATGACAAAAAGAAATGACAAAGCCCCAAATTCAACGTCGGGACGACGCGAGAGGACTTTTAGTAAACCGGCCGGCAATTCAACACGCACGCCGCACCGCCGCTCAGATGCTGATGAGCATGGTGAAAAAAAACATTTTTCAAGAGATAGCGATAGCGCATCTACCCCAAGACCCAACCACAAATCAAACAAAGAACACAATGAACGCCATTTCGGTGGTTCATCCAACGACAGACCAGCCCGCAGTTTCGACAACCGCGAAGGTGGGGAACGTAAACCATTTCAAAGATCAGAAGGTGGACAAGGTGGAGAACGTCGCTTTGGAGGTTCATCCAACGACCGTCCAGCACGTAGTTTTGACAACCGCGAAGGTGGGGAACGTAAACCATTTCAAAGATCCGAAGGTGGACAAGGTGGCGAACGTCGTTTCGGTGGCTCATCCAGCGACCGTCCTGCACGTAGTTTCGATAGCCGCGAAGGCGGAGAACGTAAACCATATCAAAGATCCGAAGGTGGACAAGGTGGAGAACGTCGCTTCAGTGGCTCATCCAACGACAGACCAGCACGCAGTTTTGACAACCGCGAAGGCGGAGAACGCAAACCATATCAAAGATCCGAAGGTGGACAAGGTGGAGAACGTCGCTTCGGTGGCTCATCAAACGACAGACCAGCACGCAGTTATGACAACCGCGAAGGCGGAGAACGCAAACCATATCAAAGATCCGAAGGTGGACAAGGTGGCGAACGTCGCTTCGGTGGCTCATCCAACGACCGACCAGCACGCAGTTTTGACAACCGCGAAGGCGGAGAACGCAAACCATATCAAAGATCCGAAGGTGGACAAGGTGGCGAACGTCGCTTCGGTGGCTCATCCAACGACCGACCAGCACGCAGTTTTGACAACCGCGAAGGCGGAGAACGCAAACCATATCAAAGATCCGAAGGTGGACAAGGTGGCGAACGTCGCTTCGGTGGCTCATCCAACGACCGACCAGCACGCAGTTTTGACAACCGCGAAGGCGGAGAACGCAAACCATATCAAAGATCCGAAGGTGGACAAGGTGGAGAACGTCGCTTTGGTGGCTCGTCCAACGACCGTCCTGCACGCAGTTTCGAAAATAATCGCGAAGGTGGCGATAACAGATCTTTCCGCAAACGCGAAGGTGAACAAGGTGGAGAACGTCGTTTTGGAAACGAACGTCGTGATAACGACCGCCCTAGTGGCCTAAAACCACGTCGTAGAGACATTAACGGAGAATCTGAAATATTAACCGAAATCGTTGCTTCACGTCGCGAAACTGGTAGATTATCGAATAAAGCTCAAGTGTTATCATTGAAGTGGGAAGAGGAAAACATGCCTATCCGCTTGAATAAATATATATCAAATTCAGGTATTTGCTCTCGTAGAGATGCTGACAAACTCATAGAATCGGGTGCCATTATGGTGAACGACAAAGTGGTAAACGAATTAGGAGTTAAAGTGTTTCCAACCGACATCGTTCGTTTTGAAGACCGAATATTAAATCGTGAAAAACCAGTTTATATTATTTTAAACAAACCGAAAGATTACATCACGACTACCGAAGATGAAAAAGGCAGAAAAAATGTCATGGAATTAATCGAAGGTGCTTGTCGCGAAAGAGTGTATCCAGTTGGTCGTTTAGACAGAAACACTACAGGATTAATGATTTTTACCAACGATGGCGAAATGGCTAAAAAGCTTACACATCCTAAATACGGAATTCGCAAAATTTATCAAGTTGAGTTAGATAAAAACTTGTCATTTACCGATATGCAAACCATTGCCGATGGAATTCAACTCGATGACACTTTTATCAAACCCGACGAAATTGCTTATGCTAGTTTAGAATCTAAAAGAATCATCGGTATTGAAATTCATTCAGGACAAAACCGGGTGGTACGTAGGATTTTCGAAAGCCTAGGTTATGAAGTTGAGAAACTAGATCGCACCGTTTATGCCGGATTAACAAAGAAGGAATTACCTCGTGGCAGATGGCGTTTTTTAAGCAGAGAAGAAATTGGCATGCTTAAAATGACCGTGTCTTAAGACAATAAAAAACTATTAAAACTGTTTACTATTAGCCAACGAAGCAAAACCGTCAATGGAAGCAGAGAAAAAATTAAAATATAAAAAGGCTATACGCATCACCTCAATTATTTTTGGGGTGATGTTTCTTTTTATAGCATTGTTAATTTCATTAGCATGGATTTTTGAAGATACCATTGCAAAATATGCTATCGATCAGCTGAATAAACAAATCAATACCAAAATTGAATACAAGGATTTACGATTTAGTTTGATAAAACGTTTTCCTATGGCAACACTTCAATTTACAGATGTAAAAATTCAAGAAGTAGTTCCTAGTTCCAAAAAAAATGATCTTCTAAGAGCTAAAAACTTTTATGTCCAGTTTAATATGTGGGACTTAATTGTTGGCAATTACGCCATTCGAAAAATTGAAATTGAAGAAGCCCGAGTAAGAATGCGTGTATTTGCGAATGGTTCTGATAATTATCACGTTTGGAAAGAGTCCAATGATACCACTGCATCAAATTTTAAGTTTAAACTCAACAGCGTCAAATTTAAGAACGTAGATTTTGGATACATAGATTATGGATCATCACAACACTTCCGAATTCTTTTTAAAGAGTCGAAGGCCAAAGGAAATTTCACTCAAGATAATTATTTGATGCATTTTGATGGATCATTATTTTTATTTGACGTCAGCTACGATTCAGTTCAATACATAAAAAATAAAGATGCAGAGGCAAGTCTTCAATTTGAGGTAAACAATAAAAAGGGAACTTATTCTGTAAACAAAGGAAATCTTACCATAAATAAAATCCCTTTTAATGTCGATGGATTAGTTACCTATTCCGAGATTGAAAAATCGATGAATTACACCATTACTGGTGATAATCTCAAACTCCATTCATTTATTGAAGAGCTTCCGCCCAGTCAGAAAGAATATTTCTCGAAGTTTGAAAGTTCAGGTGATTTTAAATTCAATCTTAAAATAAAGGGAGCACTTTCTGGTCCAAAACCGCTATCAATTAATCTTTTGAGTGAATTAAAGAATGGAAAAATTGTAAATAAAGAAAATAATCTTTCCCTCGATGATGTTAATTTTTCGTTGAGATATACGAATGGCAATGAGGGTACTATGAACTCATCAGGATTGTCGTTTAGTAATTTTTCAGCGCGATTAAAATCTGGGATTATGAGAGGGAAATTCAACATTAACAACCTCGATAAGCCCAAAATTGACACAGATTTAAAAGGAGAAATTGATTTAGCAGATTTAGGAAAATTTCTAAAAGCAGATGCTATTTCATCCATAAGTGGGAAGCTGGAAATTGATGCAAAAATCAAAATCAACCTTCGTTCGTGGTCTTCTTTAACAGCCAACGATTTTTTAAATAGCGAAACTTCTGGAAAAATATCTATTACAGACGGGAAATTAAAATTGAAAAGTTATCCTATCCCAATTCAAGTATCGAAAAGCGATTTCACCTTTAACAAAAGTGATATTTTAATCAATCAAATGAGTGGAACAATTGGAGGTAGTGATTATGCATTAAGTGGTTCGTTTGTGAATATTTTACCCTTCTTTTTTCTCGAACGTCAGAAACTTGAAATTGATGCAACGTTAACTTCTTCATACTTAAACTTCGATGAATTACTGAAATCAGAAAATTCACAGTCGAAAACTGGTAAATCATTGAGTTTTTCGCAATACATTAATTTTAATATTAAGCTCAAGAATAATAAACTAAAATTTGGCAAATTTGAGGCTTCGGATATAAGCGCTGGGCTCAAAATGAAAGATAAACTGCTTACGGTTTCTAATCTGAAATTATCAATTTTTGGAGGCACGATAAAAGCCTCTGGTCAAGTAAATGGGAGAGCATCAAATAAAACTTTTTTAACGACGGTGCGTGCAGAAATTGACCAGGTAAATGTTTCAAAACTTTTTTATTCGTTTAATAATTTTGGTCAAGAAAGTGATGGACTCACAGATAAAAAAATTAATGGAACGATATGCTCCTCTGTTCAAATGAGTGCAGTATGGAAGGAAGATCTTACACCTGATATGGAATTGATAAGAGCCACTGTTGATGGTTCTATTGAAAATGGAGAACTTAATAATTACGAAACGATGAATGCGCTAGCTCGATTTGTAAAGGTAGAAGATTTGGAGCATATTCGTTTTAAAAAGATCAAAAATAAATTTGAAATCCGAGACAGCAAAATTATTATTCCAGAAATGGAGATTAATTCAAATGCAATGAATTTACAACTCTCTGGAGTTCATAAATTTAACAACGAAATTGAATATCACGTTAAAGTCCGTCTTTCCGAAATCCTTTCGAAAAAAGCACGTACTGCTAAAAAAGAAAATGAAGACTTTGGCGAAATTGAAGACGATGGATTGGAACGAACAACCATTTATTTGGTCATTACTGGAAATACAGATAAACCTGTAATTAAGTACGACACTAAAGGAGTTCGTGAGAAAATTGCGACCGATATGAAAAAAGAGAAGCAAACCATTAAACAAGTTTTGAATAAAGAGTTTGGATTATTTAGCAGCGATACTACCGTCACCAAAAAGAAAACGGAAGAGAATAAACAAAAGCAAAAAGAGAAAGAGAACACCAAGAAACAAGAAAACGGTAAGTTTGTGATTGAGTGGGATGATAATTAGTTTAATAAGTCGAAAGTGCCGAATTATCAAAATCGTTGATTTTGTAATAATTCGTGCATCCTCGTAAAACTATGAAATCGAAGATTTCTGGTTTTACGGGATCCATAAAGTCTGTAAAGTCCCGAATTATAAAATCTTCGATTTTTAATAATTCGAGCCCCGTAAACGAGGGTTAAAACATCCTCGAAAAAACACGAAAATCGAAGGTTTTTTATTTTTCGGGATTGAAAGTGCCGAATTATAAATCCGTCAATTGACAGATTTCAATAATTCGTGCATCCTCGAAAAACTATGAAATCATAGATTTCTGGTTTTGCGGGATCTATAAAGGATGAAGGAAGGGTTGCCTGAATTTGCTAGACTGTTTTTAATTTGAAATTCTAGATATTTTGAGATTTTCTATTCGTATGGATGATTTTTTGCTCACCACGAAACCAATTCTGTCGCCATAGAAATCTTCGAACTTAGTAAAATAGATCAAATTTTCATTGACAAAAAAGTAATACAACGTGTCGAATCTTCTTATCGTTAATTTGTTATAGGAATTCTTGATAATCGGTTTACATGTGGTGAAATTTAAAATTTTTGAAAACACACCATCTACTGATTTGTAAATAAAAATTGAACCTTCACCATTAAATCCAAAACGATACGAATATTTATCTTTGCTGCCCCACAAAATACAATTTTCACTTTTGTCAGTCCCATCATCAAATTTAATTGATGTTTCAATCTCAAAATCTGTATTATGATCAAATGGAATGTCGTTCCATGAGGAATAGTGCTCATTAGAAGCATTTTGCAAAGTGTAATAGCCATTTTCGATTAATCGATTAACACTATCGCCACTTCCAACATTCCATAATTTCAAATTATCTGTAAACTCTTCTTCGAAAACTGGAGAATACCTTTTCGCATCTATCCCAGCATAGCTTCTCAAGCATACTAAATGTTGAATTTCTTTGTCCGAATGAGTTTGGATAGCAGAAAAGGGAATGTAATTAAATTGATAACTTTTAATCCATAATTCAGATTTTGATGGAACTAAAAACCCAATATAATATCCAAAAAAAGGTTGAAAATCACATTGAAATAAAAATTCTTCGTTGATAAAAAAGGAATATGTCAAATTTATTTTCCGAATCGTAAGTGTAATTAAATCATTGACATTCAGATTTCCACAAATATTTTTCACCATAATAGTGGAAACACTATCAAACTTTGATATTTTGCAAGATTTGTTTTTGTTAAAGTAAAATCCAAAGTCTTTGGTTTTGCTACAACCCCATAGTAATCCAAAGTATTTTGAATCAGGACCATTAATAATTTTGATTTTAGCAGATAGTTCAAAATTTTGTTTTTCATCAAATACTAGATAACTGTAAACCATCTTAGACATTGACTTATGGGCATTAGACAATTTATAAAAGCCATCATCAACCTTTGTTGAAAAATTATCCTTATTTCCGACCAACCAATTTGAAAGTGAATTTCCAAACTCAATATTTTGAATCAACACTTTGTCAACGCTATGATAATCTGAGTATTTGCTTTGTGAATGAGCAAAGTAAACCCCAATAGAAAAGTAGAAAAATAGAAGTAATTTGCGCATTATTATTCGTTCAAAAATTTCAATAAAAATAATACTTATTCTTGCAATTTCCTATTCTATAATGATTTCTGACTATAATATTTTGTGTGTAAAATGGTTTAATTAAGGTTGTTTCAATTCAAAAAGTGATTCTGTCTAATACCAATTTCATTAACCCTAGATTTAAGGTCTGGATAAAAAATATAAATTAAGCAATCTTTTTTGACAATTTGCTCAAAAGCAAATTGTTACAGACAAAACATCTTCTCAAACGCTGATCTACCCAATGATAATACAAATAGTAATGTTACAAAGTCAAAATAAATATTTTTGACTTTTCCTAAATATTAGTATTGATATTAGGTAAATAAGTTGTATTTTTATCGAATCTTAAATTGACAACTATGAAAAAAACAAAATTCTTTATACTCATGATTGGAGTCACTATTATTAGCCAAAGCTGTAATATTATGTATCGACCCAATATGCAAAATGTACCACTATTAAGCGAGAAAAACGAGGTAAGGGCTACGATTGGACCAACTGATTTTCAGGGTGCTTTCGCTGTGACCGACAATCTTGGAATTATGGTTAATGGCAGTTTAGTAAACGGTCAAACTCAATCAAATTTCGATAATTTCAACTCTAATTATACTACTCAGGTAAGTAAAGGTTCGTTGATTGAAGCAGGCGTGGGTTACTATAAGCCACTTAACGAAAATGCTCTTTTTGAAGTATATGGCGGGGTTGGTGCTGGCAAAAACTCAATTGTATCTTCTGAATTTTCCAATGGAATCTCATTTGTAAATAGTTCAATTTATGCAAATTCATCGAGATTCTTTGTCCAACCCAGTATAGGCTTTTCAAACGATTATGTCGATTTTGCGTTTTCAACTCGTTTTGTATTGCAAAAATATTCTAAAATTGACACCTTAGGATATACCACCACAATGTTGTATAATGATGATTTGCTAAATATTGATCAACCAATTTTTGCTTTTTTAGAGCCTGCTTTGACCTTGAGAATTGGCTATAAATACGTTAAGTTTCACGCCCAAGCAATGTATTCATATAAGTATAACAGTGAACCGTTAAATTATTTTCCAGTAAATGTGAACGTGGGTATTCATATCAATATTGCTGGCCGATTTAATGCTAAAGCTCCAAAGGGGAAAGCCTCACTCGATTAACCTCTGCGATTATATATCTTATCCCTATGAAAATTTTAAAACCAATGTTCCTAATATTTGGGATTGTTATTCTTTTACAGAGTTGTAATGTGCTCTATATCCCAAATATGCAAAATGTTCCGCTTCTAAAAGAAAAAAATGAAGTTAGAGTCTCTTGTGGAGTCTCCGATTTTCAAGGTGCATACGCAATCACGAATAATATTGGAGTAATAATTAACGGCCAATCAAATTTAAAATCAACGAGTAGCTATGTTGATAAGGAAAATACGCAGGTTGAAGACCATGATTGCCAAAATAAAGTTTTAGAACTTGGAATCGGGTATTTAAATCAGATTTCAGATTCCAAAGTTCTTGAAGTATATGGTGGAGTTGGCTTCGGAAAAAATTCAATTAAAAATTCATTCAAGGATGATTCTACTGGAATTTTTTACAAAAAAGAGTCCTTTTCTGCAAATACATTTAGGTTTTTTGTTCAGCCAAATATTGGTATTACTACTGATATTGTAGATATTGCATTTTCTACTAGATTTGTTTTTTTAAAATTTTCAAATATTGACACTCTTGGATTTACAACGGATAGATTGATTGAAAAAAATCTTTATGGTGTTGAAAAACAAAATTATATGTTTCTAGAGCCTGCTGTAACCCTCAGATTTGGATACAAATATGTAAAATTTCATGCTCAGGTAGTCTCCTCCTTTTGTATTAATAATCAGCTAATAAATTATTTGCCCATAAATATAATTTTAGGAGTTCACATTAATATTGGTAGACGTTTTTATTCGAATAGCAACAGAAATAAAAGGTCTTTGGATTAATTAAATCTAACAGCTAATATCATTGCAAATATCCACAATCAGCTATCTCAATTGATTTTATTTGATATTTTTTATGCCCGAGATTTCGTATCTTTGCATAAACAAATTCAATTATTTTGAAAAGAAAAGATATTATTTATGGCATTCGACCAATTATCGAAGCCATTCAAGCAAATAAAACTATTGATAAAGTCTTAATTCAACGTGGAATTGGTGGTGATTTAATGCGTGAACTTACTTATTTGATTCGCGAGCACAATGTCCCTATGCAAATTGTTCCCATCGAGAAGTTGCATCGCACAGTTACTGGCAATCATCAGGGAGCTGTGGCTTATATTTCCGCAGTAGATTATGCGAGTATTTTTGATGTTATTCCCACAATTTATGAATCTGGTCAAGATCCATTTATTTTGGTACTAGACCGTATTACGGATGTTCGGAATTTGGGTGCAATTATTCGTACGGCTGAATGCGCTGGCGTTCATGCAGTAGTAATTCCTGCCCATAATTCAGCTCAAATTAATGAAGATGCAGTAAAAACGTCTGCTGGGGCTATTCATAATGTTCCCATTTGTCGTCACACAAACCTTAAAGAGGTTTTTAACTATCTAAAAGAAGCTGGAATAAGTATTGTGGGCGCAACAGAAAAAGCAAAAAAACTCTATTACGATGCCGATTACTGTCAGCCACTTTGCATAGTTATGGGAAATGAGGGCGAAGGAATTTCTCCTGAATATTTTAACTATTTTAGCGATCATGTTAAGATTCCATTGATGGGAACCATCGATTCTCTTAATGTGTCCGTTGCCACCGGAGTTGTTCTATACGAAGCCATGCGCCACCGCTCTTTTCAAGGAAAATGATTAAGGTAGGCATCATTTCCGACACACATGCTCTTTTACCATCAAGGGTTGTTGAATTCTTATCAACGTGCAATGAGATTTGGCACGCTGGAGATATTGGGTCAATGGAAGTGATTAAAAAGTTGCCCTCCGTTTCTAAAGTAAGAGCCGTTTGGGGAAATATCGATGATGCTCAAATGCGGCTGGAATATCCTCTATATCAGCTTTTTGAAATTGAAAGTGCAAAAGTGCTCATGATTCATATTGGCGGATATCCCAAAAAATATGACAAAAAAGCATTGGAACTCATCAAAGAACATAAGCCAACACTGTTCATTTCTGGCCATTCGCATATTTTAAAAGTGATGTACGACCAACAATACCAACTTCTACACATCAATCCGGGTGCTGCCGGAAAATATGGATTTCACCAAGTAACCACCGCTATTCGGATGGATATTGAGGGTGCGGAATTTAAAAACCTAGAGATTTTAGAACTCGAAAAATAAAGATTTTCTTTTGGGCGTGTCCTCGCCAAATTGCAACGGGGCGAGGTCGGGCTATTCGCTGCAAGTCCTCGCTACGCTGTGGGCTTTCCGCTGCTATCCCTCACGCAAAATACGTGAAAAGATTTCTCGTGAAACGTGAAAAGAAGGACAAAAAGTGATCAGCCTGATGGTGGACGTGAAAAAAAAAGGCAGAGGGGAAAATGGCTTAAGAAAAAGGTGACAAGATAAAAGCGCCACGCATCGCGAATCCTTTACCATGAACCATTCACCGTTTTTCCTTTCAACCACGCATCGCGAACCATTTACCGTTTACCGTTTACCATGAACCATTTACCCTTTACCGTTTACGCATCGCGAACCATTTACCATGAACCGTGGACCATTCACCGTTTACCCTTCAACCGTGTTCCCTTTAACCTATCCAGCATAAATATGAACACTTTGCATGCTTGGCGCAATATATTGAATTCCTAACCAGGTGATGATAAGAACAATAAACGATAATCCCAAAACCCATAAAAGCAACTTTTTCTTCTCTGGAAATGAGTGGTGAAGATGAATGGTTATCAAATAAAATAGCCATGTCAGTAATGCCCAAGTCTCTTTTGGATCCCACGACCAGTAATTTCCCCATGCAATTTTTGCCCATAATGCGCCCATCAGCATTCCCAATGTTAGCAATCCAAAGCCTGGATACACCAAGCGGATGGCCAATAAAATATCCTTTTCTAAGGATTCACTTTTCGTATAATACGAATACAACCCTTTTATCGAGGAGATGCAAGCGGCTCCCAATACGGCATACGAAATCATGTAAACCACCACGTGTGGAATAAACCAAGGACTTTGCAGCGCTGGCATCAACGATTTGCTTTGATATTCGGGATGGAGGATATCCACCACTAAAAACACTGTTGCCATCGCAAACCCCAACCAATACATCGCTTTTCCAGAAGTTCTGAGATAAATAATCCAAGTAATCCAAGCTACGAAAAAAGAATACCATAATCTGGTTTCAGCCATGGTGCGCATTGGTGGACGATCGAGACTAATCCATAATAGAATAATGAAAACCAGAATCGCACTATTTCCAATTAATGGAAAAAATTTGGAAATTCGATGAAGTAAGCTGTTTTCGGAGGTGAACATGATTAAAATCCCACCCGATAGCCAGCTCAAGAGAAAGATGACTAGTGTTGTTGTTAACCAATTCCAGATCATGAGCGTACCTCCTCAATTTTTTTAGTCTTCACTTTAGCGAAAACCGTCCAAAGTGAGCCAATCATCATTAAAATTATTCCGATATAAACCATTGGCAGCCAAGGATCGCGGACGAGCATAAACACACTGTAAGGAGAATCGTTACCTAGCTGAGCATCGTAACTGTATTGATAAATGGTCCAACCTTCGCAATTAACAGGATTGTTTACAGAAATAATTTTTGATTCCGCACCATTGTCTGATTGGGTGTAT
Source organism: Bacteroidota bacterium (assembly GCA_037130365.1). Taxonomy (GTDB): domain Bacteria; phylum Bacteroidota; class Bacteroidia; order Bacteroidales; family WCHB1-69; genus JBAXTE01. Next base: position 42,081 of record JBAXTE010000012.1, read on the forward strand.
ATGGTGACTTTAGAACCAAAATAAGCAGGTTCAGGGGTAAGCAGACAAAGGATTGTGTCATTACTGATATTAATAACTCTTGTTTGTTGGGCTTGATTTCCAGGAGTCAACCATCCTGAAATGGTTTTATTCTCATAACTAGTCAATTCTACAAATGCCGCAGGAATTGTAGCTAAGGCTCCAGGTCTGTTCATCATACTATCTGCCTTGGTTATAGCTTCTGGATAATATTTTTGAATATTTATGTTATAATTACCAATATTAAGTTCAGTGGGTTTTGTTATTTCAGAAAGTTGATTTCCAGAAATCTTATGTGGCTTTCCTTGCTCATTCACAATTGCAATTTTAGGTGGGTGAGTGCGCATGACAAAATCCTCCAATTTTATGGCAAGTGGGAGTTCCACCACTTTTTTGTTAGCATCATGCCCGTACCATATTACCTGACCTTCATAAACTTGCATTATCAATTCCTCCCGATCAGCAGCTCCCAATAATCCTATAGTAATGGCAATCCATAATCCTAAATGATTGATTAAGAATGGAATTTTCTGTAATCGAAAAGGAAAGCTGTGTCGCAATGTTGTAAATCCTAAAGTGAGGATTAAGAAAATTGAAGCAGTTGTAAACATCCATGTATGAACAACCTGATTAAGTCCTAGTGGGAGCGAATTGGGCAAAGTATCTATTTGTGTAATAGTGGCCATGATGATAATCCAAACTGAGAAAAATAGAATAGCCACTATGGCTGCGGAGGCTGAAGCTAACCATTTGACCCAGAATTGTCGTTTAAAAATAAAATACAAGGCGATAATGCCCACAGCGAATTCCATTAACAGGTATAAGTTAATTGGAAATTTGAATATGCCAATAGGAATGTTGCCAAAAATTAGCTGAAACAAAAGTGATATAATTCCCATAATCAGGAATATAGCAATACTTTTATGTGCTGAGAACACGGTTACAATCTTAGATAATTGGAGCATAAATTCACATTCGTTCGTGTAAGAATTGTCGTTTCTATGACAAAGATAATGACAGCAATCATATAAATCAACCAATTCTTTTTGGAAGTGGCATTTTCTTTTCTCGCTCTTCTGCCTTTTTAAGCCAAGTTGGCAACACTTTCGTTTTCCAAGTATCTTTCTCTTCTCGCATCTTTTTTTGAATCTAGACCGATATACAGTTCCGCTAGTTCTTTTATAGACTTAAAAAATTTTCTGTTCCAGTTCCGCAATTTTTGGAATAAGAACAAAATCTTCCAATCTAGAATGTTCAAGAAGGTCCTTTTCAAATCGGAATAATAGAAACAAAATATGAATAACTAAATCATCATCGGGAGCAGAAAAGTACTTCAATAGAATGTTTTTTAAATCAAAAAGCTTGCTAACTATATCGACGTGCTTTTTGTTAAAATCAAGAATCTTCGACGAAATTTCAGTGAAATCTTCTTTGGATTTGTTGGATTTTTCGAAGTTAGCTAACTCAACAATATATGGGTAAACAACTTGCTCCTCAAATTCAATATGGTTGGTAAAATCTTTTACACAATCTTTATAAAACCGTTGAATAAGAGTAGATTTGGTAGATTGTGCATGGCTGACAGTTAATTGATTGATTAGCTCATTTAATGCCGGAAGTATTGCTTTAAGGTAATATTTATGAGTGTTTTGCAGATACTCTATTAGCGTTTTTGGCTCAATTGCAGGGATGGTGTTGTTAGAAAAATACTCAGGAAAAGTATACGCATTTATCACCATTAAAAAAAAATCAATATCTAAACCGTCTTGAATACAAATGGATTGAATAGTCTTGTCTCCAAAACCAAGTTTTATTCCTAAACTATTAATTACAGAAAGTAAATGGTAATTCGCATGAATTACTTCACACATCTTAGTGCTTTTATTAAATAGGGAATGTTCTTTCCTTTTATGTAACATCATACTAATCTTTAAACATAAACACCTAGATCAAGGCATTGTTTGAAAAAAAGATACTAATGATTGTTAAATCTATTTATTTTTGAAATTATAACAAAACCCAGAAAAAAGCAGTCAACTATTTTTTTCTCATTCTAGTTATAAAAGCATCTGTATATCCAAGTGAAATTAACTCTTTTTGGCGTAATATTGCTTCTGATTTAGTTTTATACTTGCCTGTCAAATAGCGTTTCATACCTTTCTTATATGCTGAAATGCGAAGATCAGTTACCTTGCTGAAATAATCATTACGCATATTTCCAGCTCCAACTTGAACAGAATAATAATGGTCTAAGTCTGAGTTTTGAGAATTTTTACTATTGTCAACAATTTCAATTTCTACAGGTGTTCCCAAAATTGGGAAAAGAACCTTCAACGCTGTGGTATCAACAGCTGGAGTTTGGATATTATTGACAACAATTGTGTTGGTTGTATCTTTAGGAATCATACTCTTTGAATACTCTATGCGTTGAATAAATTCAGGTTTAAAAACAACATAGTCATTCGGGTAAACAGCATTAAATGCTTCAAAATCAGCTAATGCTTGTTTGTGATTTCCTATGATTTGGTTAGCAATTCCTGAATAATATTTTACAAATGAAGGGCAGTCAAGGCCAATACTACAATCTTTAAAACTACTCGAATTTTTATCTGCAACTGTAAAATAATTAGTGGCAAAATTATTAAGTGGTTTGATATTTAACATGCAAATTCCCATCAAATAATTCAAATTTGGTTCGTTAGGATATTCTTTCAGCATCTCTTTGATTTGCAATAATGCTTCAATTTTATCGTCATTGATAATATCCATAACTTTTGCAAGCTTATTTTTAAATACATTATCAATTTTTTTTGTATTAACTCTTGATTCCGTTATATTTTGATTTTCAGTTGATGTAAACAACGCTGGATATTCTTTAGCAATGTTTTTCTTTTTCTTTGCATCGTTTAAAACTAATCTATCTGAACTATATGATTTAGAGTTTTTTAGATATTCATCATATTTTTTAATTGCAATGTCATTTTGACCCAGATAGTGATAACATAGAGCTTGGAAATATACCGTTTCGTTGGGTGCTTGGATGCTACTTGCCGTATTTTTGTATGTTGTGGCAATATTTTGAGCTGCTTTGTTAAAATGATGTAAGGCAATGTTTTTGTCGAAAACAAGATAAAAATTACATAATCCAGCGTAAAATTCCAAGTTCGCATTATTGGTATTTACTTGTAACATCGCAGAAATAACTGGCATGGCACTTTTATAATCATCATTCTGAATATAATTCATGGCTTGTTTAAATTGTAAATCATATTCCTTTGTTGGTGTACCAGAGAATGCCATTTGAGAATATAGAAGTACTAATAAACAGATTATTGCGTGTTTAATGTTTTTCATAAGATCTTTTTTTTCATTGTGACTAATTTTATGCAAAGATAAATAATTTTGTCTTAATGTAATATTAATTAATCCACAAAATTACATGTTTTAAAAATATTCGTGTGAATTTTTGATTTTTTTCGCAATTATTTTGTAATTTTTAGTCGAATTCACCGCAGATGATGTCCGTGTATATGCTAATCAACTGATGATTTTTATACTTTTTAGAATTTTTATCGTTTCAAAAAAAAAAATCGAAAGATTTCAGAATATTAATATTCAATATTTTCTGTTTTTTATTTTTGATATTAATTTAATGATTAAATTGCATCAAGTAAATTCAACTCAATTATGATGATAAGAAATGTATTTGAACGTTTAAACTTTATTATTCGAAAATCCATTCGCAATTACACCCATTTGTTCAGATTTTTAGCCTTTTTATTGACGGCTTCTCTAATACTGTTTTTTTATCCAAGTGACATGCATTTTAAATATGATTATAGGAAGAACAAACCGTGGCTATACAAAGATTTAATTGCTCCTTTTGATTTTTCTATAAATAAAACGGATGAGGATATTAAACAAGAGAAGGATATTGCAAAACAAAATGTTCTTCCTTATTATTTACTTGATTCTTCGTTAACTCAAACAAAAAAAAATGAATTTAAAATTGCTCTTCAAGATTGTCAAGAAACTGGAATCCCTGTTAACATTACTGCAAATGAAGCAATTAAACTTCAATCGATTATTGATACTATTTATACACGAGGAGTAATCCAAAATCAAAGTAAAGAAAACAATCCACCTCAAGCTCCATTAATAAGATTAATTATTCACGACAAAGCCGAAACCGTTCGTAGAGAACGTTTTTTTACAATTCTCACAGCAGATGAATATATTAATACAAAATTAGCTCAGTTGGGATTTAAAGAAATCACTCCAATAAAATCTTTTATTGAAAGTTTTTTAATTCAAAATATTGTATATGACGGTATTACAACTGCAAAAGAACTCGAAACTGCTTATGATAACTTGTCTCCAACGTATGGTCTGATTCAAAAAGGGGAACGAATTATTTCTAAAGGGGAGTTGGTTAGTCTCGAAAAATATCAGATAATATATTCCTTAGAGATGCAATATAACGGTGCTTCTAGCAAATCCGAATCTGGATTTTGGGTGTTATTTGGACAAATATTCATGGTTGTAATTATCTTATTTATTCTGTTTTTCTATATTTATTTGTTCGACAAAAGGGTCTATTTTCGATTAAAACGTATCGTGCTTTTATGTTCTGTTTTTTTGTCTATGGTTGTGTTTGCTTCTCTCTGCCAATCTAACTTTCCGGATTATATTACAGCTTTTCCGTTCTGTTTATTTGCGGTAGCATATAAAGTTTTTTTTAGCTCTAGAGTTTCAATATTGACTTATGTAATTGGCGTGTTATTAGTTGGTTCGTTTGTCTCGAATGGATTTGAGTTTGTCTTAATTCAGATCTTGGTTGGCGTTGCTTCAATTTTAAGTTTAAAGTCTTTGCATCATCGAGCTCAATTTGTTACCACTGCCGCATTAGTATTTGTGCTTTATCTTTCAATTTATATAGTTAGAATTTTAATGTTCGAAGGCGGTTTTGACTCTGTTGATACCGACCAATTATGGTTGTATTCGATTAGCGCTGGACTTACGCTTTTAGCTTATCCATATTTATATTTGTTAGAGCGAATTTTCAGGATGGTTACTGATTTTACACTCCTTGAACTATCAAATACTAATTTACCATTACTTCGAGAGTTGGCATCTAAAGCTCCAGGAACTTTTTATCACTCAATTGTCGTCGCGAATATTGCGGAGGAAGTAATTCATAAAATTAATGGCAATATGCTTTTAGTGCGCACGGGAGCTTTGTACCACGATATTGGGAAATTAGCAAATCCATCATTTTTTATTGAAAACCAACATGGAGTAAACCCACACGACAACATACCACCTAACGAGAGCGCCGCAATTCTTATTAATCATGTAACAGAAGGCATTGCAATTGCTCGAAAACATAATCTTCCTGATGAAATTATGGGCTTTATTCGTACTCATCATGGAACTCGAAAAACTGCTTTCTTTTACAATAAGTTTGTGCTTGAAAACCCTGAGATTCCTGCTAATAATTCGTTTTTTACATATCAAGGACCATCTCCTCGAACTAAAGAGGAAGCAGTTCTAATGCTTGCAGATATTTTTGAAGCGGCTACACGAAGTATGAAAGTGCCATCTAAAGAAAATATTTCCTCTTTTGTGGACAATATGATTGAAAAATTAATTGTAACTCAGCAGTTTAATCAAGCAAATATTACGTTCAAAGATTTATTGGTTATAAAAGAATCTTTTAAAAGTCAGCTTGTAAATATGTATCACAAAAGAGTAGAATACCCTAAATCAAATTAGTCTTTTGCATGCTTTGTAAATAAATTGGACAGTAATTTCCTTGATTGAAAATTAAATCTAAAATGCTAACTGGAGAGGTAAATGGATGCTTGTAATCAAAAACCTGTGGATATTCGGGGATGCAATATATTGTTTTTCCTTGTTTATGAATTTGATGAATATCCCTTAAATCAATCACATCCAAAGGTGATTTAATAAAAGTATTGGAATGATTTACTGATAGCTTTTTGCCAATGATTTTAAAAATTATTTGTAGAACCTCTTGGTTGAAATCTACAAGCAACTGTTTTTCTTGTTGATAAATGGGACTTAATAAATCGGCATAATACTCATAAAAGGGTGAACGATTATACGCAGACTTTATCGCTTGCCAATGATCGTGTTGCCAGTTTTCAGTGTTGTCAATCGTTATTTCGTTAATGGGAGTGTGGTTGCCTTTTGGCTTATTAACAGGAATAGATAATGAGAGCGGACCATTTGCAGTTAATATAATTGCTCTGTTTCGGTAGGTTCGCTTCTGATAATTTTCGCAATATTCAATTTCAACCTCCGATGCTTCCATTATCGCTTTGATGTAGTCGATTGGAGGAAGATATGCGGTAGTTAGCAATATTTTTGTCATAGGTTTTTTGCTATCAATGGTTGAATTTTTCTGCTTATAAAACAATAAGTCATGTTGTAAAAAGACATGACTTATTGTGGTTTTTAAAAGTGTTAGTTATAAACTTTAGTCTTTACCATGACAATTCTTAAATTTCTTTCCACTTCCACAAGGACAAGGGTCATTGCGCCCTACCTTTTTTTCCACATGAACAGGAGATGGTTTCTGAACTTCCGATGTCCGTTGATTTACAACATCTTCTCTTCCAGTTTGAAGGCGGTTCGTGTCAGATTTTGGGAGCCGTGCTTCGCTGATATTTGTGGTCTCCTCAAGAGGTAATTTCCCTTTGTTTAGGAACGAAATTATTTCCTTATTTACTCTTTGTACCATTAGTTTAAATAGCTCAAATGATTCAAATTTGTATATTAACAATGGATCTTTTTGTTCGTAAGAAGCATTTTGAACCGATTGTTTTAATTCATCCATTTCACGAAGATGTTCTTTCCATGCATCGTCTATTACGGCAAGTGTAATTCCTTTTTCAATTGAAACTGTAATCTCTTTTCCGCCCGAATCGTAACACTTTTTTAATGGAGCTATTACTTGCAAAGTCTTGTGACCATCGTTTATCGGAAGCGCTATGTTTTCGTATTTATGACCTTCGTTTTCAAATACATTTTTAATGATAGGATATGCTTTGTTTGCAAGAATCAACGTTCGAGTTTTGTAATTTGGATAAACAACATCATATAATTTATCTGTTAAAACTGTTGATTTTTCAGCATAAAATTCATTTTCAGTAAATGGATTTTCAATTGCAAATGCTGAAATAATATCAATATCAAATTCTGAAAAATTATGCTTTTCTTGATGATCTGAAATTAATTGCTCACATAAATCATAAAAATTATTAGAGATATCAATAGAAAGTTTGTCGCCATACAAAGCGTTTTTTCTCTTTTGATAAATTGATTCCCGTTGCTTGTTCATCACATCATCGTATTCTAACAATCGTTTACGAATGCCAAAATTGTTCTCTTCAACCTTTTTTTGAGCTCTTTCAATTGATTTGGTAATCATAGAGTGTTGAATAACTTCACCTTCTTTAAGCCCAAGTCTATCCATAACACTAGCAATTCTGTTTGAGCCAAATAAACGCATCAAATCATCCTCTAGAGAAACATAGAATTGGGATGAACCGGGATCTCCTTGTCTACCAGCACGTCCTCTTAATTGTCTGTCAACACGACGAGAATCATGTCGCTCTGTGCCAATAATTGCTAATCCTCCAAGTTCTTGAACTCCTTTTCCTAGTTTAATATCTGTACCACGACCTGCCATGTTGGTAGAAATCGTAACTGCTCCAATTTGTCCTGCTTTAGCAACAATATCTGCTTCTCGTTGGTGTAATTTAGCATTAAGAACGGTATGTTCAATCTTTCGTAATGTCAACATACGGCTTATTAATTCCGATGTTTCTACGGATGTTGTTCCAACTAAAACAGGAGTTCCTTTTTGATTTAACTCACGAATTTCATCGATTACTGCGTTATATTTCTCACGTTTTGTTTTAAATACAAAATCTTCTTTGTCAATTCTTGCAATTGCTCTATTTGTAGGAATTACAACCACATCCAATTTATAGATATCCCAAAGCTCACCCGATTCTGTTTCTGCAGTACCAGTCATCCCAGCGAGTTTGTTGTACATTCTAAAATAATTTTGAAGTGTAATGGTTGCATACGTTTGAGTAGCTGCTTCTACCTTTACATTTTCTTTTGCCTCTATTGCTTGGTGTAAGCCGTCGGAATAACGGCGACCTTCCATAATACGACCTGTTTGCTCATCAACAATTTTAATTTTATTGTCAATAATTACATATTCTATATCAATTTCAAAAAGCGTATATGCTTTCATTAATTGCTGTATGGTGTGAAGTCGTTCGGAAGCAATTGCAAATTCTCTGTATATTTCGTTTTTGACTTCAATTTTTTCTAAAGATGAAAGGTTTTGCTTTTCTAAATCAGCAATTTCTGCTCCTACATCTGGAATAATAAACATTTTTTTCTGCTCTGTATTAACCGAAACAAGGTCAATACCCTTATCCATGATATCTACAGAATTCAACTTTTCGTCGATTACAAAAAACAGTGCATCATCAATAATATGCATGTGCTTATTTTGCTCAGCCATATAATAACCTTCTGTTTTCAATAACAGCTGTTTCATACCAGTACCACTGAGAAACTTAATAAGCGCTTTGTTTTTTGGAAGTCCACGATGAGCAGTAAATAAGAGTTTGGCACCTTCTTTATATTCCTCGGAGTTCTCGGGTTGCTCTAGGAGTCCTTTTGCGTCGGCTAATATTTTCGTAACCATTGTTCTTTGAGCATTGTATAGCTTTTCAACAATAGGTTTGTAGTTGTTAAACTCTTGCTGATCGCCTTTTGGAGTAGGACCAGAAATAATTAATGGAGTACGAGCATCATCAATTAACACCGAGTCAACTTCATCTACAATAGCGTAATTATGAGGACGTTGAACGATTTCAAATACATTGCGAGCCATATTATCACGAAGATAATCAAAGCCAAATTCGTTATTCGTGCCATATGTAATATCGGCCATATAGGCTTGTTTCCGCTCGTCGCTGTTGGGTTCATGTTTATCGATGCAATCGACAGATAATCCATGGAATTCAAAGATTGGTCCCATCCATTCAGAGTCACGACGTGCTAGATAATCATTTACAGTTACTAAATGAACTCCTTTTCCTGGTAAAGCATTTAGAAAAACAGGAAGTGTTGCTACCAATGTTTTTCCTTCACCAGTACCCATTTCAGCAATTTTTCCTTGATGGAGGATAATTCCACCGATAAACTGAACATCATAATGGCACATATCCCAAACCATTTCGGTTCCACCAGCCATCCATCTATTTTTCCATCGAGCTTTATCTCCAACAATCTCAATATTGTCTTTGCGTGCAGCTAAATTTCGGTCGAAATCAGTTGCGGTGACTTCTACAATCTCGTTTTCTTTGAATCTTAAAGCAGTTTCGCGAACCACAGCAAACGCCTCAGGAAGAATTTCATTTAATACTTCTTGCGATTTATCATAAGAAATCTTTTCTAATTGTTCTAAGCTATGATACAAATCTTCTTTAATTTCAATATCCATATCATATTCGCTGTCTAATCGCTCACGAATTGAGGATATTTCTTGCTCTTCTTCTTGAATATAAGCAGCGATTTTTGCTTTAAATTCTGCGGTTTTTGCTCGAAGCTGATCGTTCGTATAGTGCTGTATTTCCTTGTGAACCTCGATGCACTTATTCAAGATTGGACGAATAGATTTAATATCTTTATCTGATTTTGTACCAAATAATTTTTGTAATATTGAAGCCATATTTGTGTTTAATTTGAGATATTTAATATAAGTAAAACTTGTGCAAATTTAATTAAATTGCACGACTTAGAACTATTTATTATTGATAAATGTAAAAAAAAAGGAGGCTATTACCTCCTTTAATTATTTTAATATTCATCCTCATGAAAGAAAAAATCTTCTTTGGTTGGATAATCTGTCCAAATATCTTCGATACTTTCATAGATTTCTCCTTCATCTTCAATCTCTCTGAGATTTTCAATCACTTCATAAGGTAATCCTGTGCGTGTTGCATAATCGATTAACTCATCTTTTGTTGCTGGCCAAGGAGCATCTTCTAGTTTTGAAGCTAATTCTAATGTCCAATACATAATTATATATTTTTTAGTTTTTCAAAAAGTGGGGCAAAGATAATATTTAAATTTCGCTTTGTCAAGTGTTTTTATTTATAAATTTAAAAAAAAATAAAATGTGTTTACCTTACTGCTATCCATGGGGTTTCAGGTATTCGGTTTTTAAACAAAACATATCTCGCTAAAACAAAAAGGTAATCAGAAAGTCTATTTAAATACATGATTACTAGTTCGTTAACAGGAAAGTCTACGGAAAGGTGTATTGTGATTCGTTCTGCTCGTCGACAAACGCAACGTGCAATGTGGCAATGCGATGAAGTTGGATGCCCGCCAGGTAAAATAAACGAATGTAGTGGTGGTAGTTGATCTGTCATTATATCTATCGCGTTTTCGAGTGCAGTAATGTCATTTTTCGTTAGCATTGGCAATGTTTTATCCATCGGTGCATCTGAATCGGTAGCTAATTCTGATTCTGCAACAAATAGTTTTGATTCAATAGATAATAATTGAGCAGAAATATCTTGATCTTCGATTAAATCTCTAATTAATCCTATGTAAGAATTAAGCTCGTCGATAGTCCCATAAGCTTCAATTCTCTGATGATATTTTGGAACTCGAGCACCTCCAATGAGCCCTGTAAAACCCTTATCTCCAGTTTTGGTGTAAATTTTCCAGTCTTTGTTTTCCATTTCTAGAGATTGTTATGTTTATAACTAATATAATCTAGATTTTTAAAATCCTTTTCAATTTTCCCATCTTTGAGCTTAATAATCCGGTGTGCATAACGTGCAATATCTTCTTCGTGAGTTACTAAAATAATGGTATTGCCTAATTCATGAATTTGCTCAAAAAGTCCCATGATTTCAACTGATACTTTGGAATCTAAATTTCCGGTAGGTTCATCGGCAAGAATTATAGATGGGTTATTTACTAATGCTCTAGCTACTGCAACACGTTGTCGTTGACCACCTGACAATTCATTTGGTTTGTGTTTCATCCGATCTTTAAGCCCTACTTTTAACATTACTGCTTCGGCTTTTTCTATTCGCTCTTGTTTGCTTATTCCAGCATAAACCAATGGAAGCATTACGTTTTCTAATGAAGATAATCGTGGAAGTAAATTAAATGTTTGAAATACAAAACCAATTTCTTTGTTGCGAATTTCGGCCAAGCTATTGTCATTCAATGAGCTAACATCTTTTCCATTCAGAATATAGGTGCCACTTGTTGGCGTATCCAAACAACCTAAAATGTTCATCATGGTTGTTTTGCCTGATCCCGATTGACCCATGATAGCAACATATTCATTTTTGTTAATATCTATGCTTACCGAATCTAGCGCTTTTACAATTTCAGATCCCATTTGGTAATATCGTTGAATGTTTTCGATGCGGATTAATGGTGTATTCATTTGTATATTAATTAAATGCGTATTTTAAAATGTTGTTTTGACAAGTCTTTATTAAAGAAAACAATGCCTAATGAAAATAAATCTAAAGTCAACGTGTTTTCTTTATCTTTGATGATTGTATTCCAAGCTTGATGCATCCCTTCCGACCAATAAATATCGTCGAAAACGAGGCAACTCTGAGGTGATATGTGATTGTTTTTTAATATTTCGTAATATTTTAGTGTTGCCTCAAGCGTGTGATTCCCATCAATATACACAATGTCCCAGATTCGATTTTTTGAAGTACTCTGTTCGAAATAGGAATCAAATGTATCATTGATTACTGTTATATTTGAGCTTGATTTATCAAAATTATTTCTACTTATATCTGCAATTTCTTTACAGCCTTCAATTGTAGTTATTTTTGCGTTTGGAGCACCAATTAATAATGCTTTTGTGCTAACTCCAAGCGAAGTACCTAATTCTAAAATCTCTTTTGGTTTAAGGAATTTGCATAAATTGACTAAAAATCGAGCTTCATTGCAATTAATTGAGGAGCGTTTTGCAATATGGCGAATAGAAAGTTTTTTGTTGTGATTTTTCCCTGCACCATGTTCTTCAAAGGTTATAGTTGTATGGTTTTTTAGGAGTTTAATTTTGTATTCTTTAATTGCATTTTGCTCATTAATAGGCAATTTTTGATTTATAACTTCCTCAAAAAAAGTAAACAAAAAAGGGGAGTGGGCTCCATGTCTGTTTATAGAGCCAAACTTGTGTTGAATGTAGAATGAGAACTTTTTCAAGCAGTTCATACAAGTACTTTTTTTTACAAATTTACTCTTTTTAGTTTGTGTTTGACCTATTTTTTTCCCCGAATTCTCTATTTTTAGATGTAAGCCAATAATTTGATGTTTAGCACCCGATTATTGTTGCTGAAATAATAAAATGAGACCAACTTTATATTGGTCTCATTTTGTAAAAAAAACTTGTATGATAGATTTTATTGTGTTCCTGAAAAAAGTACTTCAAATCATTAAATTCAAAAAATCAAAGATCCATTAATCGTTAACTACTAATTTAAACCCTACGCCATGCACGTTCATTAATTCAATTTCAGAATCGTGTTTTAGATATTTTCTGAGTTTTGTGATATAAACATCCATACTTCTAGCATTAAAGTAACTGTCGTCGTTCCAGATTTTAATTAAAGCATACGAGCGATCCAAAACATCATTTTTTCGTTCACAGAGCAATTTAAGTAAATCTGCCTCTTTGGATGTGAGCTTTTGTGGTTCATTATTAATAGTAAGTATCTGACGAGTATATTCAAACGTGTATTTTCCAATAGTAAAAATATCTTGAGCATTTTCACCCAAAAGTTCCGGATTACTTCTACGAATAATTGCTTTCATACGGACTAACAACTCTTCCATGCTGAATGGTTTTGTAATATAGTCATCAGCACCCGATTCAAAGCCTTCAAGAACATCTTGTTGCATTGATTTAGCAGTTGTAAAAAGAATTGGAATTTTTTTATCGTTAACGCGTATTTCTCTCGCAAGAGTGTATCCATCTTTAACAGGCATCATAATATCAAATAAGCAAATATTAAACGTATTTTTCATAAATGCTTGATATGCTTCATCTCCATTGGTTGTGAGCACAACATCAAATCCTTTTGCTTCGAGATATGTTCTGAGCACCATGCCAAGATTTGGATCGTCTTCAGCTAATAAAACTTTTATTTTTCTATTTTCCATATATTTATTTTTTTAAAGGAAGATAAATTTTGAATGTACTCCCTTTCTTTAACTCACTTTCTACAGTAATATTGCCTCCATGAATTTCAACAATAACTTTTACGTAACTCAATCCTAATCCAAACCCCTTAACATCGTGACGATTACCCGTTGGAACTCGATATAGCTTTTCGAAAATCTTCTTTTGGTTAGACCGGCTAATCCCTATTCCATTGTCTTTAATTTGTATAACAATTCCTAAGTCGTTTTTGTTTTGGGTGACCAACTCAATCTTTGGTTTATTTGGAGTGTATTTATTCGCATTATCCAATAAATTATAAATCACATTGGTTAAATGTACCTTATCTCCAAATACGATGCTTTTAGTTGCATTAAGTTTGGTTTCAATAGTGCCATTGCGTGATTCAAAAACAATACTCATGCTTTTTAGAACATCTTCTATAACGCGATGAATATCAACATCTTCCTGCTTAACTTTTAATAACACTTTGTCTAAAACCGCAGTTTGAAGAATTTTCTCAGCCATTTTCCCCAATCGCTTGTTTTCTTCACTGATAATGCCAATATAATTGTGCATAAGCAAAGTGCTTTGACTAATATCGTTGTCGTTTAAGGCCTCGCAAGCAAGAGATATCGTAGAAATAGGAGTTTTAAATTCATGCGTCATATTGTTGATAAAATCATTCTTTATATCCGATAACTTTTTTTGTCGAATAATTGTCGAAATGTTGAAAATGAAAATGGCAATAATTACTAAAATCAATATTCCTGAAAGCAATAGCATTGCCCACATTTGAGATAATATAAATTGGGTTTCACGAGGAAAATAAATCAATAAGTATGATGGTGACGAAAAAATATCACCAGGAAATAAATTAAAGACAAGGCCATCATTGAGTAATTCGTTGTGATATTTACCCGTTTTTTCTAGACAAAGTTTTTCTGTGGTTCCCGAAATTACGCCAAATTCGTATGGAGTATTTATGTGTTGATTCCGAAATTCATCTTTAATTAATGAATCCAAAAGATTCTTATCTAATCGCTCTTCAATTGGTTTTTTGTTGTTCTCGTTTATCAAACTTTCAATCACTTGTCCTAAAATCGAACTTCGATTGTATTGATTTTTTAATGAATCGTCGTCGTAATTTGTGCTATTATTTAAGGATCTTGCTCCTATTTCATTGTATGTTAGAGTTGTATCATTATTGGCTTCGTTTTTTTTAGCAGATTGACCAGATTTTTTCTTGAAAAACTCAACCGTAATTTCTCCATGAGAGTCATAGGTTGAATCATTGATTCCTTTTCTGGACTTTTCGCTCTCTTTTTCTAGTTTTTTGACAATTTGTTTGTTAAGCGAATCTATCAGTAGTAGCGGAGAGGCACCATATTTTGGATTTTTGATCTGACGGGCAAGTTCAATCTTTTCTAACTTATACACTACATTAGAAACTGCCTGATTTATACTGCTTAAAAAATTTGCCTCGCGGACCTTAATCGCATTCTCTATCCAATAAATTTGAAGTCCTACCAGTACGATAAGAGATAGACTCATGATGAGAATAGTAAATAAAATGCGCTTATTGTTCATATTCAATGCAAATGTAATCTCTTTATAGATAAGATGATTCGTGTTTAACAACTTTTAATAACAAGTCTGGAACAAAACAAAAGAGTTGATAGGTTTGATTTCCTATCAACTCTTGAATTATTCATAAATCGCCTTTTATCGATTATTCTCCATTCGTTCTTTTTTCTTCTCTCTGGCTTTTTTTACAAGCTCCTTTTTAAATTGGTTTTCTGCTTGTTTGAGCTTTGCTACTTTTTGGATTGAGATGGCGGTTTGAAATTTTACCACAAACTCTTTTTCTAAATCAAGAAGCGATTGTTTTACCGAAAATTCGGCTTTAATCAAATCACCAGCTTCTTCTTTTGTTAGCTCTTCTGCTGATTTATCTTTTAATGATTTTACAGATTTCATAGCATTTTTGCGAACATCTTTTTGTTTTTGAACATAATCTTTGTAAATAGGCCAGAATTTATCAGATTCTTCTTGTGATAATTTCAATGTGCTATTATAAAAAGTAATTCGCTCGGCTTCAATTTCTGCTTTTTTCTGTTGAATCCTTTCTTTTACTCTCCCTTGTCCATAGGTTGAAAAGGTTGTAGATAAACCAATTATGAACAATAATACTGCAATTTTGCTTGTTAATGCTTTCATATATTTATATTTTTTAAGTTTTTAAATTTCTAAACTTGAAACTAATTCCACAAACTCTTCATCGCTAAGATCCATGTCTTCAGTTACTTCAATAATGGCGTTATCAATAGATTCTTGAGTCTCAACTTGCGTGTTCGCAATTTTCGGATTATCAATAACCTTATCCATACTATCCATATTCTGGACTTGATTATTGGTCTTGGAATTTGTCATCAATGCAATTTCGCTTGTTTTTGTACTATCGATGTTTTTTGACTCTAGCTTTTGATAAATGGCAACCGAAAAACCAATTAGAAGAACTATTGATGCTGCAGCAACATAATTCCAAATCTTAAGTGAATGATTTCTTGTACCTGTTTTTGGTTGAAAAATTTCAGATTCTACGTTCTTTTTCAACATTTCAAAATAGTAATCAGGAACGACAAATCCGTGTTTTGAAAAGTCTTCACTTTCGGATTTTTTCATTTCTTGGTTATTGTCTTTTGTTGTCATTTCTTTTAATTATTATTGTTTTTTCAAGCTCGATGTTTGTTGGACGTATTTAAATTCAAATGGTTTAAATCTTAACTAAATATTGTTCAACTTTGTTGGAAGCGTGGAAATATGAGGCTTTTAATGCTCCTACAGATGTTCCTAATATTTCGGACATTTCTTCATAAGGCATATTGTCGTAATATCTTAAATGAAAAACTTGTCGTTGTTTGGGTGGTAATATCAACAATGCTTTTTGTAAATTCCGCTCAATTTCCGAACCGTTAAAAACTGTAGAATCCGAAAGTTTGTCGATTAACACATCTTCATAATCATGAAATGAGAAAGTGGCTTTTAGCTTTTTTGAACGGATAAAATTCAAGGTCTCATTCACTGTTATTCTAAAAATCCATGAAGATAATTTAGATTCTCCTTTAAATGATTGAAATCCATTCCAAATTTTTATAAAAACATTTTGAGTAATATCATCAGCATCGCTATGATCAATTACCATCCGTCGGGCATGCCAATACACTTTTTTGTGATAGCGATGAAATAGCAGATTAAAAGAAGCTGTTGGCTCTTTAGTGAGTAACTCCAGAATGTCTTGATCGTCGTGCATAATTCCATGTTATTACTTTGGCGAAAAGATTGGATAATTTACTTTATCAAGCCAATCTTCTTAATGTCAGATATTTTAGCAACCGTCAATAAAACTAGAAACTTGGCATAAGTATTTGATTTCGAGGCATCTGAAGGATTAAAATACAGGAGTTTACTCTGGTAAATAACTGAATTTTAATCCAAGGATAACGAAGAAATCTGATATTTAAGACAGATTCTATTTACTTTCGAATGATAACTTTCTTAACTGCATCAATAATATGTGGAGTATCCAATCCGAATTTTGACATCAACTGCGATGGAGTACCACTTTCGCCAAATTTATCATTCACAGCTACCATTTCCAAAGGTGTTGGTACGTTAAGCGCTAATAATTGAGCAATTGTATCTCCAAGTCCGCCATTCATCATGTGTTCTTCAGCAGTTACTACACATTTTGTTTTTGCAACCGAGGTTAAGACAGCGGTCGCATCTAAAGGTTTAATGGTATGAATATTTATTACTTCTGCCGAAATATTTTGTTTTTCTAATTCATACGCAGCTTCCAATGCATGCCAAACCAAATGACCAGTAGCAATGATAGTTACATCAGTTCCTTCGTTCATTAAAATTGCTTTTCCAATTTCAAATTTTTGATCTGCAGGAGTGAAATTAGGAACTACCGGACGACCAAATCTTAAATATACTGGACCTTCATAAGCTGCAACCGCTATTGTTGCGGCTTTAGTTTGATTGTAATCGCAAGGATTAATTACCACCATGTTGGGAAGCATTTTCATCAACCCAATATCTTCCATTATTTGATGTGTGGCTCCGTCTTCTCCAAGACTAATTCCTGCATGTGAAGCCGCAATTTTTACATTTTTATTCGAATATGCCACTGACTGACGTACTTGATCGTACACTCTTCCCGACGAAAAAGCAGCAAATGTTCCAGTAAATGGAATTTTCCCTGAAGTTGCTAGCCCTGCTGCCATGCCAATCATATTTGCTTCAGCAATACCTGTTTGGATAAACCGTTCAGGAAATTCTTTTATAAACTCTTCCATTTTCAACGAGCCTATCAAATCGGCACATAATGCCACAACATTTGGATTTTGTTTGCCAGCTTCTAACAATCCAGCGCCAAAACCCGAACGAGTATCTTTATTGTCTATACAAATTGGTTTTTCCATTTTACTTTTATTTTATCGGGTCTAGTAAATTAATTACAGTTTTAATTGATGATTTTATTTCAAAATTAACCTCCTTCGAATCAACCGTTTGATTTGAATATCGAGATCTGAAAATGATTTTATAAGATCCTGGTTGAAGTAGTACATTTTCCTTTTTTGTGTTTGTACTTAAATTATAAATCCACTCCATTTTGTTGTCGCGAATTACAAAAAGACTTCCGTTTCCTTCCGTTCCTTTGTTTATTTCAGCCACTCCTGGTGCTGGAACATCCACTGTAACAGTGTGATTTTGTTTTACTTCAATATTTTTGATTTGCAAACGTGGCAAACAAATAACTTCCGCATCGTATTTTCCTACAATATATTTATCTGGTGTGTCGAAATATTGGGTGTTGATTGGGGGGATTTGACCTGCTTTTTTAATCAAAACTGGAATACTTCGATATTGAGTGTTTTTGTCTGTCACTTTAAAAATCATATTTCCTTGAGGCGCACTCACCGGAATTATCGTGTGTTTTCCAATATTCATCGATATGGTATCAGACCAAACTGGAGGAATAGTGTGAACTTTTACCTTATAAGTAGGAATAGGGTCGATGTACAAAGTGTCTGGATATCCATGTGTGTTCATGGTGTGTTCAAAATTGTATTTTACTTCACCAGAAATAGCATCATAAAAAGTCATTGAACTATTTGTCTCTGTGGGTTTTGAAGCCTCATCCAATATGTTTACTTGGCAAGATGTTGTGTTTAGCGCTTGCGAAATTACTACATTCAATATGTTGCTAAATTCTTCTTCACTTGTAGCATCGTAATATGTTCCAACACAATTAAAAGCCTCTTTAAAATTTGCACCAATGCCAATAATAAATGGCTTTAAGATGATTCCTTTTTTTTGTAATTCTATGGATATTTTACATGGATCTCCACTGCATTCTTCGATTCCGTCAGTAATTAATATTACAATATTTCGACAGTTTTTGCATGGAGGAAAATCGTTCGCACACTGTAAAAGCGACATCGCTATGGGTGTAGTTCCTTTGGGATACAAAAGTTTTAGCCGATGTTTGATTTTTGGGATATTATTGTAAGCAAATGGAATTTCAAGTCTAGAATCGTCGCAATCTTGAGGTGGAAAGTTCTTTTGATGTCCATAAACTCTCAAACCTAATTGTAATTCGGGAAACGATTGCAAGCTGTCGAGAAGATTAGATAAAATACGCTGTGCAATGGCAATTTTAGTATCACTTTGCCAACGAGTCCACATACTTTTTGATGCATCAAAAATGAACAATATTCGAGTGAGATGACCGTCTTTTGCCGTAATGGTTGTGTCGGTGTTGGAAGTAGTTTTAGTGATTGTTTGCGCAGAAATTCCAAATTCGAAAACGAATAGAAAAGTCAATATCAATAGAACATTCCTTTTTTTCATGACACAAAATGAAGTTAATAATAAAAATTAATAATCCCCTAAAGTTTCGTCTAGCTGAGCCAGAGCCACTGCCATTTGTTCGTCGGAAGGTGCTGTGCCATGCCATTTGTGTGTGCCCATCATAAAATCGACACCACATCCCATTTCGGTTTTCATTAATATTGCAATGGGTTTGCCGTTGCCAGTTTTAGATTTCGCTTCTTTCATCGATGCAACCAATTCTGCCATATTATTGCCATTGGTTTCGATAACTTCAAAGTTGAATGCTTCCATTTTAGCCCGAAGATTTCCTAACGAAAGTACATCATCGGTAGGACCGTCAATCTGTTTTCCATTATAATCAATGGTGATGATGAGATTATCAATTTTCTTAGCACCCGCAAACATAAATGCTTCCCAATTCTGACCTTCTTGAAGCTCGCCATCACCAGTAAGTACCCAAATCAATTTAGAATCGTGGTTCATCTTTTTGGCAATAGCCGCACCAACAGCAACCGAACTTCCTTGTCCAAGTGAACCAGAAGCAATTCTAATTCCTGGTAAATGCTCAGCGGGTGTAGGATGACCTTGAAGGCGAGTTCCTAATTTCCGAAAAGTAGCCAATTCCGAAACTGGAAAATATCCAGAATGAGCCAGTACGCTATAATAAAGTGGAGAAATATGACCATTAGACAAGAAAAACATATCCTGACCTTTTGCTTCCATGGTGAAATTCTTTGAATCGTGTTCCATTACCTCAAAATAGAGTGCGGTAAGAAAATCAGTACAACTCAATGATCCGCCTGGATGTCCTGATGCTGAACCGTTTACCATTCTAATAATATCTCTTCGTACCTGCGAAGCAATTGACATTAGCTCGTTTGTTGTTGCCATAAAATATGTTTCTTTTTTGCAAAAGTACGGATTTTTTTATTTTCAATCCTAAAAAGGTTGGCATTAATTCGGGAAAAGAGAATTCGTGAACGGCGAAGCCCTCAACGAAGTTAAACGTGAAACGTGAAAAGACGTGAAAAGAGAATACAGAAGTAAGAAGTAGGAATCGTGAAACGATTTTTTGTGAACGGCGAAGCCCTCAACGAAGTTAAACGTGAAAAGTGAAAAGACATCTCGTGAAACGTGAAACGTGAAAAGAGAATTCGTGAACGGCGAAGTCCTCATCGAAGTGAAACGTGAAAGTAAGAACAGAATACAGAAGGAAGAATAGTGAAACGATTTTTCGTGAAACGTGAAAAGAAGGAAGAAAACTTAGTGTTACTTAGTGATCTCAGTGTCTTAGTGGTGTAAACGTGAAAAGACATCTCGTGAAACGTGAAAAGAAGAACAAAGAGTGAAAAGGTAGAGGGGATAAAATGGCACAAGGGACAGGGTAAAAGCGCCACGCATCGCGAACCCTTTACCCTGAACCGTGGACCATTTACCGCGAAGAAATAGTGTTTCTTAGTGAACTAAGTGCCTTAGTGGTGAAATTGTGAAAAGATAAATCGTAAATCCAATTGCACTTAAAAAGGATGATTATGTGGCTTTTTCAATGCGCGCCAGCTTGGGAAGTACAATTACAATCTACCTTTGATTTTTCTAGGAAAAACAAATTGAACATTCTTATCTTTCTTATATATGTATATATATTTTGTTTTAATATCAGATAATTGAAGATATCCTATTTTTTTCGACAAAAAACGATAATATATTATAACCTTAAAGACTTTTGTTTCTTGATTAACTATCATTGTTTTAGGAGATATATGCTTTCCATCATGAGGATTTAAAACTATTTTACCTCCAGAACATGTATCTGAAATTTCAATTCGTTTAACCCAAAAATCAAATGCACTATGAAAAAATAATGTATCTTTTATATCTTGAGAAAATACAAATGAATTTGTTAATACAATTATCATTAAAAGAATTTTTTTCATTTCGTATAATTTAAGAATTATTATAAATTGGTTTTGGTATTGGATCTTAACAACGAACTGAAGGGCTTGGGGCGGGCTTTACATAATGCATCAACTGGGGTTTTTGCACTTCAGCTGGTTCACGGTTATTCTTTGTTCTTGATTTTAAAGCCTATTTGCTTTCTTGGCTTAGGGTTTTCTTGCTTTTCAATCAATTCATCAAGATAGCTGAAAACCAGTTCTATGCTCTTATCATGATTTGTGAGTTTCTTTTTAATATTTTCTATTTCTAATTTGAGGCTTAATGAATCCGTCAACATTTCTCTCATTTTTACAAAAACTTCAATAATTCTTATGCTCATTTGTCTAGCTCGCTTACTTCTTAGAACATTTGCAAGCTGTAATACTCCATGTTCAGTAAAAACATAAGGCAAATATCTTTGACCACCCCAACTTGAGGTCACAATTTGTGACCTCAAGATACGGAACTCTTCTTCAGTTAATTCAAACATAAAATGCTCAGGAAATATGTCAACATTACGTTTTACAGCTTGTTTTAAAACTTTTGTTTCCACTTCGTAAAGTTTTGATAAATCCTTGTCTATCATTACTTTTTGACCTCTAATGATAAATATTTTACTCATTATCACCTCTTCAGGAATCATGATTTTGCTTTCTGAATTGCTCATATATTTGTTTTGATGTAACAAATCTACTAATTATATTGTAACTGGTGGTGTTTTATGATTGCCAAAATACCGAAAGAAGTCATTATCGAGTCCAAAACCGTAGTTGAACAGATGAAACTCTTTCAATAACTCGATGAAGAATACAAACAAACCATCTTTAAGCTGGTTGATAAAATGCTTACAAACAAGAATTTGAAGGATTTTTTTTTTAAATGTGGCTACTTATATTATTTCTACAAGCCCATATTTCTGGCGCTTTTGTTTTCACTTATGCACGCGTTATAAACGCGTACGTGCTGGCTTTCAATGCGCGCCAGCTTGGATTCGTGAAAAGACAATTCGTGAACGGCGAAGCCCTCAACGAAGTTAAACGTGTGCCGAAAAAAAATCTTTGATTTTGTGGTTTCCGCATAATCGTAGAACGAACAAAATCTTGTACCAATACTATTTTTAAAATGATTCTGTCATTCTTTTAGCCTGCTATGGTTCACGATCACTTGGGAAACTCACAATTTGATATACCCTATGTATTTCCAATTAGTTTTACTAGACCTTCCAACAAATTTTATACGGGGGCTTTTTGAGTTTACTGGCTTTTGCCCATTAAATACACTAATTTCATCTTCTATAAATTTGTATTTCAATATTGCCACAGCATACAGTTTGCCGTTTACTTCTAATTCGAGATGCTTGGGAATAGATAAATCTCTTTTTTTTAGTTTTTCAATTTTTTTCAATTTTTTAATTTTATATGCTCTTTGAGCGATAGAATCATTTTGAACTTTAAAGTATTTTATTATTGTATAAGTTGTATCTCTAATATCACTTTCAAATAATTTTAGTTTACTTATTTTTATTGTATCTCCTTTGAATGATGATAAATTTGATATTTCTAAAAAACCATTGTCGTTATCTATAGGTATCTGAATTACAATAGTATCTGAATTAATTTCAACATTTCCACTAAAGGTTATGAATCCATTTGTGTTTGCTTTTATCTTCTTATTTGTTGATTTTTTGAATAGAGTGTAGCCATAAAGACTACTATAGGAATATTGAATATCAAAATCTGTTTTCCCATCACATAAATAAACGGTATCAATAAGAACAGTAATACTATTTTCCTGTGAAAAACCTAAAAAAGGAATAAATAATAGAAGAAAAAACATTTTACTGCCAAAACGTGTCATGTTAGAATTATTTATTTATTTGAATATTCACTTGTATTGCCCGATCACTACTTAACTTAATACACCCGACAACATAGCCACGCCTTGCTCTGTAAAAACATACGGCAAACTTCGTGTACCACCCCAATTTGATATTCCAGATTGGAATAGCAAGTTGTCAAACTCCTGCTTGGTCAACTGGAACATAAAATCATCTGGGAAACGCTTTATATTTCTTTTTACCGCTTTATTTAAGTTTCCAGTGGTTACACCGTAGAGCACTGCTAAATCTTTATCCAACATTATCTTCTTTTCCCTGATTAGATAGATTTTTTTGCTTATAATCTCGTCTGGTATTGTCGATACATTGTTCTCTGCCATATTGATTTGTATTTTTCTCAAAATTACTAAATTGTTTTTTATCTTATCGAATAAAATCGGGCATCACAAATTGTGACCTCCAATAAATTGTATCTGGTGGTGTTTTTATGATTGCTAAAATAGGATTTTTTTTTGAATCATGTTGTTTGAAAAGAGAAAAAATCAGTTTTCTCCTCCGCGACCTCTTCAACTCCTCACACTAAAGGCGTGACAAGCTCTGAAAGGAGAGCTTCCTCGTTCTTGCTGCGCTTTGGGCTTCTTCAACTTTGCTTAAAACTTTTTCGCTTTCAGCTTATTAAAAAGCGCCAAATTCACACAAGGTTTTTACCCGAATGGTTTTTCGCCTCTAATACCTCACAAACTTCTAAAAACAACCGTCCCCGTCGCACCTCCCCGTCAGGGGAGGCAGGGAGGGGTCACAAAAGCTTCCAAAACTCTAAAGATTGGGCAATTCTAATGTTTTATCTCTTGATTCATTTTTTTAATGAGCGCCAGCTTGTTCTTAATTATCAAATATTTATCATATTTAATAGAAATCAATAATTCATCTTCGGAGCATCTAAGTTTCATATCTGCTTACATTCTACGATTAAAATTGTTTAAAAAATGTTTCCAAAGCTTTGTTCATTCATATTTAATGTATATTTGTTCTCAGAAATGCCTTTGTTGGTTTTTTGAATGAACTCTAAACGATTGTATTATGAAAAAGATATTTGTTTTAATGCTTATGGTTGTGGTTTCTGGAACCATTGTCAATGGACAGTTTATGCGTAAAGTTGATACTACTTCCGCTTCAAAACTATCGTACAATGTGAGTTTGGGAAGCAATATTGGTAGTTTTGGTGGTGGATTATCCTATTTCAGCAACTACATAGCACCACAGATTCAATACAACCAAAATGCAAAACTATCGTTTGGCGGCGGAGTGGTTGTTCGAAATACTACATTAAATTCGCCCACATATATCTCGAATGAGCAAAAAGTTGGAGCTCTGTCGAGGAATGTAACTCAGTCCACCCTTTTTGTCAACGGAAGTTATCGACCTACCGAACGAATTACGATTAATGCAATGGCTTATAAATCAATGGATTTAAACAAGGATGCTAAAATTCAAAATCAACTTAATGCCTTCAATACCAATATGCAAGGCGTTTTATTTAATGTAGATTACAAAATCACTGAACATACATCCGTGAATTTTGGTTTTAACTATTCCGAAGGCGGATTTAATCCCTATAATCAACAAATGAGAATGAATAATTCTTATCTTGGAAACGGCTTTAACTCAGGCTTTGGTTGGTGATAATTGCAAAAATAACTTTACAAAAATTATTTATGAAAAAGATTTTTAAAACAGTATCCATTCTTTTGATAAGTGTGGTTGTATTTTCATGTTCAAATGATACTAAAAAACAAGAAAGTTCGGATAATAGCGCTGTTAAAACTACGATTGAGGGTAAAACAGAAAGTGCTCCAATTACTGCTGGGATAGATGGTAAAGTGCAGCATATCAGTACAGACCAGTTTGTAAAAGGAGTGAGTGATTTCAGAACCAATCCAAAATTTTCGTTGAAATCTGAATTGCCATGCGTGGTAGATTTTTATGCCGATTGGTGTAAACCTTGCAAAATGATTGCCCCATACATGGAAGAACTCGCGGTAGAATATAAAGGGAAAGTCAATTTCTTAAAAATCAATGTTGATGAAGAATCGGAAATTGCAAATTACTACAAAATTGAAGCAATCCCAGCATTGATGTTTTGCACAAAAACGGGTGACCCAAAAATGGAAGTTGGTGGCGCTGATAAAGCAACAATTAATCAAAGAATTCAAACCTATTTGTTTAAAAAATAGTGTCTGATTTATAGCGGTTTAGATTGTTTCTTGAATCATTAGCATGATTATTCTTTTTGAAACTAGTACTAAATTGCTAAATACCAATGGTTAGTCGTTGGTTCGAGCTGTCTCTTATTTGAATTCTAATCAAACGAGAAAAATGATATTTATACATGATTTTCAATACTTCCCCTCCGGATTAAAGGCCGAAAATATTGAAAATTTATCGGACAATAGTGATTAGAATTAATAAAAAAGATTATTTTTGCATTAATTAGTAAAGACAAAATCAATAAATTAAAAAATATGAGTAAGTTGTTTAAATTAACTAGTTGTTTTGCAATCTACATTTCTTCATTTTCTTTGCCTCCAAAGAGCAGGTTTATGTATAGATTTATGATTGCAATTTTTGCATTATTTGTGTCAATAAATTCTATAATGGCACAAGATAGTGTAATAAAAATTAAAGCTGAAGAGACTCAAAAAGCTGAAAAGTTGTATAACGAAGGAGTTTTGTTATATCAACAGCAAAAATTTCAAGAAGCAATTTCGAAGTTTGATGAAGCGCTTAAAGAGAAACCTTCTTTATCGAAAGCATACTTTAACAGAGGTGCTGCCAAGAAAGATTTAAATGATCCTACTGGTGCGGTTGCTGATTTTACCAAATATATTGAAATGGATTCTACGAATGATGATATGGGTTATTTTTTAAGAGCAGTAATCAAAAATCAACAAAACGATTTGGAATCAGCGTTAGCAGATTTTAATAAAACAATAGAACGTAATTCTAAAAATTACAAAGCCTATTATTATAAAGGGATGATTGAATTTGTAAATCAAAAATATACCGAAGCTATTGCAGATTATGATAAAGCAATTGCATTAAAGCCTGATTTTGCCTATGCTTATAACGATAGAGCTGGTTGCAAACGAGAACTTAAAGATCTAGATGGTGCTTTAAAGGATTATAATAATGCTATAAAATACGACTCCACTGTGGCGTTTTTTTACAATAATAGAGGAAGTGTAAAACGTAAAAGCTTAGACCTTGAAGGTGCTATTGTTGATTATAATAAAGCAATCAGTTTAAAAGCAGATTATGCGATTGCTTTTAATAATAGAGGTACAACAAAACATGAAATGAATGATTACAATGGAGCTATTCTCGACTTCTCAAGCGCAATACGATTGGATCCAAAATATGCTTATGCATATAATAATAGAGGAAACTCAAAATATAAAATCAAACAGTATACTGGAGCTATAGCTGATTACGATAAAGCAATTGAGTTAGATCCAAAGTATAGCTATACATTTCTTAGTAGAGGCAATGCAAAAGAGATGATACGTGATAATAAAGGTGCGTGTTCCGATTGGGATAAGGCTGGCAAACTAGGCGTTGAAGCGGGTACTGTTTATTCAAAAAAATGTAGTGAAGATAATTAATTCAATATACTATGAAGAAAAAATTTGAAATAATTTTTGGTCTTGTACTTTTGCTTTTGATGCAAAGTGCGTATGCGCAAGTAAATAAAGAGTTTACTCGCGAAAACTTTCCCGATAAAAAAGCGGAAGTAAAAAAAGCGTTAAGAGATATTGAACAAGGAGATGCTTTTTTATACGAAGAATATCCAAAGTACAGTAATGCCCTCGAATGCTACGAAAAAGCAAATGATTTTAACCCAGATAATGCTTCTGTAAATTTCAAAATGGGTATTTGTACTATTAAAGGTAAAGGTAATAAAAGAAGCTCTATCGCAAATTTTGAAAAAGCTTATAAACTAAAATCTGACGTTAATGCAGATGTGCTTTTTTGGTTAGGATCTGCTTATCAGCTAGATTATCAATTTGATAAAGCGATAGATTCCTTCAAAAAATACATGAATGGGCTAACAGGTAAATTGGCTTCCGAAAAAAGCGCAGAACTGAATAAACGTATTGCTGAGTGCGAAACTGGCAAAATTTTAATTCAAAAAGAAGAACGTGTTTTTATCGACAATCTAGGAAATACTGTAAATAGTCAATACGACGAATATGGTCCTGTTATTACTGCGGATGAATCGATGTTGCTTTTTACATCTAAACGACCTTATACTGATATGCCTAAGATTGATGGAGGTGAACTTTTTGAAGATATCTATCTTTCAAACAAAAGAAATAAAAATTGGAAGACTCCAGAACGCTTAGGAAAACCATTAAATACTGAATATCATGATGCTGTTAAAGGTTTGTCAAACGATGGATCGAAACTCATTGTGTATAAAGGAGATAATGGTGGTGATCTTTTTGAATCAAAAATGAGCGGAAGTTCATGGTCTAAACCAGAGCGATATCCAAAACAAATAAATTCTGATTATCACGAGGCTTCTGGATCATTTTCTTATGATGGAAAAGTATTGTATTTTGTGTCAGACAAACCTGGTGGTTTTGGAGGACATGACATTTATAAATCTACAAAACTTGAAAAAGGTAAATGGAGCGAAGCAATAAATCTAGGGAGCGTGGTAAATACTGCATTTGATGAGACTGCTGTATTTGCTCATCCAGATGGCAAAACACTGTATTTCAGTTCTAAAGGTCATAACACTATGGGTGGATATGATATTTTTAAAACTACTTTTGAAAATAATGCTTGGACCAAACCTGTAAATATTGGGTATCCAATAAATACTACCGACGATGATGTTTTCTTTGTAATTAGCGCAAGCGGAAAGCACGGATTTTATTCGTCAATAAAAGAGGGTGGTAATGGTGGACAAGATCTTTACATGATTACATTTTTAGGACCAGATAAAATTTTCACTTTTAATAACGAGGACAACTTAATTGCCGAAAAAACTGCTCCAATTACAGAGAAAGTTGTTGTTAAAGAAGTAAAAATTGATGAAGCTAAACTCACATTGTTGAAAGGGATTATTATTGATGAAAAAACGCGTCAACCAGTATTAGCAACTATTGATTTAATTGATAATAAAACGAATCAAATATTAGCAACTTTTGAATCTAATGCTACCACTGGTCGCTATTTAGTTTCGTTGCCATCGGGGAAAAATTATGGATTATCGGTTAAAGCAAATGGATTTTTGTTTCATTCCGAAAATTTCGATTTGCCAGATACAGCTCAATATCAAGAAATTGAAAAGGAAATTGTGTTAAAGAAAATGGAAGTGGGAAGTAAAATTGTATTACGAAATATTTTCTTCGATTTTAATAAATCCACACTTCGTCCAGAATCAAATTCTGAACTTGAAAATTTACTAACATTACTCACTGAAAATCCAAAATTGAATATTGAGATTTCTGGACACACTGATAATGTTGGTTCAGCGGCTTATAATAAAAAATTAGGTGAATCAAGAGCTCAAGCAGTCGTAACCTATTTAGTGAGCAAGGGAATTGCGAAAACTCGTCTTACTTTTGCTGGGTACGGATTTGATCAACCAATTGCTCCAAACGACACCGAAGAAGGAAGACAACTTAACCGTCGTACTGAATTTAAAGTATTGAAAAATTAAAAACTGATTTTTGAAAAATAGACTAACAAAGCCGCAATTATTTGCGGCTTTGTTAGTCTATAGAACTAAATAATACGAAATATTTATTTTATAACCACTTGATATTGAAAGAAAAACATTTCTGTTTTAATAATTTAACACTACAATTATTCATACTATGATATAATTCCGCGTATCTTTGTATAAATATATAATATTATGAAAAAGTCATTATTATTCCTAGCATTATTTGTATCAATAGTTGGGTATTCTCAAACTGCAACAAACTTTATTTGTGATGATTGCAAGGGCGAGAACGTTAATCTTTTTAATAAACTCGATTCCGGAAAAGTTATCGTAATTTGCTGGGTAATGCCATGCTCTTCTTGTATCCCAGCATCCAAAACAACTTATAATGTAGTGGAAAGTTATCAATCAACCAATCCAAACAGAGTTTTTTTCTATCTTGCTGATGATTACGCAAATAGTACTTGTAATACCTTGAATAGTTGGGGAAATAGTAATAATATTCTTACGAATACATTTTCGTTGAGGTTCTCGAATGCATTGGTCAGTATGGCAAATTATGGTTCTACAGGAATGCCAAAAATTATTGTTATAGGCGGTTCTTCTCATCAGGTTTTCTACAATGTAAATGGTACTGTTGATCCCACCGCTTTAAGCACAGCTATTAATAGTGCACTTGCAGCTCCAAGTAAAATTGAAGAAACAGACGAGTCATCTTTGGGATTTAATTTGTTTCCAAATCCTGCAAATAACAGTTTAAATCTTTCATTTACATCACCAAACACGTCTGCTATTTCTGTAGATATCTATAATAATTTTGGACAAAAAGTTTATACTAAATCAACTGGGTTTATAGTCGGACAAAATGATATAGAAATCAGCACTAGAGATTTTGCTAATGGAATCTATTTTGTTAAAATAGGTGATGCTTTTAATAGCAAGATACAGAAAATTAATGTTTTACATTAATCAAAAATGCTAAAATCTTCACTTTTTTAATACATGATTTTATGAAAATACATTCGACTTGTAAATTCTTTTTTGCGATAATTATTTTAGGTTCAATATCGAATATTTCGTATGCTCAATGTTGCGGTGGAGGTGGTGGAAGTCCAATTGCCGGTGGAGCCTCACAAGGAGTATTACAAGAGAATCAAATTGAAATAAGTACTAATTTCCAATATATTAATACAACTCAGTTTTATTCAAAGGATAAGAAAGACACGAATTTTCTGGACCGATTTAGTAGTCAATATAGTTATACTCGTTTGGCTTTTGGGATATCAAAAAAATTAACGATTTCATTGGAAACTGGCTATTGGGCTGATAAAACTGAAGTTGGGTTGAAAAAATCAATAACATACAAAACCTCTGGAATTGGAGATGTTTTAATTTTTCCTCGATATGATTTAATCAATGTCGTTAAAAATAAAATTAAAACAGAATTGACCATAGGAATTGGAGTTAAAATTCCATTGGGTAGCTATAATGATTCAACCGGTGTAATCGAACCATTTTCGGGTGATAAATATTACATTACAAATCCAATATCTGTTCAACCATCTTCTGGATCTCAAGATATCATTTTTTATACGTTTTTTTCGAGAGCACACACGCTTAAAAACCTGAAGTTTTTTGGGAATGCGCTATATGTTAAAAAAGGATGGAATCCTTTAGGAGAAAAAATGGGAGACTATGCTAGCGTTGGCGTTTTTGTTGGAAAAACATTTTTTAAAAACTTGGGAATTACCATGCAAGTAAAAGGGGAGTGGATTGATAAAATGAAATTAAATGAAGTAGTAACCATGTTTGGAACTTCAAATTATGATCCCGAAAAAACTGGGAGCAAAAAAGTGTTTATTGTCCCACAAATTAGCTATGCTTATAAAGGATTTGTAATTTATGGTTTAAGTGAAATTCCAGTTTACCAATATGTTACAAAAACACAGATTGGTTCACAATTTCAAACTACATTTGGCATTTCATATCGATTTATGGCCAAAAAAGCTTGTGCTACAACTGAAAGTACGCCAATAATTTCAAAATAGTATACTTTAGATGTACTAGATAAATATCAATTTTTAAATCATGATATTTAGATAAAAATATATTCTACTTAAATTTCTCAAATTGTCAGTTTACTTGCTTTTGTATTTGTAATCAGCTTTAAATTCTGTCACTACTAGCCAACAAAACTATAGATGAAATGGTGTATTCGATATGAAATTAATACATATCGAAAGGTTTATTTTTTACAAAATTAATCTTTAAGAATTGATAACAAAACAGGTACATTTGTAGAAATAATTTATGATTAAACAATTTATAAGACGATGGAAACATTTATCAGTGACCTATCAAAAAAGGAATTTCCCTCTTCGGAGCGAATTTCAGGTAAAACAGTTCGAATTTCGATTTTAAAATTAATTCAAAAAGAATACCCTCATTTTACAAGCGAAAATCAATTGTCGATAAGTGAATTAAATGACTACAGAGAAAGATATATTGAGCAGTTTTTGACGGAACAAATAGGAGCGCTTACTGATTTAGAAAAGACCGTTTTAGCTTCATTAAAAGAGCGCTCTACATTAACCGATAAAATTGATGATGAAAATCAGGGGATGACTTTTGGTCAACGAATTGCGGATAAAGTGGCTTCATTTGGGGGAAGTTGGACGTTTATTATTTCGTTTATGATTTTTCTCATGATTTGGATTTTTGGAAATGCTTTTATTCTTTTAAATCGTTCTTTTGACCCATATCCATTTATTCTTTTAAACTTGATATTATCGAGTATTGCAGCCTTGCAAGCACCCGTTATTATGATGAGCCAAAATCGACAAGAAGATAAAGACCGTGAGCGTGCAAAAATGGATTATATGGTTAATTTAAAGTCGGAATTAGAAATAAGAATGTTGCACGAAAAAGTGGATCACATGATTATTAGCCAACAACAAGATATTTTGGAGTTGCAAAAAACGCAAGTGGAAATGATGAATCAAATTATGGAAAAGGTTGGGAAATAGTAAGTGTAAGTAAATTGTCTATATTTTTCCCGAAAAAAATTGTAATTTTGCAAAATAAAAATCGTTGGATGTTTAAATTTAAAATGGATATTGTTAAGTAAATAACCCATGGTTCAAACTTAAGGTTATACTTTTAATAAATTCAGGCAAGCAATTGTCTGTGTTAAGTTCATGACTATTTTTCAATAGTAAATTAAGTCTGAGGAGTTAAATGCTTTAATTTAACACCCTGATATTTAATAATATAAATTTAAACAAAATGAGTAACGATAATAAATCAATTCACGAATTCGATTTTAATTTAATCTGCGAATACTTTTCAAGTATCGAACGTCAAGGTCCTGGTAGTCCCGTAGCAACTCTAAAAGCCTTGAGTTATATCAATAATCTTACAAACGAATCGCTTATTGCTGATATAGGCTGTGGAACGGGTGGTCAATCGGTAGTGTTGGCACAAAATACATCTGGACAAATTATAGGTATTGACTTGTTTCCCACTTTTATCGATTCGTTAAACCGAAATGCTGAAAAACATCAACTTCAAAATCAACTAAAAGGAATCGTTGGTTCAATGGATAACCTTCCCTTTGGCGATGAAACTTTGGACTTAATTTGGTCGGAAGGAGCAATTTATAACATTGGTTATGAGCGAGGTTTGAACGAGTGGAAGAGGTTTTTGAAAAAAGGAGGATATATCGCTGTTACCGAGGTTTCTTGGTTTACAGACGAACGTCCCGATGAAATAAATGACTTTTGGCAAGATGCATATTCCGAAATAGATTCAATACCGAACAAAGTGGCTCAGATGCAAAAAGCGGGTTATCTTCCAATTACCACTTTTAAGTTACCCGAAAATTGTTGGACAGACCATTTCTATAAACCGCAAATTGAAGCCCAAAGGCTATTTTCTGAAAAATATAAAGGAAATAAAACGGCAGAAGAACTAATTTCAAATCAACAACATGAAGCACTTTTGTATTCAAAATTCAAGGAGTTTTATGGTTATGTTTTTTATATCGGAAAGATAATATAACTGTGTTTACAAGAAAATCAATAATGCGCTGAATTGAGGTTCAATCATTGTGACACTAACTAAGTTACGAAGGATTGTCGTGTGAATATCGTGGCAATCCTTCTCTTATGAAATAACTCAGAATGTTGGGCTTAGAGTTAATTTGTATCACTAATATTTATTTGTAATTAACACAATTTTAAATCAATCTATTATTAAGTAGTAATTATTGATTGCCTTCATTTTTTTAAATTAAATTACAAAGTGAACTTAAGTTATATCACTTATATTGTTTCACATAATGTGTTCACTTTTTTCCCGAAAAAAATTGTAATTTTGTGACCTTACTAATCAAGAAAATATAGAATCATGGCTTACACCGAAAAACGCACACGCTACACTATTACCTCTGCTTTGCCTTATGCCAACGGACCAATTCATATCGGACATTTAGCTGGAGTTTATATTCCAGCCGATATTTATGCCCGTTATCTTCGAATGATGGGAGAGGATGTTTTGTTTATTGGTGGTAGCGACGAACACGGTGTGCCAATTACGATAAAAGCGCGAAAAGAGGGAATTACGCCTCAACAAGTGGTGGATAAGTATCATGGAATTATTAAAAAATCGTTTGAAGATTTTGGAGTTTCATTTGATATTTACTCCAGGACTTCAAATCCAATGCATCACCAAACGGCATCGGAGTTTTTTGAGATTTTATATAAAAACAACAAGTTTATTGAGCAAACCACCGAGCAATATTACGACGATGAAGTTAAACAGTTCTTAGCCGATCGATATATTACAGGAACTTGTCCACATTGTGGCAACGAGCGTGCTTATGGCGACCAATGCGAGGCTTGTGGGACTACTCTAAACGCAACCGATTTAATCAATCCTAAATCGACCTTAAGTGGGAGTGAGCCTATTCGGAAAGAGACCAAACATTGGTTTTTACCGCTCGAAGATTATGAGCCATGGCTTAAAAAATGGATTTTAGAAGGTCATAAAAACGATTGGAAATCGAATGTGTATGGTCAGTGTAAATCGTGGATTGACCAAGGTTTGCAACCACGTGCTGTAACTCGTGATTTGGATTGGGGTGTAAAAGTTCCAGTAGAAGGCGCCGATGGAAAAGTATTGTATGTTTGGTTTGATGCCCCTATTGGCTATATTTCGGCCACCAAAGAGTGGGCAGAACGGGAACAAACCGATTGGGAAAAATGGTGGAAAGACGAAGAGAGCAAATTGGTCCATTTTATTGGAAAAGATAATATTGTATTCCATTGCATTATTTTCCCAGCAATGTTGCATGCCGATGGAAGCTATATTTTACCCGATAATGTGCCTGCGAATGAGTTTTTGAATCTCGAAAGTGATAAAATATCTACTTCTCGAAATTGGGCAGTTTGGTTACACGAATATTTGATTGATTTTCCTGATAAACAAGATGTTTTACGTTATACGCTTTGCTCAAATGCTCCAGAGAGTAAAGACAATGATTTTACTTGGAAAGATTTTCAGGCAAAAAACAACAACGAACTATTGGCAATTTTTGGCAATTTTGTGAACCGGGCGGTTGTATTAACGCATAAATATTACGAAGGAGTTATTCCAACTCCTGTCGAATTTGGTGATTTGGAAAAGAATGTGGTATCCGAATTGGCAAAAGATCCTGAGTTAATTGGAAAAAGCATTGAGCAATATCGTTTTCGTGAGGCCTTAAATCATTTTATGGATTTAGCACGTTTGGGAAATAAATATCTAACCGAAACTGAGCCTTGGAAGCAATTTAAAGTTAATCCTGAGCAAGTAAAAACGAATATGTATGTGGCATTGCAGATTTGTGCAAACCTAGCAATATTGAGTGAGCCATTTATGCCATTTACTTCAAAAAAATTGAGAGAATTGCTCAATATGCCTTCACTTACTTGGAAAGATGCTGGGAATATTGATATCCTTAAATCTGGGGAAATGATTAATCCTGCGGAATTTTTATTCGATAAAATTGAGGATGATGTTATTGCTGATCAGGTAAACAGATTGTTAGAGACGAAGAAAAATAACCTATTAGATCAGGCTCCGGTATTAGAACAAAAACAAAACATCGCTTTTGAAGATTTTTCAGCAATGGATATTCGTACTGCAACAATTATTGAAGCTGAAAAAGTTGCAAAAACCAAAAAGTTGTTGAAACTAACGTTAGATACAGGCATAGATAAACGAATTGTTGTTTCTGGGATTGCAGAATACTACGAACCCGAAAATATTATTGGGCAAAAAGTGTGTTTGCTTGTTAATTTGGCTCCTCGAGAAATTAAAGGAATTGTTTCGCAAGGAATGATTTTGATGGCCGAAAATGCGAATGGGGAACTGTGCTTTGTGTCGCCTACTAAAGAGGTGAATAACGGGAGTTGTGTTAAATAAATATTGGTTATTATTTTGTTGCAATTGATCACAAATCGTATAAAAAATTCGCTTTGGATGAAACTCTGAAGCGATTCTTTTTATTTCTTACTTTCATTGAATTTTATTGCAACTCCGCCACATGCGACAAGTTTTAGATTTAATGTGTCTGAACTATTAAGAATTGAAGATGTAATATCAATTGCTTCTGGATTTGTTTCATAATGAGCTTTATAATTGTCGGAATAAATTGTGGCTTGGTATTTTTTTCTTAAAGATAACATCGACAGCGGAACACTTATTTCACGAGGAATTTCGTTATTTATTGACCCAAAATACAATGCAGTTCCTTTTCTGCGAGCCGTAACCACATATTCTCCAATGTAAGCTGCCAATACTTTAGTCTCATCCCATGAAGTTGGTAGATTTTCAATAAATGCAAATGCTGGATTATCTTGGTAATTTTCTGGTAAATCTGACGCCATTTGTAATGGGCTGAATAAAACAATCATTAGCGCCAGTTGGTTGGCAATAATACTATGAACTGCAGTTTTTCCATTATCCAAGCTGTTCCATTTTTCTCGAATATTTTCTATGAGTAAAGATACAATTTGAAATAATACGAATCCTAACACACTATAAAAAGATTATCTGTTGATAATTTTAAGGACTTTAAAAGTCATATTTTTTCTTTCTTAAATTTGGTTCATTAATTTTTTTGTTGTAAATTTGTAACCATTGTATAAGGTTAAACAATTTGGTTATGAATGAATATTTAACATTAGCGGAAGCATCTGAGTTAATCGGTAAAAGTAAAGAAACATTAAGGCGTTGGGATAGGGAGGGCAGATTTTCTGCAGTTCGAGAGCCAATGAGCAATTATCGAGTATATAGAAGAGATGAGGTGTTAACATTGTTCTCAGGTTTTCTATCTCAAGATGTTAAAGAAATTGAAACAAATTATATTGAACCAGAAAATAATTACTCTGTTTTAGAACTTTTTGCTGGTGCAGGTGGTTTGGCTATTGGAATGGAAAAAGCTGGATTGAAATGTGTTGCTTTAAATGAAATTGATAAATGGGCGTGCCAAACGCTACGCAATAATAGACCTAACTGGAGAGTTTTGGAAGGTGATATTAAAACATTTGAATTTTCAGAATACTATAATAAAGTAGATGTTGTAACTGGTGGTTTTCCTTGCCAAGCATTTAGTTATGCTGGTAAAAAACTTGGCTTGGCTGATGCACGAGGTACACTTTTTTATGAATTTGCTAGAGCTGTGAAAGAGGTTAATCCTCCAATTTGTATTGGTGAAAATGTGCGTGGATTACTAAGCCATGAAAATGGAAAAACGCTTCAAGGTATGATTTCAATTTTAGATGAAATTGGTTATAACGTTATGCCAATTCAAGTGTTAAAAGCCATTAATTTTAAAGTTCCACAAAAAAGAGAACGGATAATATTAGTGGGAATTAGAAAAGATATTGAACAAAAATATGAATATCCAAAACCATACAAAACTATTTTCACGCTGAAAGATGCATTAAAAAAAGGTGAATTATTCGATTGTGATGTGCCTGAGTCAGTGGGCGCAAAATACCCGATAAGTAAAATCGAAGTACTTAAATTAGTTCCACAAAAGGGATATTGGAGAGATTTACCTCTTGATATTCAAAAAAAATTTATGGGACAAAGTTTTTACTTAGGTGGCGGAAAAACTGGTATGGCTAGGCGTATTGGATGGGATGAACCATGTTTGACATTAACTTGTAGCCCTGCTCAAAAACAGACTGAAAGATGCCATCCCGATGAAACTCGACCTTTTACCGTTCGAGAATATGCTAGAATACAAACATTTCCTGACGATTGGGAGTTTGAAGGGTCTGTTGCTCAACAATATAAGCAAATTGGCAATGCCGTTCCCGTCAATTTAGGAAAAGAAGTAGGTTATTCTATTGTAAAGTTTTTAAATCAATATTATAGTTTGTCAAAACCCAAGTAATAACTATAATTTTCAAAAGTTATTTGATCTAAAATACTTCGTTTTGTTGATTCGGATTCAAGTTTTATTTCAGCTAAAGCCGAATTTTTATTGATATTTTCGTCTTGTTTAATTGAATTTAAGTAATCCTTTATGGCAAGTGGTAAGGCAATGTATAGTTGGTAAAGAGCATCATCTTGCCCCGTTAATAAAGCGTAAAATTTATCGCCTGAAATTTTATAAATTCTACTATGACTATATTCTTTACCATTAACTTCACCTTTCCAGAGTCCTATAAAACTACCTTTGGCTAAAATTTGGACCCAATAACATTTAGCTTTTTTGTAAGTGTTAGCATATTGCGACAATTTTTGAAATAATGCTTCCGCCGAACTACTATTCATAGTGTTATGTTTGTTTTTGATATCTGCAAACAATGTATCATCTTTAGCTTTTATGTCATATCCACTTAACTTTCCGACTTCAAAACCGCTTATTCCTCCTAAGATTTGTTCATGAAATGTGCCAATAGAATTATTAATTGACTTGTCAATTTGACGTAATATTTCAGCTTTAATTAAGCTTTCTTCATCTATGGCATTAAATTTTGCATCAAACGTAAGTTTAATTGTGTCAACTTTATTGCTATAAAAATTCTTTTTTGTAATGTTGTTTTTAGCTTTAAAGTATGACTTGTGAAGGTTGCCTATGCAGTTTAGCAAATGTTCATCCGAAATAAAATTTACATATTTATTTTTCATCAAATTTATATCGTTTTTAGTTGATTGCTAAATTACTGTTTTTATTGGACTATATTCAAGAAAAAAGAATTTTCAAATTAGTTTTTTCGTCTAGATTACTTCCACATCTGCGCTTCTAATCCACCCTTTGGTGCCATTATCAAGTTTTATTTCAATCCATTCTCCAATTTCATCGGTAATGGTTGCTTTCAATCCATCGTGAACTACAAATAATAGGGTGCTGTTATCGTCGGGGGAACTTTTTACGTTACACGAGGGTTGCATTACAATTATTTCATCTTTATTTAATATATGGCCTCGTTGATTCCATGCAGCTATAGATGTGATGGTGAAAAGGAAAAATAATCCAATAAATGCAAAAAAGGAACTTTTACGAGCATTGATAGATTGGGAGAATAGAAATATTGCAACCATCAAAAGGAATAATACAAATAGAATTAAGGTAACTATAGCCCAAGTTTTGGCAGTAAAAAGATGAAGAAAGCTTTTCCACCAAGTTACTATAAAAAGCACTGGAATATGCTCCGATTTGTCCACAATTTTTAATCGAGCTACATTAAGGTTAAAATCTATATCTTCGTCTGAGGGAGTCAGCCTTTTAGCCCGTTCGTACCATAAAATTGCTTTAGAAAAATCATTTTGTTTAAAAAAACAGTTCCCTAAATTAAAACATAATGTAGCAGAAGTTTTTCCTTGCTCGAATATAGACAAGTATAGGGTTTCGGCTTCTTGATATTTTTTAGCAATATAGGCATCGTTTGCCTTTTTAAAAGTTGTCTCAGATTGAGCAGAAACCAATTGGAGACATCCCACAAGAATAAATATTGATATGTGGGCAATTAAATACTTGGATGATATTTTTAAGAGGTTTTTCATAGGTTTAAGCAATTAAATTTTTCATTGATTTTTCTAACGTGATAATTGCGTTAAAGGCTCTATCGTAAAATTGATGCATTAAATCAATAGGATCGCCGGGCGTAAATCGAGCAAATTCACAATCGTTGAGAAGTAATTCAAAATCATTGATTGTTGCTGAATCTGTGTTGATTTTTTCGAGCTCTATTCTAATCGTTTCCATAGATAGTTGCGATAGTGGGATATTACATTTGTCAGCAACAAATCCCCAAATTACTTGAGAAATTTCAATAAAGAAATCATCTTTTTTCATTGATTTCATAAATCCTTGTGCTTTCGATAAACGCTTGTGAGCAAGTTTAGACGCTCGTTTATTTCTCATCAAGACCAAATCTTTCCGCATCGTAATTTGCTTACGGAAGTAGATTATGAGTGCCACAAAAATTACAAATACGGATAATAGGATTAGAAAATAGTTTAGAGAAAAATAGAACACAGAATCTTTATCGCTGAGGTTGTAGTTATCCTTTTTTATGAAACGAATATCGCTTCCCAAGTATTTGATGTCCTTCTGATTAGACATACTTGAAGCTGTTGTAGCACTATACCCATTCCCTTTTTCTATTTCGAGGTTAAATGTGGGAGTTTTATAGGAATTATATGATTTTGTTGCAGGATTAAAGGATACAAAATCAATGGATTTTATAGTAAATTTCCCGGGATTTCGGGGTATTATTAAATATTCAAAAGTCCTTGAGCCAGAAATTCCTGAAAGCGAAGTAACAATTTTATCATTGATTTTTGGATCATAAACTTCAAAATCAGAAGGAAACTCAAAAGCAGGTGGATCAAGAAGTCTCAAATTTCCTTTTCCGCTGACCGTTAGCGATATTGAGATTGCATCGTTCGTTTTCGCTTTAGTTTTATCGATATTACAGGTTACGGTATAATTTCCAACGGCATTATTAAAGCCTTCGGGTTTGGGCTCAGGATATGGAAGTACTTGAATGTTTACACTGTTAGAATTAAGCTCTTTCTTTACATTTTGAACAGAAAATGGATCAGAAAAAAAGTTATCCCAAAAATTTCTTTGTTGACGCTGCTGTCTCAATTGAGCAATTAAATCCATATTTAAAGGATTAATTGTAAGTTTTCCACTTTTTTGTGGATAAACCGCAATTTTTCTGAGGTCGGCAACATTGTAATTTTTACCGTTGTACGATTCTGAATATTGGCGTGGTGCTAATTTCTTATCGGTAAGCTCATTAGACCAAAATCCAGTGCTACTTGGTAATTTAGACATTCCATATTGAACAATTGGAATAGTAAAATATAGTTTGTACAATATGAGCACCTCTTCGCCTTGATAAGCTGCAGATTTGCTTGGTATAGCTCTTAAAAATAGATCGTTAGCAGAAATTGTGGCTTGTGGTTGTTGTTGCTGTTGCTGCTGATTTCCTCTAGCTTGAGTTTGTTTTGGATTTCCTTTTACTACTTCAATGTTGTGTGCTGTAGTTTTATATATTTGTCCATTAACCTGAATTGATGCTTGTCCAATAGTATATTTTCCTATTTTTCCTGTTTCCAAAATATAAGAAAATGAAATTTCCATTGAATTGCTAGTCTGTCCATTAATGATTTGAGTACTTGAGCTTTGTGATTGATTTGGTCCAGAAATAACGCTAAATCCACTAAACGAAGGCATTCGAATATTACTTCCTTGAGCGTTTACCGAAAATGAAATTCTAAATTGACTTCCTTCAGCAACTTGTGCCGGAGCATTTAATGTAAATCGAACTTGAGCATTACCCGATAGCATAAACAATGCTAGAGCAATGAATAAAAGTCCAATTTTTTTATACTTGATAAAGTTAAAAACTATCATATATCACCAATTTTATAAATTCAAAAAACATATCTATTCAACTGTTTCACTTTTTTACCACTAAGACACTCAGGCCACTAAGTAACACTAAGGCTTCTTTGTTCTTGCTTCCTGATTTTTTATTCTTACTTCTGTATTCAGTTCTTCTTTTCACTTTTCACGAGATGTCTTTTCACGTTTCTTACCTCTGTATTCCTTTCGACTTTATAGACTAATTCCACCACTATGACACTCAGATTACTAAGTAACACTAAGTTTTCTTCCTTCTTTTCACGTTTCACGAAAAATCGTTTCACTATTCTTCCTTCTGGATTCTGTTCTTCCTTTCTCTCCCGATAGCTATCGGGATCACGAAAAATCGTTTCACGATTCCTACTTCTTAATTCTGTATTCCTACTTCAAAATTCTTTTTCACCCATTCACAACCCACACCTACCAGTCTTTCTCAAATTTTGATTTTGTTCCGTTTTGTTTATCTTTCTTCAATTTTTCAGTAGTCTTTTTTTCATTTTGATTTAGAGCATTTAGCTGACGCTCCATATCTTTTTTGTTTTGCTGTTGACGTTGTTGCTGTTTTTGTTGCTTTTGTTTATCCTCTTTTTTATCTTGTTTCTGATCTTGTTTTTGTTCCTTTTTATCTTGTTTTTGATCCTGTTTCTGATCTTGTTGTTGCTGTTGCTGTTGTTGCTTCTGTTGTTGAAGTTTTTGTCGTGCATATTCGTAATTATACCTGGCTTGGCTACTTTTTGGATCGAGGATCATGGCATTTTTAAATGCGTCCATACTTTCGCGATACTTTTGATTGTTAAGTAACACGTCTCCTGTATTATGCCAAGCAGCTGAAGCAATTTTTTTGTCAACATTAGGATGATTGGCTACTTCTTGATAATATTTTGCGGCTTCTTCATATTGCCCTTGTTTGTACAACGCGTTTCCGAGATTGTATTTTGCTTTTAAATAATCTGGACTATTCTCAATTGCTTTTCTGTACTTAATTTC
Organism: Bacteroidota bacterium; assembly: GCA_037130365.1. Taxonomy (GTDB): domain Bacteria; phylum Bacteroidota; class Bacteroidia; order Bacteroidales; family WCHB1-69; genus JBAXTE01. The sequence goes on from JBAXTE010000012.1 coordinate 83,701, forward strand.
AGAATCTTTGTATTTTTTGTTTTTATAGCTCGTATTCCCTTCGCGTAATGTCTTTAGCGATAAATGAGTCTGCCCTAATGTACTAGAAAGATTAGAAGCCATCATTACGATGATCAATAATGGAATAATTATTTGAAAATATAATCGATCTTTCATATTTATATAATTGAATATCAGTATTATAAAATGATAATGTTATTGTTTTTTTCTTTGAGTAAATGTTTGAATCTTTTTAGAGAAGTAACTTTTTCGATAGTTTAATATCTGCTCAAAAAGCAAAATTAGAAATGCCAAAGCGATAAAAGCGATAAATTGGTCTTCGTAATCGGAATAATTAATGGCTTCAAAATCTTCTTTTTCCATTTTAGCAATTTCATCAAATATTTTATCAAGGCCAAAGTCGGAGTTATTAGCTCTAATATAAATCCCTTTACCTTTATCAGAAATATCACGAAGCATTTGTTCGTTTAATTTAGTCATCACCACTTCACCGTTTCCATCACGTTTGTAATCAACTTGATTGCCTTTTATTTCAGGAATTGGCGCACCTTCTGGAGTTCCGATTCCAATTGTGTGGACTTTAACACTTTTTGATATGGCATTTCCAGCTGCTTCGAGTGCGTCATCTTCGTGATTTTCTCCGTCAGAAATTACAATTATGGCTCTGTTTCGAGGCTTGTTCTTTGTTTGAGTAAAAGACTCTGCGGCTAAAGTAATTGCTGATCCAATGGCAGTTCCTTGATTTTCGATTAAATCAGTATTAATTCTGTCAACGTACATCAATGCGGCTCCGTAATCATCGGTAAGTGGAAGTTGAATAAATGATTTGCCTGCAAAAACTACAATGCCGATCTTATCGTTATCTAATTTTTTTATTAGTTGAATAATTGCTTGTTTCGAGCGCTCAAGTCGAGTAGGTTTTATATCGTTAGCGAGCATACTATTAGATATGTCTAAGCACAGCATTAATTCTACCCCTTTTCTTTTTGCTTTTTCAACCTTGGCGCCCATTTGTGGTCGTGCAGATGCAAGAATGAGCAATGTTAAGGCAATAATCGTTAACCAAAATTTAAACGGAGAACGAATATGAGAGAGTGTAGGGATGAGTTTAAAGATAATCTCAGGCTTTCCAAGTGATGCAATTTGTTTTCGACGTAGATATCTACCATAGTAAAATAGTGCTGCTAAAACTGGTATAATTAGTAGCAACCAAAGCATATATTGATAAGCAAAATTTATCATAGGTCTGAAAATTAAGGAATGGTTCTATAAATTGTATTACGCATTAATAATTCGAAGGCAAGTAATATTAGAGCAATAATAATGAATAGAAACGCTTTTTCGTCTCTACGTGAATAAGATAAAACTTCAATTTTAGATTTTTCTAATTTGTCAATTTCACTATATATTTGTTCTAATTTATCTTTATTCACGGCTCTAAAGAATTTTCCACCAGTTGCTGAAGCAATTTGTTGAAGTAATGGCTCGTCAATCTCAACTGGAATTTGCTGATATTGAACTCCGAAAGGGGTTTGAAAAGGATATGGTGCAGTTCCCATTGTTCCAACTCCAATTGTGTAAACTCGAATTCCAAATTCCCGAGCCATATCTGCTGCAGCCATTGGATCGATAAACCCCGTGTTATTCACACCATCGGTGAGTAAAATAATGACTTTGCTTTTTGCTTTACTAGTGCGCAAACGGTTTACAGCTGTGCCAAGTCCATCACCTAACGCTGTCCCATCTTCGATTATTCCACTTTTAATTTCCTTAAATAGCTCTTTTAGAACTCTGTGGTCAATGGTGAGTGGACATTGTGTAAACGATTCCCCGCTAAAAACTACTAATCCAATTCTATCTTGAGGACGTCCTTCCACAAATTTTAGCGCAACATCTTTTGCTGCTTCAATTCGATTTGGATGAAAATCTTCGGATAACATACTACTCGAAATATCCAAAGATAAAACAATGTCTATTCCTTCAATATTTGTGTCGGTTTTATCGCTACTTATTTGTGGACGAGCCAAAGCAATAATTAGTGCAACTAATCCAATGCATCGTAATACAAACATGGAGTGAAAAAATCTTAGTCGTAATGATTGTTTAATGGGTTTACTGCCTGGAAGTTTTGGTAGTTGTAATGCCGGACGTAAACGATTTCGTCGAAAAATATACCATAGCACTAATAGTGGAATTATTGCCAACAATCCAAATGCCCAAGGGTATAAAAATTTCAATTCTAATAACCAAGCTATCATATTTCGATGTTATTTGAGGTTGAGTCAGGATTTTTTTCTTTTTTTGCTTCTGCAATTACAACAGGTGTTGTGACATTTACAAAATCAATGGCATAGTTCATATAAAGATCATTTTCGTTAGGCAATGGCATCGATTTCGCAAATTTAACTAAATCAGAAGTCGAAAATAAATCATTCATTTTAGATCGCTCGTTATAAGTCTCAGGATTTGTAGCCATCCAATTAATAATTTCTGATGATAACATTTCCAATGCATCAATAGCGTATCGGTTGGTGATGTAAATACGTAGAATTTCAGTAAGTTCACTATAATATCTTTTTACGTGACCATCTTGCCATAATCGCTTCTCTTGCAACGATTTCAGCGCAGCCAAAGCATACTCGTGGGGTAAAACAGTTTTGGCTTTCATCAATGCAAACAATGGCTTTTTCTTTTTATGACGAATAAAGAGAATAATCCCAATAATGATAACGATTAGAATACCAACGACTAAAAGCACCCATGGAATTATTTCGCTAAATCGTAATTGCTCATCAAAAGTACCTTTTATATCCATAAAAGCTTTGCTGGTATCCACAGGAATCGTTGTAACGTGAAAACTCATGCTATCTGCAACTGCAATTAATGTGGAATCAGACCCGTAATATTCGATTGCTGGAATTACGATAGAACCTGTATCAAATGAGGTGATTTTTAACTTTTGTGTATACGTAATCCATTTTGATGTGTCTGATTTTAAAGTGTCTACAACTCCTTTTACTATAATATCAATTTTGTAAGTAGCTGTAGAATCCATTAACATTGGCCAATTAATCGCTTGCCCTTTTTTTGTCTTCACTTGTAAAGTTAGCAAAGCTTGATCGCCAATTAAAAACGATTTGGGGACAATAGTGGTGGTGGCTTGTTGTCCCATGGTTTGATTCCATAACGCAGATATACAGAATATTAGAATAATAATTAACTGTTTTTTCATCTGTTTGTTTTGGTTGATTTATTGATTTATTAGTTTATAAGTTGATAGGTTTATTGGTTGATAAGTTTATGTTTTAGTGAGTTGATAGGTTTATAAGTTTATAGGTTTATGTTTTAGTGAGTTGATAGGTTTATAGGTTGATGTATATATTTGTTGCTCATTTGACTTTATAGACTTTTGACTTTATAGACTTTCAAACTTTACAGACTTTATGACTCATTAAAATCTAGCCCCACGTTGTTTAAACAAGTTTATTAATGGTTTTACATAATCCTTATTTGTGAATAATTTTACGTTATCAATCCCGTTTTTTATGAGAATATCATCTGTTGTTGAATTAAACGAATTCCAATTATCCACATACTGTTTACGAACTTTTGCAGATGATGTATCCATCCAAAACTCTTCATTTGTCTCAGGATCAGCAATTTTAAGAATTCCAACATTTACCATTTCTGTTTCACGACGATCAATAATTCGCAGTGCAACCATATCGTGACGACGGTTAGCAATTTGAATTGCTTTTTGGTAGTTTTTGGATTGAAAATCGGATATCAAAAAAACAGTAGCTCGTTTTTTAATTACATTGGTTAAAAATTGCAACGGAACTTGAATGTCTGTTTTATTATTTAATGGATTAAAAGTGAGCATTTCGCGAATAATTCTCAAGATATGTTTTGAGCCTTTTTGAGGAGGAATGAATTTTTCTATTGTTTCGCTAAAGAATATTGCACCCACTTTATCATTATTTTGATATGCTGAAAAGGAGAGAACTCCTGCAATTTCTATAATTAGCTCATTTTTTATTTGATCAGATCCAAAGAAACTAGACTTGCTCACATCAATTAACAACATGACTGTAAGTTCACGTTCTTCCTCGAAAATTTTTACAAATGGATGGTTGAATCGTGCAGTTACATTCCAATCTATTGAGCGGATATCGTCGCCAAACTGATATTCGCGCACTTCATTAAAAGCCATTCCTTTTCCCTTAAAAGCACTATGATATTCTCCAGCAAAAAGTTGGCGTGATAATCCCCGAGCCTTAATCTCAATGTGTCTAACTTTTGAAATAATTTCGTTTGCTTCCACTGTCTTACCTATTATGAAATTTTGATAATTTAATCATTTAGTCTCATGTCTTAACCAGATAAAGTAAAATCTATAATTGACGATTTATAACAAATTCAACTTTAAAATCTTTACGAACTTTATAGACTTTAAGGACTTTATAGACTTTATAGACTTTCAACTACTATGGTACTTCAACTTTGTTTAAAATCTCATTTATAATATCAGAAGTGTTGATGTTTTCAGCTTCAGCTTCATAAGTTAGACCAATTCGGTGTCGCATTACATCAGGGCAAACGGCACGAATGTCTTCAGGAATAACATACCCTCTACGTTTGATAAAGGCAAATGCTTTGGCTGCTAATGCCATATTGATACTTGCACGTGGTGAAGCTCCAAAACTAATCATCCCTTTGAATTTTTTAAGATTATATTGCTCTGGGTAACGGGTTGCAAACACAATATCGGTAATGTAATTTTCTATTTTTTCATCAACATATACTTCACGAACAACGTTTCGAGCTTTTAAAATATCTTCGGTTGATACTACTGGTTGAATTGTAGGATACAAACCGCCAGTGTTTTGACGTAGAATTACTTTTTCTTCCTCTTTGGTAGGATATCCAATCACAACTTTTAGCATAAATCGGTCAATTTGAGCTTCTGGAAGTGGATATGTACCCTCTTGTTCAATTGGATTTTGAGTCGCCATTACCAAAAAAGGCTCTTTAAGTGGATATGATTTATCCCCAATAGTAACTTGGCGCTCTTGCATGGCTTCTAATAATGCACTTTGAACTTTTGCAGGAGCCCGATTGATTTCATCTGCAAGAATAAAGTTGGAAAAAATTGGTCCTTTGCGAACATTGAATTCTTCGTTCTTTTGACTGTAAATCATGGTCCCTACTAAATCGGCAGGCAGCAAATCTGGAGTAAATTGAATTCTGCTAAAATCAGCTTTTACAGCAGAAGCAAGCGACTTAATAGCTAATGTTTTTGCTAAACCAGGGACTCCTTCAAGTAAAATGTGACCATTAGCCAACATCCCTATTAGTAATCGCTCAATCATCTGTTTTTGCCCTACAATTGATTTATTCATCTCCATGGTGAGTAAATCTACAAAAGCGCTTTCTCTCTGAATGCGTTCATTTAATTCTCTAATGTCTGTATAAGTCTCCATCGAATTTATTTTTTTGCAAATTTAATTTGATTAATTATTAATTATAGTTAGTTATTGTTAAAATTAGTTAAGCTTTGAGCCGTATTCCTCTATTTATCAGAATCATTAAGCATAAAAAATTAAGTCGTTTTATGTAAAATTCTTATTTTATTACGGTTATAATTAACGTCAAAAAATTGTAATTATTTTGATTGAATTTCAAAAAATCGGGAAACAATCATGTCAGGAGTTTTTAATGATTTTTTACACCATTCTAAGATTATTTCTTCTTGTTGTTTCTCAGTGAGTTGCCAGTTAATATTCGATTTACGTAATCGCGAAGTAATATTTTGCATCACAAGAGCAACCGATACACTTATATTAAAACTTTCAGTAAAACCAAACATTGGAATTTTGACAAATCCATCTGCATGTGCAATTGCTTCTTCTGATAAACCAGTGAGTTCAGTCCCAAACAAAAATGCAATTGGCGTTGATAAATCAAGGTCGTCAAGCATACTTTCAGACTCATGCGGCATTGTAGCAATTACTTTATAGCCATCAGCTTTGAGTTTGTTAATTGCATCAATCGTATTATTTGGTTTCTGATTGTACTGATGAAGTGTTATCCATTTTGAAGAACCCATTGCAATATCTGGATGAATTTCAAAAGCGTTCTCGTTTTCAATTACATGAACATCTTGAATTCCCATACACTCTGCGGATCTTAATACTGCACTTGCATTTTGAGCTTGAAAAATATTTTCTAGTACTATTGTTATATATCGAGTCCGTTGCTGGATAGTTTTTTCAATTTTAATCACCCGTTCAGCAGTGATAAATTCTTTGAGATAGGCAATTAGATTTTTATCATCAACTGTATTCATCCCTATTTATTTGTATTTTTGATTATATAGCTTGATTGTGATTTAATATTATGCAAAAAGCAAAAAAAAACTCCTCGTGTGGAGGAGTTTTTTTTTAATGCAATAAACTTACTTAACGTGTCCTGATAATTCATTACCTGGTTTGAATTTAACCACTTTTTTAGCAGGAATAATCATTTCGTTTTTAGTTCTTGGGTTACGACCTTTGCGTTCAGCGCGAGTTGAAACAGCAAATGATCCAAAACCTACTAAAGCAACACGGTCACCTACTTTTAATGCGTCAGAAACAGAAGAGATAAATCCTTCTAAAGCTTCTTTGGTTTGTTTTTTTGTCAATCCAGCTTTTCCAGCCATTGCATCGATTAATTCAGCTTTGTTCATTGTAAAATAATTTTTTAATTAATTATTAGATTTTTCTTTATACGGCTACAAAAATAAGCTATTAAAAGAAGATGTCAAGTAGTTTTAACAAAAAATACGATTTTTGTTGAAAAAAGAGGTCTTTTGTTGATAACTTTGTCTGAAAATGGCTTGAAATCAGTTGTTATACGCTCCTTTGTCAGCAAAAGAAGTGATATTTGAGTCAAATTTACTGGTGATATTAGCTTTTTAACTTGGTCTAAAAATCTTATTTCCGATTATTTTTACTCAAACTTGAAATCGAATAACTTCATTCTCTATAATAAATCAGTGAATACTTAGCCATTCTTACATTTCCATTTAATCTAATTTGAAAAATGGTGCACGTTCAAAAGGTAACATTGAATTGATAAAAAAAACTCCTTCAAAATCACCTAAATCTTTATAAAGGATCTGTTTCTCAATTATTCTATCTTTCATAATTAAGTATTTCCTCTGGGTGCCTTCTAGTAATGGCGTATTTGGTGTGTAAAGTTTGTCTTTTTGTTTTAAAACAAGGTTTGCAATACTTGAATCCGTGAGATATCCATTTTTTACCATAATAATCTCATCATATTCAGAATTTATATCACGAAGTTCATCAATTTGAACTCTATTTGAATATTTAAAAGTGTAATCGAAATTGGAATCGACATGGACGAATTTTACTTTATTAATTTGCCGAGGTTCATACCTATCCACAATTGTTTTATAATTAGAACATCCGTATAAAATTTTCCATTTAAATAATCCTTCTGATGGGATATTTTCATATTTAATCAATTCAGAAAGATTAAATGGATTAGTGTTTTTGAATAAACTCAGATACGATATGTCCATCCGCTGCTGGTGAAGTTCAATATTTTGAGGCTGAAACTTTTCAATGGCAATTGTTTCAAATAGTGGGTACATATACTTTATCTATTAATTCTTGATATTCGGATTCTGCAGTGCTATTGATTGTAATTCCACCTCCGCTGTGATAACTTAATCCTTCTGGAGTTTGTTCTATATATCGAATCATTACAGCTGAGTCTACTGATTTGCCATCAAAAACACCCATTACACCAGTATAATATCCTCTTGAATCAGTTTCAGTTTCTTTTATTATTTCTATTGTTTTAGGTTTTGGCGCGCCAGATATTGATCCTGCTGGTAATAGTTTTTGCAAAATTGTTCCCAATTGTTGATGCCAATCTTCCGGCAAAGTTCCCTCAATCTCTGAGCTAACTTGTAAAAGGGCTTTTCCATTCGTCTCAATTTTCTCAATATATCTAAAGCGCTTTACATTTACTTTAGTGGCAACACTGTTTAAGTCATTACGAATCAGATCTACAATTGTATTGTGTTCATCAATTTCTTTTTCATCAGATAATAATATTTCTTCGGCATTAACAATGGACGCATCAATAGTCCCTTTCATAGGGTAACTAGTAATTGTGTTTTCAGAGATTTTAATAAAAGATTCTGGTGAAAATATGGTGAACTTACCAGGTATATGTAAACGATATGGCGCATTTGATTCAAAAAAAAGCATCTTTAATCCTAATGATGATTCGATTGGAGTTGCACATGTTAAATTCAACAAAAATGTATCTCCACGCTCTAAATGCTTCATTACATTGTTGAATTGAAGCTCGTAATCTTTATAACTAATTGGGGTTTTAGAAAATGTAAACGGCATCTTCATTCGAGGATACGACACATTTCGATATGTGGGAAAATCTATTAATAATTCGCTCGCTGAAATGGGTAAATCTTCAATAATTGCTCGAGTACAATTAAAGTCAATTATGAATAAAAACGGCTCTCTTTTGCCCGCTTTTTCATTTATTAATTTCCAGATATCGGTCATCTTTTTCTTGCTAAGGTACTCAATTAAAATTGGCCAATTAATGCTTATTTATAATAGATATTATACCTATATGGCTCTGGCAGAGGTTCTCTGTCGGGAATATTGAAATTAATTGATTTTTCGGGATATTTGTCTCCTTTTATTACAAGCTTGTAATTTCCAGGAGGAGCAATGATGGCAAACTCACCACTATTTTTATTTGGAGTGTATTTATAAATTGTTTTTCCTGTGTTAGGATTTACTAATGATAATACAGTATTTAATGGTTTGCTAGCCTCAAAGAGTGTGGTTTGTGCAACAGGTAATTTATTTGTTGTAAGATTTGTTAATCCTTCTTCTAATTTTGCTAAGGATTTTTGATGTTGCGCTTTTTTAGAAATTCCAACAGCAGTTGTGTCACTCTCAAGATCTAAGATTAATTTTTGAAGATTTGCTGTTTTTACTTTTGTGTTTTCAATCTCTTTTTCAATAATGCTAAGTTTTAGGCTCGCACTTGAAATTTCTCGCAATCTAAATTCATCAATTTTAATGGAGTCTTTATTAAAAATATAGCCAATGTAAGTTGCATATGGCGCAGGGAAATCTAGAAAAGTAACCTTGTAGATATCCTGATCCCCAGATCCTCCTTCACGTACATCGTGAATGTATGCATATCTGCCAGATTTTGAGAATGAGATTGTTTTATTATCATCGGGAGTGTTTATTGGGTATCCCAAGTTTTCGGGTTTGGTAAATGTATTTGTTTTTGAATCCCAAGTACATTTAAATAAATCGTAATTACCCATTCCGTAATGGCCTGTTGATGCAAAATATAGCGTTTTGCCGTCGGGTGCAATTTGAGGAAAATCCTCGTCATGTTCTGTGTTAATTGTGTCACCTAAGTTAATTGCATTTCCCCAAACACCTGTTGGTAGCTTTTTTGCCATCCAAAGATCTCTTTTTCCTTTGCCACCCGGTCTTTTTGATGCGAAAAATATGGTGTTTTTGTCGGGACTAATAGATGCTGAGGTCTCTTCAAACGTTGAATTTATAGATAAAAATTCTGACCTTTGATAATTTCTTCCTTTTTTTGATGACATAAATATATCATCCATGCCTTTTTCATTGAAAATATAAATAAACAAATCAGTTCCATCAGCAGACATCCCAACACTCTCTTCTATTAAATATGAATTGATAGTTGAAGAAACGCGTTTAGCTTTAGACCATGTGTCGCCAACTAAGTTTGATATAAAAACATCGGCCGTTTTTAGACCATCAATATCATCAAAATTACCTATGTTCCCACTTCTACGTGATGTAAAGAAAAGTGTAGTTTCGTTTGCATCTATAAACGGACTGTAATCAGGGTAGGGACTATTAATTTCTGGACCAACATTTTGTAGCCTAACATTAATCCGTTTTTTGTATAATTCCTTTGCTTGATTACACATCTCAATCATCCGTTTTGCAGGAACTGGGATGTCTTTTTCTTTATCGTGAACTAATGATCTGAATTTTTCAAAACTTTTTATAGCGTCATCAAAGCGATAAGCCAACATGTACGCTCTTCCTAAATCGTAATTTGAATAAGGGTCAGCCTTTGAATCTTTAGTCACTAACTCAAAATGAGGAATTGCTTTTGTCTTATTTATATTTGTGCTTAAGTATGCAAAACCTAAAAATGCATGATACGAAAGATTGTCAGGTTCTTCTACTACTAATATTTCAAATTCTTTAATGGCAGAATAAAAGTTACCGCTTTTAATCAACATCATCGCTTTCTCCGGATCACCTTTTTTGATCTCCTCAATTTTCTTTTGAGCACTTAATGTACTGTGAAATATGATGATGGTGAAAAGGAAGCAAAATGATATTCTTCGAAGCATGCGTTTTTGGTATTTAAATTTATGATTGCGAATTTACCTTATTTTTTTGTTTGAAAAGAATATTAATGAATAAATTGATAATAACAAAATGTTGATAACATTGTATGATGTTGATAATCAAATTTATATTAATGATAAATATTATTTAAAAATACATAAATGTTATTTTGTGTACTAATTCATTCTTTTGAATACCGAAAATTCTTGTAAATAATATTGTACTTTTGCCCTATTAAACATCCAATATTTTCAATAAAAATTACTCAAGAATAAATGAAGTCATGAAACACTTAAAAACGCTCGGAATTATCTTAATTATCTCATTTATTATTGCCGCAATTGTGTTTGCAAATAACTATGGAACGCGCGATCCGAATGTAATTGAAAATATTCTAAAAGTAATGACCACCACTTTTTACATCTTTGCGGGAGTGGCTGCAGTATATTTAGTTGGAAGTGTTTTTAGCTGGAAATTTCCAAAAAAATAGGTTGTAAGTTGAAAATGGAAATAGTGATTTTTAGGATTTGAAAATTTCAGGATTTGAAGATTTGAAAATAAGATAGCAACAACCATTTTAGTTTATTGGTTTAACGTTTATAAGTTTATAGGGAGACCCAACATTCCAACCCATCAACCCATCAATCCCGAAAAACAGTTCGCTAAAAGCGAAACGTCGTTTTTCGAGGATCCTCGAAAAATCAAAATCCGTCGGTTGACGGATTTATTTTTCGGGACCCATCAACCCATCAACCATTTTAGTTTATAGGTTTAAAGTTTATAAGTTTATAGGGAAACCCAACATTCCAACCCATCAACCCTTTAAACAAAAAAAAAAGTTGAAATTTGAAATTTTGGGCTTTTTTAATTAGTTTATTCAAGTCGTTATAAAGTTGAAGCTTTATAATATGTTGTCATTGAGTTTCTCTTGAATCTTTTTTGGTAGTTTTTTTACTACTTCATCATAAGAATGATCAACCCAAAGTTTGATTGTTTTGCTATCAACAGAGCCATCTAAAACAATGGTATTCCATAATTTTTTGTTCATGTGGTAACCTGGGATTACACAGGAAAAACGCTCTCGAAGGTCAATAGCTAATTCTGGGTCACATTTTAAGTTGATACTTGGATAAACAGGTTCGTCAAGTGACAACAATGCAAATATTTTCCCTAATACTTTAAAAACTAAGGTTGTTTCATCAAAAGGGAAACACTCTTCAACCTCTTTTTTTGAAATACAATATGCCCTCAATTCAATTATATCCATAATAATATCATTAATAGTAAGAAAACCAACTTTAGCGCCTATAAAATTATTAAATTTGCAAGTTAAAACCAAATTGAATCAATTTTTAGATGAAGACTTCTACATATTCAAATCGTAAAACTACAATGATTTTGATTTTTGTATTAATAGGAGCCATTTTTCTGATACGATTATTTTACTTGCAAATTATTGATGATAGTTCAGTGTTTTATGCCAATAGAAATGCTTTGAGGTATATTGTCCAACATCCTGCTAGAGGTATTATTTACGATCGTAATGGTAAATTAATGACATACAACGAAGCGACTTACGATTTAATGGTTGTTCCAAATCAAGTAACACAATTAGATACTGCCGATTTATGCGAAATTCTTGGTTTATCTCCCTTAGAAGTGAAAAATCGTCTAGATAATGCAATCGGCTATTCAAGATTCTCTTCCTCGATTTTTGAAAAACAAATTTCTAAAGAAATTTATGGTTATCTTGAAGAGAAATTATACAAATTCCCAGGTTTTTATGTCCAATCTCGTACCCTTAGAAAATACCCAACTCCAGCAGCTGCTCACACATTAGGATATATTGGTGAAGCAAATGAGGAAATGATAAAGAAAAACCCATACTATAAACCTGGTGATTATATTGGAGTTAGTGGAATTGAAAAATCGTATGAAGAGTTTTTACGGGGTCGCAAAGGTGTGAGAGTGAGTATGGTAGATGTTCATAATCGCGAAAAAGGATCTTTTCGAAATGGAATTTATGATACCGTTGCAGAAGCAGGCAAAAGTCTATGGTCTAGCATCGATTTAGAATTACAAGAGTATGGAGAAAAGTTGATGAGAGGAAAAAAAGGAAGCGTGGTTGCTATTGAACCATCAACGGGAGAATTATTAGCCATTGTTTCAAGTCCAACCTACGATCCCAATTTACTTGTGGGTAGAGTTAGAGCGATGAATTACATGAAATTACTTCGCGATACACTCAACAATCCACTGTTTAACCGTGCATTGATGGCTATGTATCCTCCAGGTTCTACTTTTAAAATTGTAAATGCCCTTATTGGAGAGCAAGAAGGTGTTTTAAAACCATCAACTCAATATTCTTGCGAACTTGGATTTCATGCCGGTAGTTTGACCGTTAAATGCCATAAACACCCATCACCATTGAATTTGGCACAGTCTATTCAAAATTCTTGTAATGCATATTACTGCAAAGCCTATAAAGCGATTATTGATAATCGGAGAAAATATAAAAATTCAAAAGAGGGGTACAATGCATGGCGACAATATGTCCTTAATATGGGATTTGGTCGAAAATTTAACTCCGATTTGCCCTATGAGCTTAAAGGCATTTTGCCAACAGCAGAATATTACGATAAAACTCGTGGTAAAAATGCTTGGAAAGCATTGTCAATCATTTCGCTTGCAATTGGTCAGGGTGAGTTGGGGACAACGCCTTTACAGCTGGCAAATTTAGCATCTATAATCGCAAATCGGGGATTTTATTATACCCCTCATATCGTGAAAGCGATTGGTACCGAAAATAATAAAAACTTAAGGTTTATTAAACCAAACGAGACAGGAATTGAAACAAAATACTTCGATCCAATTGTTGAAGGTATGAGAAATGCGGTGTTAAAAGGTACTGCGACTTCAGCAAAACAAGCTGATATTCCGATTGCGGGCAAAACGGGAACGGCACAGAATCCTCATGGAGAACCACACTCGCTGTTTATTTGCTTTGCACCAATTGAAAATCCCAAAATTGCAATTTGCGTGATTGTTGAAAATGGAGGTTATGGTGGCGAAATTGCTGCTCCAATTGCTAGTTTGATGATAGAATATTACGTTACCCGTAAAATTACAAAACCTGAATTAGAACAAAAAATAATGAACATTAACTTGATTAGAAAGTGGTAAGAGATTTTAACACAAAAAGTATTTTTTCAAATATTGACAAACCATTGATCATCTTATATATGATTTTGGTGCTTTTTGGATGGGTAAATATTTATGCTGCAGTGTTTAATGATGCTCATAGTAGCATTTTGGATTTTTCGCAGAGTTATGGTAAACAAATGCTTTGGATTGTGAGTGCCCTTTTACTTGGGTTGTTTATTCTGGTTATCGACTCAAAATTTTATACCACTTTCGCATTTCTATTTTATGGTGTTAATATCGCACTTCTGATTGCTGTGCTATTTGTTGGGAAAGAAATTGCGGGTTCTAAATCGTGGATGGGAATTGGAGAATTTGGAATTCAGCCTTCTGAATTTGCTAAAATTGCCACAGCAATGGCTATAGCAAAACTCTTGGGTGAATCTAATAGAACAATATTGCAAAAAGATACTAGAGTCATGGCTTTTGCCTTAATAGGGATTCCTATACTCTTCATCCTTTTGCAAAATGATACTGGATCTGCTATTGTTTTTCTCTCTTTTTTGCTCGTTTTCTATCGTGAAGGAATGACTGGAACTATAATTTGGTTCGGTTTACTAACTATATTTTTATTTATTTTTACCTTGATTTTTAATCAATGGTATGTGATAATTGGGCTTACAGTTATTGCTCTTGTGTTTTGGTACATATTCCGAAAATATCGCAAAGCATTGATTACACTTGTGGTAATATACGTCTTGGCTTCGCTATTTACTATTGGGGTTGAATATTTTTTTAATAACACATTACAGCCTCATCAAAAAGACCGTATAGAAATACTTTTAGGACTTAAATCAGACCCCAAAGGTGCTGGATATAACGTAAATCAATCTAAAATTGCGATTGGCTCTGGTGGCTTAATTGGAAAAGGCTTCTTGCAGGGAACTCAAACTAAATTCAAATTTGTACCCGAGCAAAGTACCGATTTTATATTCTGTACAGTAGGCGAGGAGTGGGGATTTGTTGGGAGTTCTGTATTTGTTGTTTTATTTATTTCATTGATTATCAGAGTGCTGTTTTTAGCCGAAAAACAACGATCTCCATTTAGTCGAATTTACGGATATGGTGTGGCTGTTATTTTGTTTACCCATTTCGCTATAAATGTGGGAATGACGCTAGGTTTAATGCCAGTTATTGGAATCCCTCTGCCTTTCTTAAGTTATGGCGGGTCTTCTCTTTGGTCATTTACAGTGTTGCTTTTTATTTTTATTCGATTAGATATGAATAAAAAAGATGTGATTTAGTTTGTAACTTTGCAAAAATGAAAGTATGAGAGATATAATTTCGGAACTTGAAAAAAAGATTGAAAAAAAGAGAGTCCTCATAATTGGTGACGTTATGATTGACGCATACTTGTTCGGAACTGTGGATAGAATTTCTCCCGAAGCTCCTGTTCCAATAGTGAATCTTTTAAAACGTAATAATCGTTTGGGAGGAGCCGCAAATGTAGCGCTAAATATTCAATCTCTGGGAGCAATTCCTGTGTTATGTTCTGTTATTGGCAGCGATGATAAAGGCAAAGAGTTTCTGCAAATGTTGAAAGATAATAACTTGTCAACAGAAGGGATGATGTTGAGTGAGAATAGAATTACTACAACAAAATTTCGAATTATAGGAAACAATGCACAACTACTTCGAGTAGATGAAGAAGATGATTCGTCTCTTTCTGCTGATGATAATCTAAACTTGCTAAATCATATTATCAACATTTTAGACCATAAGAAAGTCGATTCAATTATTTTTGAAGACTATGATAAAGGAGTGCTTTCAATGGATTTAATCGAAAAGATAATTCAAAAAGCTAACCTTCTTAAAATACCAGTTACTGTTGATCCAAAAAAACGAAACTTTAACGCATATAGTCATTGCACAATTTTTAAACCTAATTTAAAAGAGCTAAAAGAAGGAACTAAAGCAGACATTGATTACTCAAATATTGATGCAATTAGCAATTTAATCGAGAAATATATAGACCAACATAATATTAAAATAGCATTAATCACACTTTCAGAAAAAGGGGTGCTAATAGTTTGGAAAGAAAGTGATAATGCCTATCAACATAAACTGATTCCTGCTCATTTTCGTAACATCGTTGATGTTTCTGGTGCTGGAGATACTGTGATTAGCGTGGTCACTTTGTGCAATGCAATTGGGCTTTCTCATATTCAAATGGCTGCTATTGCCAATTTGGCTGGCGGCCTAGTCTGCGAAGAAGTTGGAGTGATCCCTATTTCAAAAGAAAAACTACTTAACGAAATTGTTAGGCTTAAACTAATCAATTAACTCAAATGCAGAAAATTCAAAAAGATAAAGAAAAAATTGCGTCAATGTTCGATGAAATTGCTCAATCATACGATAGAGCTGATCATATTCTTTCGATGGGCGTTGATCATATATGGAGACGGAAAATTAGAAAACTGATTCAAAGAGATTTTCCTCAACAATCGATCAGTATTTTAGATATTGCTACAGGAACTGCCGATTTGGCAATTGAAATGGCTAAAATTGAGCAGAGTAAAATTGTAGGAATTGATATTGCAGAACAAATGCTGGCTGTGGGAAAAGAAAAAGTAAATCGAAAACATTTGCAAAATATTGAATTAAGGCGTGCAGATGCCCTCAAAATTCCATTTTCAGATAACTCCTTCGATGTGGTTACTGTTGCTTTCGGAGTGCGAAATTTCGAAAACTTAGAGGCTGGAATTAAAGAAATATTTCGTGTGCTAAAACCTAACGGCAGATATTATATCCTTGAACTTACAAGACCAATTGCCATCTTTAGACCATTTTATTCGATTTATTTATACTATATTCTTCCAATTTTAGGCTTTTTAATTACTCAAAAGAAAACCGCATACGTTTATCTTAAAAATACAATTCGCGACTTTCATCAAGATGATGCTTTAGATGCATTCTTCATTAATCAAGGATTTAAAAATACGTCATTCACACATTTATCATTAGGAATAGCTACCATTTATAAAGGAATAAAAATTAAAAAAGAAATTATTTAATCATTGCATCTGGCTGAGAATGTAATAAATTTATACACATTTCGTTTAGTCAAGATATTAATACGTTGAAATTTTGAGAAAAGCATTTTCTATTCTATTTTTTATGTTGTTTTGTTCATATGTGTTTGCGCAAGGTTCGAGAGCACCGAATCTTCCAAAATATGATTTAAAAAAATATCATTTTGGATTTTTATTAGCAGTAAATCAATTCGATTTTTCAATAAAACCATACAGTAATCTTAATTCTTTTGATTCGCTTATGGTTGTAGAAACTCAGCCTCAAAGTGGGTTTAATCTAGGTATTATTTCAAATATGAGATTAGGAAATAACTTCGATTTGCGATTTTTGCCTACTTTGTCTTTTGGCGATAGAATTATAAATTATACTATCAAATATCGAGATACAATTTCTCAAGTGGTAAGCAAAAAAGTGGAATCTACCTATTTGGACTTTCCAATTCTATTGAAATTCAAATCTAGTAGAATGAATAATACTAGAATATATGTGTTGGGTGGTTTTAATTATAGTATAGATTTAGCATCTCAAGCTAAAAAGAAAAATGAACAGAAAAACGAAGTGCTTATTAAATTACTTCGAAACGATTACTCTTTTCAGGTCGGTGTTGGGATGGATTTTTACTTGACTTACTTTAAATTTGCCGCTGAGTTTAAAATGGCTTATGGATTTAAAGATCTTATTCAACGTGAAGGAAATCTGTTTTCTAATTCTATCGATCGACTAAACTCAAAAATAATGCAAGTGTCATTTCTTTTCGAATAATATTAATTAGCTCAGATGATAAACGAAGTTGAACTGTTAATGCTTGCTCAAGATGCAGATAATCAAGAAAATATCCGCAAAGAAATTCAGGCAAAATTGAATATTCCACCAAGTTCAACAATGACCTATAAACTGATTAAACGCTCCTTAGATGCTCGTAGAAAACCCATTATGAGCCAATTGAAATTCATGGTATATATTGATGAACCAATGGTTTTGAACCCAAATTCATTCATTGATGATTTGCCGGATGTTTCTAATCAAAAATCTGTTATAGTTATCGGCGCGGGTCCTGCTGGACTTTTTGCTGCTATAAAACTTATTGAATTGGGTTTAAAACCAATAATTTTTGAACGCGGAAAAGATGTAGAAAACAGAAAGTTTGATGTGTCAAATATTAATCGCAATATTAATGTAAATACGGAATCAAATTGGTGCTTTGGCGAAGGTGGTGCAGGAACTTATTCTGATGGAAAACTTTATACTCGCTCTACAAAAAGAGGCGATGTAAACTCAATATTAGATTTATTTATTGCTCATGGCGCCAATCCAGAAATTGCTGTTGAAGCACATGCACATATTGGCACTGATAAACTACCCACAATTATTAGTAATATTCGCCATACAATCATTCGTCATGGAGGCGAAGTTCATTTTTATACAAAAATTATTGATATTGTTGTTGAAAAAGATAAAGTTGTAGAATTGATTGATGGAGATAACAATAGACATCACGCAGATGCTTATATCTTAGCAACTGGCCATTCTGCCACAGATATCTATGAACTTTTTAATCGGAAACAATTTGCTATGGAACAAAAATCATTTGCAATGGGATTTCGTATAGAACATCCTCAGGCACTGATTGATTCTATTCAATATAAACTACCAGTACGACCAAATTACTTACCAGCAGCCAGCTATTCGCTGGTACAACAAGTTAATAATAGAGGCGTTTTTTCGTTCTGTATGTGCCCTGGAGGAATCATAGTACCAGCTTCTACTCACGAAAATCAATTAGTTGTAAATGGAATGTCTAACTCGCAACGTAATTCTCCGTATGCAAATGCAGGAATTGTTGTTTCTGTTGAATCTTCAGATGTAAGAGGTTTGAATAATGACCATGCATTAGCTGGTTTGCATTTTCAGCAAGAAATTGAGCATAAGGCTTGGCTAGCTGGGGGTAAATCTCTTGTGGCTCCAGCTCAACGATTAACTGATTTTGTAAATAATAAAATTTCTCAAAATTTACCAAAATGCTCATACAATCCAGGGTTGTTATCTTCAAATTTGTCTGCAATTTATCCAGAATTTATTACCCAAAGACTCAAAGAGGCACTTGTCTTATTTAACCAGAAAATGAGAGGTTTCTATACCAACGAAGCGGTTTTAGTAGGAGTGGAGTCTCGAACATCTTCGCCAATTAGGATTCTTCGCGATGCAGTAACCTTAAGTCATGTTCAGTTCTCAAATCTTTTTCCCGCAGGCGAAGGAGCAGGTTATGCAGGAGGAATTGTATCTTCTGCAATTGATGGTCAACGATGCGCAGAGCACGCTTCATTATATATTAATACATCGAATACAAAATAAATAATCATATGGAAAATGAAATTTTTGATCTTCTTCTTAGTAAAGGAAATTTTAAGCAAGATATTTACGATCAAACATGTAAAGGTTTTGAAAGTATGAGAAACATTGCTCTTGATTTTGAAAAAGAGTATAATCTTAAGTATAAGAATGCAAACCCCAGAATTAATGTGGAGGTTACAAATATTTCAGATTTTGAATTTTCGCTCAAATTTGCAACAGATATGCTTGTGTTTATGATGCATACCAATGTGTTTGAGTTTCCTCGTGCTCACGATGTGTTTAAGCTTCCGTATGTAAAAGAAGACGTTTCACGTTCTTATTGTGGAATCATAAATATTTATAACTTTTTGGCAGATTCGTTTAAGTATAACCGTATTAATGATTCGGGATATTTAATAGGTAGGATTTTTATTAATAAAGATAATCATTACTACATTGAAGGAAAGCACGAAATGGGATTGCAATTTAATAACTTCTCTCAAAATGTTTTTGAAGATAAATTCAGAGCTGAGGTTCTAGCTGCTTCTGTAAAGTATGCAATAAATTTTGATCTTTTAACCCCTCCCTACGATAACTTAAAAGAAATTACAGTGCTAGATGTGAAGCAACTAGAAATGCAAAATATGACATTGAAAACTGCTAAACGGATGGGGTTTAAGTTTCAATCAGATAAAGAGGATACTAAAAGCTAGAAAAACAGAATTTTTTTAAGTTTTTTTGTTCAAAAATTTGGAGGTTTAAAAAAAAGTACTACCTTTGCACTGTTCTTAACAAAATGGTCGGTTCGTCTAGGGGTTAGGACGCCAGGTTTTCATCCTGGTAACAGGGGTTCGATTCCCCTACCGACTACTATAAGCACACCAACCGTAACTGATTATCAAGCAGTTACGGTTTTTTTATTGCTAACTTGCACGACACTTGCACGACATGTTTCGGGTCAGTGTTAAAAGTTGGGTCATTTAGAAATTTATCCAAAAATATTATTGAGTCTAAACAGGAAGAATTTTGAGTCACACACACCTCTGAAATTTCTTCTAAAGTCTTTGATTTTTGCATTGAAGGATTCTGCAAATGCATTTGTTGAGCGGTTTTCAAAGAAATTCAGAATATTTGGATAGTGCATTTCAAAGGTTCTTCTAATTGTAGCAAAAGACTTAAATCCACTGAGTTCTATTTCATTGAACCATCTAGCCATTTTTGCTAAAGCCACTCCTTTTTCTATGTTTCGGTTATAAATATCAGATAAGCCACATGTTAGCTGATACGCCTTTTGTATATCCGGAAATTCTTTGAAAAGTATTTGAGGGTCAGTGTTTAAAGTTGGGTCATTTAGAAATTTATCCAAAAATATTATTGAGTCTAAACAGGAAGAATTTTGAGTCACAAACACCTCTGAAATTTCTTCTAAAGTCTTTAATTTTAGCATTGAAGAATTCTGCAAAAGTATTCGTTGATTCGTTTCCAAAGAAATGGGAATATTTTGATTTGATATTTTTTGAAGTTCAAAATTGTAAAAATAAAGTTTGTTTTGATAATATTGTTAAATAATATTATTTATTTATTAAATTGAAAATTTGTTACTTATATTTGCTTGAGCTTAAATTAAACACTAACAAACCCCTGCTAAAAATTACATGCATTTTTGATTTTTTTATCTTTTAAGTAGGGTTAGTTAGCATATATTAAAAGACTTAGTCGCAAATCATATACTTTGAATTAGTATAAATAAATTCACAATAATGATGAAAAGAAAAAGGAAAAGCAACCTAGTTATCCCCTTTAGCAAGGAAAAATGGAAAAAAAAGGATGTTTCAAATTTTACGAAAATTTCATTGACAGAATTTAAAAAATTAGGAATAAAACCAATAGTTGCCTTAATTACAGCTAATGATGTTGAATTAAATGCTGTTCTAAAAGAAACTGATATAATTTCAGATATATATTCTAAATATAGTATTAGCCATTTAAGTCATACTTATTTTGTGGCAATGTTCGGAAAAATTACAATTGTTGTGATTCGTTTAGGTTCCACGGGTGTAATTAATCCAGATTCAGCGACTCTAACAGTAAAAGAATTAGCTGACGTATGGAAGATTCCTATTGTTATAGCAGTTGGCATTGCAATGGGTATGAAACCTGAAACTCAAATTTTGGGTGATGTTTTAATCTCAAAAACTATTCAAAATTATAATGTAACAAAACTGACGGAATCAGGAGTGATACATAGAAGTTCAAGACCAAATGCAAGTCACATTCTTTCTGATAGATTTGTAAGTTGTATTGATTGGAAATTTGCAAGGGAGGATGGTTCACTCTGCAAAATGCATTCAGGGTTAATTCTTACTGGTGGAAGTTTGGTCAATCAAATGAAATTTACCAAAAACTTAAAAAAAAATTTTCCTGATGCAATTGGAAATGAAATGGAAGCAAGTGGAATTTGGGCTGTTTCTGAAAGTATGAGGATAGAATGGCTTGTTGTAAAAGGAATTTGTGATTGGGGTGAAAACAAAAATGATGAATATCAAGAATTAGCTGCGGCATCTGCTGTTTCTATATGTAAAAAAGTATTAAGTGAGGAAAATGCGTTTGATGGAATAATTAAGCAAAAAACTAAGAAAAACACTCAAATAAAAAGGATTAACTCTCTTAAGTTATATTATTATAGACGAAAAAAAGAATTATCAACACAACAACTATCACTACTTACTAAAATACCTGAGCCAAAAATAATGCTTCTTGAGTCATTTGATACAAATAGACTCCCTTATGACAAGTTTTCGTTTCCTGAGTGCTCAGAAAATGAAATTACAAAACTAGAAAGGATATTACACTATGGAAGAAATGTACTTGGAGTAGAAAATAAAGATTCTGACTTTATGGGTTATCTCTTAGCTTTCTATTTCAAAAACAAACTTAGTAAAGACTTTAATCAAATTAAAGCTATCGTTTTTGATTTTGATGGAACATTAACAATCAATCACACAAAAGCACGTTCAACTTGGCAAAGAATATGGACTAAATTAGGTTATACAATAACTGAATGTGAGGAACTAAGTAAAACTTTTTTTAATGGAGAAATTAATCATCAAAAGTGGTGTGATTTAACGTGTAATGTTTTTAAGAGTAAGGATATGCAAAAAAATATTTTAAAAGAAATTGCTGCTGAAATGACACTTATTGAGGGATGTATCCCAACATTAAAAAAACTCAAAAAACATGGAAAATTTCTTTATATAACTTCTGGCTCAATAAAAGATGTAATAGAAGAAGTTATTGGTAAAGACAATATTAGTTGCTGAATTCAAGTGTTAAATGCAACTTGTTGTTTATGCAAATTTAATGATAAAA
>JBAXTE010000120.1:0-1206 GCA_037130365.1 Bacteroidota bacterium
AGCAACTGTGTTTAGGAGGCAAGGACGAAGTTTGGGTTTTTGAGGGTTTGGTTGATGAGCATGATAAGTTTTCGCATCACGGCGACGATGGCGACTTTGAAGGGTTTGCCTGCCTTGCGCAGGCGTTGGTAGAAGAGCATGAGAATCGGGTTTTTGCGTGCGGCGGTGAGTGCAGCCATGTAGAGCAGTGCCCGTGGGGCTGCGCGTCCGCCGTAGATTTTGCGCTTGCCCCGGATAGTGCCGCTGTCGTCCGCGTAGGGTGCCAGACCGGCGAGGGCGGAAGCGGCGTTGCGGCTGAGCGTGCCGAGTTCGGGGATGTAGCCGAGCATGCCTGCGGCGCAGACCGGGCCGATCCCGTCGATTTTCCGGATGGTCTCGCTTTTGGCCTTGAGGACGGTGTCGGAGTCGATGAGCTTGGAGACGGCGGTGTCGATCTCAGCAATCCACCGCTCGATTGAACGCAGGGCCTTTGCGGCCTGTTTTTTGACGAACGTGTCGAAGTGGTGCTCGAATCGGTTTTTCTCCGTGATGCGCATGGCGACGAGTTGCTCGCGCCGGGAAAGCATTTCCGCGAGTTTTTCCTCGGCTTGGGTAGGAGGCTTGTCCGGCTTGAGTGCCTTGTGTTCGGCGAAGGCGCTTAAGACCGCCTTGTCGATCTTGTCCGTCTTAGCGAGCTGTCCCATGGACTTGGCATATTCCCGTGGATGGCGGGCGTTGACGGTGCTCACCGGCACCCCTGCGCGATGGAGGGCGCGGACAAGCGCCTTCTGGTAGCCGCCGGAAGCCTCCACAACGATATGGGCGGCGGCGGGCAGGCTTTTAATGATCTGGGAGTGGGCGGCGGGCGTGTTCGGGAAATCGCGGCGGAAGCCATCAAGCGCCAGGGTGGCCTTGGCGACGTCAACGCCGATATAGACAGGAGATGTGGACATGGTATTTGAAGGAGGCCGTTTTGGTTTGGGTTTGACTCAACCTTGTTCATGCGAGCTCGCAGGGCGCAAAAAGCACCTTGGGCTCAGGCAACTGTTCGAGCTTCAGACCGGACGGCGCACGGGGATCTTGCTGGGGTTCGGACTCAAAAAGTCCTGGCTGAATGCGATCTCACCGCGCGCTGCCGGGGTGGGTGGCCGCCCGCCCCGGCACTCCGGCCGCCATTAGGCATACCGAAAGCGCCAGGAAAAGTCAGGAGAAAGACAAGCGCGATGA
>JBAXTE010000121.1:0-1200 GCA_037130365.1 Bacteroidota bacterium
CACTAGTGTCTATTAAAAAATGTTAAAAAATATTGAACGCCAATTGCAACTGCCCGTCATCGTGATTTTGCTTCGGCTCTTCAAGCTGGAACAGCTCCTTGATATTGTCTTTTGCCAGAAGGGAGCTGCCCAATATTCTCATAATTTCATAGACGCTCCTGTTAAGTTTCAGCTTTCTTGCGAGAATTGCAATGGTGCAATATGTGATGATAGCTACATAAACCTGTATCCGAACAGCATTTTCAGTATTTCCCCAGAAAGACTTGATACGCAAGTGTCCCTTCATCCATTTAAAGAAGGTTTCCACAGCCCATCTGTTTTTATAAAGGAACGCTATATCCTTGGCCCTGTGATAAAAGTTGTTGGTATAGTAAGTGAAGGTTCGTTTGAGTTCAGGCTCGTAATAAATAATCCTTCTGATTTCAGATGGGTAGTTTACTGTGTTCCCGCTTGTGGTGAATCTCACGGTTTGATCTCTGAGGATATTATCGGCACCCTCCAGAAGGTCTTCTCCTTCCACTATCTCAAATTTCGGCCTTCGTTTTTCACGAATAACAAAGAAGGAATTGAGAATCTCAATGCGATAGAGCCTTTCCAAATCCCAGTAGCCACGGTCAAAAATATAGCAAGCGAATGGCTCGTAGTTAATCCAGTCCATGGCATTCACATCATGCACAGCTGCTTCTGTGATATGAAACGATACCGGTATCTGGCTTACAATATCAAGTTGCGTGTGTACCTTGATGCCGGATTTGGTACTTCTGAACCTTGCCCACTCAAAAAGAGACAGACAGAGGTCAATAGTGGTGGAATCAAAGGCATAATACTTCCCGTTGAGTTCAAACTCCTGGTCGACACAATCCTTTTGAGCAAGTTCCACCATGTGATAGGCAAATTTTTCAAAAATGTGATAATCACGAAGCTGATTTGCCTTGGAAAGCACGCTTCGGTTTATTGGGGTCTTCCCAAATCCAAGATGGAAGGACTTATTGGCATGTGCAGTAGTAATATCCGTCAGTTCGCGAAGACTGTTGCAGCCATCCAACTGACCGAACATGAGAACGAGCATCTGGTTCCAGTATGTCAAATTCCATCCTTGGGTTCTATCGTTACATGTTGTCATGACGAGCCTTTCGAAGTATCGTTTGGGAAGAAAATCGGTGATTTGACTGAAAACATATTTGCCGCTGTTCATTGTAC
>JBAXTE010000122.1:0-1171 GCA_037130365.1 Bacteroidota bacterium
TCAATATTACGTATGCAATTATAAATTATCCAAATAAGCTCTTCATCTTTGTCGGGGTGACTTGTTTTTAGGAAATACACTCCGCACTGCTCCTCCTTTTGTTTGGCTACTTTAGGAATTTGTTTCCACTTTATTTCTGTGCAAATATCTTTTTCATTTTTTGTAATATCTATTTGATACAAACGATGAATAGATGGGTATTTCTGCTTCAATCGTCCAATACGCTCACATACTTTATCAAATCGTTTTACACCTGATTTTTTTGTTAAGCTTTGTGCTATTTGCTCTAATCCTTCTTCAAAACGTTGCTGAAACTGACTCTTCATCGCTGTTTCTTTCAGTGCCTTTGTAGGACTTGTGACTTTGAGAATATACTGCGCATCTTCTTTATACTGAACTCTTGATAGTTCTATTTCTCGGTTTTTTCTGTCTTTTACTTTTATCGACTTGCCATCTTTGTATTGTTTATAGCTTTTCAGGTTGGAGCGACTAACACATACATATTCATATCCTTTGGATAATATCATTTTTAGATTATCTTCGGTAGCAATTCCAGCATCAATCACCACCGTTGCTTTCTTTCCATTGACAGAAGTTGCTATTCGGAGTTTATCTATCATGTCTCCCAAGGTTTTACTATCTGCCATATTTCCTTGGTAGATAGATGAGTATTTTATAAATCCTTCAACGTTTACAACCAGTGCCAATACAACTAAAGGGCAATCGCTTCGTTTTTCTTTGCTTCGTCCGTATTGGGCTAGAGAGCTATTACGTTTCTCTCCTTCAAAATAGGTGTTGGTTAAATCGTAAAGAATAATATTGTCATGTAAATCAAACAACTCATTTGTCCGTTTTGACAGATGTTGCTCTAGTGCTTCTTTCTCTGCGTATAAACGTTTGCTTATCTTGTAAAGTTTATCTTTGGTTATTTTCAATGGGTCGCATCCTGTTAGTTCGCAAATAGCTGAGTTTTCTTGCATAAATCTAACGCTCTTTAATTCCGATGCGGGATAAACGGCTCGTGAAACCAGATGACTCATTGCTAGAGCAATATCTTCTTTATTCCATTTTCTGCTTTCTAAAAATGATTCTATTTCCAATGTCTTAGCTACTTGAAGCGACATCCATTCTGAACCTACTTCTCTTACTTGTTTGTTCTTTATGCTGTTCA
>JBAXTE010000123.1:0-1170 GCA_037130365.1 Bacteroidota bacterium
CTGTGGCACCAGTAGTCGAATGCGTAATATCAGTCATTAAAGTACTGATACACAACGTTTCCGTTGATGATGCAGCCGATACTGTATTTGCTGGAGTGACATTAATCGTTCCTGTTGCACTTACTGTTCCACAACCGCCAGTTAACGGAATCGTATAATTAAAAGTACCTGATTCTGTTGGTGTTCCGCTGATCGTAATCGTGTTTGAAGCAAAAGATGCCGTGACTCCTACTGGTAAACCGCTAGTTGATCCAATGCCTGTGGCACCAGTAGTCGAATGCGTAATATCAGTCATTAAAGTACTGATACACAACGTTTCCGTTGATGATGCAGCCGATACTGTATTTGCTGGAGTGACATTAATCGTTCCTGTTGCACTTACTGTTCCACAACCGCCAGTTAACGGAATCGTATAATTAAAAGTACCTGATTCTGTTGGTGTTCCGCTGATCGTAATCGTGTTTGAAGCAAAAGATGCCGTGACTCCTACTGGTAAACCGCTAGTTGATCCAATGCCTGTGGCACCAGTAGTCGAATGCGTAATATCAGTCATTAAAGTACTGATACACAATGTTTCCGTTGACGATGCGGCAGATACCGTATTTGCTGGTGTGACATTAATCGTTCCGGTGGCATTTACTGTTCCACAACCTCCAGTTAAAGGTATCGTATAATTAAAAGTACCTGATTCTGTTGGAGTTCCACTAATCGTAATCGTGTTTGATGCAAAAGATGCTGTGACTCCCGATGGTAATCCTGTAGCTGATCCAATGCCTGTGGCACCAGTGGTCGAATGTGTAATATCATTAAGCAATGTACTGATACACAATGTTTCCGTCGAAGATGCAGCCGATACTGTATTTGCTGGTGTGACATTAATCGTTCCGGTCGCATTTACTGTTCCACAACCTCCTGTTAACGGAATCGTGTAATTAAATGTTCCTGATTCTGTTGGAGTTCCGCTGATCGTAATCGTGTTTGAAGCAAAAGATGCCGTTACTCCTGATGGTAAATTTGTCGCAGTTCCAATGCCTGTGGCGCCGGTGGTCGAATGTGTAATATCATTAAGCAAAGTACTGATACACAATGTTTCTGTAGAAGATGCAGCAGATACTGTATTTGCTGGAGTGACATTAATCGTTCCGGTAGCATTTACTGTTCCACAACCTC
>JBAXTE010000124.1:0-1167 GCA_037130365.1 Bacteroidota bacterium
GGGGAGTTCTATAAATTAAATCATTGTTATTCAAATAAATATGACTATATTTGCATATAAATTAATGCAAAAAAAGATGAAATTACAAGCATATAAAACAAAAGGTGAAAAAGGATTATTTGACGAACAATATACAGTTGAACGTTTGTCTGCAATTGGTAATCCTTTAGAGAAAATTAGCAATGTTATTGATTTTGAGGTTTTTCGTAATACATTAGAATCAAAGCTGCTAAATACAGAAAAGAAAAACAATGCAGGAGCAAAACCTTTTGATGTAGTAATGATGTTTAAAATAATAATTTTACAACGCTATTATGGGCTTGGCGATAAACAAGTGGAGTTTCAGATAATAGATAGACTAAGTTTCAAAAAGTTTTTGGGATTGGAATCTGGCGATAAAGTTCCAGATGAGAAAACAGTTTGGGCTTTTAGAGAGAACCTAACTAATAGTGGTGTTATTACTGAACTTTTCAATCAATTTCTGCAATTTTTAGAAGAAAAGAATTTGATATTTAATGAAGGGAAGTTAATTGACGCAAGTTTTACTGTAGCACCTCGCCAACGTAATACTCGTGAAGAGAACGAAAAGATTAAGAAGGGTGAAGGCAATGATTTATGGAACGACCAACCCAATAAGAAAAAGCACAAAGATGTTGATGCTCGCTGGACAAAGAAAAATGGAGAAAAATATTACGGTTATAAAAATAATACAAAGGTTGATACCAAAAGCAAATTTATAAAAAAGTTTGCAGTTACAGATGCTTCAGTACATGACTCACAACCTTTAGATGATTTGTTAGATAAAAGCGATAAAGGGCAATCATTATATGGAGATAGTGCTTATACTGGAGAAAAGCAGAAGAAAGTAATAAGGAAGTATTGTCTTAAAAATAAAATACACGAAAAAGGATATAGAGGCAAGCCACTGACTAATAAGCAAAAAGCGAAAAACAAAATAAAATCCAAAACAAGAGCAAGAGTAGAACATGTATTCGGCTTTATGGAACAAAGCATGAACGGATTGATTGTAAAATCTGTAGGAATAGTAAGAGCAACTGGAATAATCGGACTAATAAACCTTACATACAATTTCTTTAGATTTGAACAAGTTCAAAGGTTGAAATTGCTGAACTTGTAATCAGATGTTAGTTAGTTAGTTAGTTAGTT
>JBAXTE010000125.1:0-1146 GCA_037130365.1 Bacteroidota bacterium
AAGGGACTTTTTAAACTCAAAATGTTACATTTGAGGTGAACAAAAAAAGAACCCCTTTCAATATGGCAAATATAACGTTGTTTTCTCAAATAATATCTAAATTAGATAGAATAAAATTTACAAAACTTGTAAAAGACAAACAAACTGATAAGCACGAAAAAGGATACAACAGTTGGACACACTTGGTTTCAATGTTGTTTTGCCAGTTTGCAAAAAGTCAATCCGTAAGAGACATAAGTAATGGTCTTCGATCAGCAACTGGGAATCTAAATCATCTTGGTATTTTAAAAGCTCCGTCCAAGTCAAGTGTAAGTTATCAGAACAAACACCGCAACTGGGAACTCTTTAGAGAATACTATTATCAACTACTTGGAAGTTTAGGACAGCAAGCAGGGTTTAAACAAGTAAAATTTAAAATTAAGTCCAAAATATTACTTTTAGATTCAACCACCATTAGTTTGTGTTTAAGTCTATTTGATTGGGCAAAATACAAGACAGCCAAAGGAGCTATAAAAATGCACACACTACTTGATTTTGACGCAAACTTACCTGCATACGTAAACATTACTAATGGAAAGACAGCCGATAATAAAGGAGCATATGATATACCACTATTGAAAGGAAGCGTTGTTGTTGCAGATAGATTTTATAACGATTTTTCACTGTTAAATATTTGGGACAGCAAGGGAGTTTATTTTGTGATTAGACACAAAGAAAACATTCAATACGTCGTTATAAAAGAAAATGAGTTACCTGAAAACAGACACCAACATATTCTTATAGATCAAATTATTGAACTAAAAAACGCTACATCAAAAGATAAATACTCAAAAAGATTAAGAAGGGTTGTTGTTTGGGATGATGAAAACAAACAAACTATCGAAATTATTACCAATCAATTGACTTGGACTGCCAATACTATTGGAGAACTTTATAAAAGTCGTTGGCAGGTAGAAATATTTTTTAGAGAAATAAAACAACTTCTACACATTAAATCTTTTATTGGAACTAGCGAAAATGCAGTTATGATACAAATATGGACAGCTTTAATAACCATCCTTATACTAAAAGCATTAAAAGCAATGGCAAAATATGATTGGCATCTCTCAAATTTAGTAGCTTTCATAAGACTAAACCTATTTGTAA
>JBAXTE010000126.1:0-1114 GCA_037130365.1 Bacteroidota bacterium
GAGTATTGGGTTCGCGATGTTTACTTTCAGTATTTCTGTGGTGGAGTATTTTTTGAACATACTTTTCCTTTTGACCCAAGTGATTTTGTTCATTTTCGCAACCGTATTGGTGAGGAAGGCATTGGAAAAATATTTGCCTACAGTGTGATGATGCATGGTGAAAAATTGCCCAAAAAATCAAAATTTGTTTTATCTGACACTACTGTTCAGGAAAATAATACGACTTTTCCAACAGATGCGAAATTGTGTAAGAAAGTGATAGACAGATGCAATAAGATTGCTGATAAAGAAGGTATTCAGCAGAGACAGCGTTATACCCGTGAAAGTAAACAATTGGTACGTGACACCTACAATGGCAAGCATCCAAAACGAGCAAAGAAAGCCAAAAAAGCAAAGAAACGGTTGAAAACTATAGCCAATACCCAGTTACGCGAGTTGGAACGAAAAATGAATGATAGTCAGAAACAGCGACACGAAAACCAGATGGAGATTTGCAAACGTGCGGTGAATCAATTGAAAGGTGATAACGACAAGATTTACAGCCTACACAAGCCTTTCACACGTTGCATAGCCAAAGGTAAGCCACACAAACAATATGAGTTTGGAAACAAAGTTGGATTGGTAACCACAGGTAAAAAAGGAAAGAAAATTATAACAGCAATAAAAGCATTTTTGGGTAATCCATTTGACGGACATACCATAGAACCATTGCTTGAACAAATGGAGAACAACAAGCTGAAATTGCCTGAGGAATTGGCTTATGACCGTGGCGGCAAGGGAAAAACAGAAATAAAAGGGGTGAAGATTATGACTCCCGGAAAAGCAAAAGCGAGCGATACCGCATATCAGAAACAAAAGAAACGCACTAAATTCAAAGCAAGAGCGGGCATTGAACCAATTATAGGACATTTAAAAACAGATTTTCGAATGAATCAGAATTACCTTCTTGGTGAAAAAGGAATCCAAATCAATGCATACATGGCTGCAAGTGCTTGGAATATGAAGAAAAAGATGGAAGAACTTAAGAAAAAGTTTTTTTATTTCTTTTTACGAATACTTTTTCCAGAGAATGTTGTCTGCTTTGTCGCTTGAAAATGAATTTATAAGGAACGAC
>JBAXTE010000127.1:0-1067 GCA_037130365.1 Bacteroidota bacterium
GCGGTGAAAGTTTTGGTGGGATTTAGTCCGCTACTGCGCAAAGCCGCCTCCGTTATGTGCAAGTATGAAATAAAAAATTTTGGAACCATGAAAAACAAAAGATTTTTAGTAATTATTTTTTTCTTATCAGTATTTTATACTGGAATGAGCCAGAATGTATTTCCTTCATTCGCTGACAATGCGAAATGGAATGTGTTACACTGTGTTTCTGGAATTGGAAACTCTTGCAATACTATAACATATCAATTTGACTATGACACGTTATTTTGTGGACATATTTATTCAAAAATAAATGCAGTTACGACAGGTTCTGTTGGTTATATTCGTTCTGAAAATTCTCGTGTATATATTCGTACAACAAATTCATGTATTGACAAAGAATATGTCATGTATGACTTTTCAATAAATGTAGGTGATACGATTTATTTAGCTAATAATATTTGGAATAGCAATCCAAATGATACGACTAAATTTGTACTGGATTCAATAAACATCATGAATTTTAATGGAATTGAACGTCACATTTATTATGTAAAATATGAACCTGATTCTCATTTATGGCCTAATTGGTTTGGAAGACATATGATTTGGATTGAAGGTATTGGCTCAACTTCAAATCCATTTTTTCCAATTGAATGTATTCAAGATATTTGCGAATCATCATGGCAATTATTATGTTTTGATAGTTTGGGAATTCAGTTATATCAGGATTCACTATTCAAAACATGTGACACAACTTTTACAGATGTTCGAGTAAATGAGTTTTCTAATGAAAATCAATTAATTATTTATCCAACTCCATTTGGTGAAAATCTGACTGTTTCTGTTGAAAATGCAACAATTTCAGAGATTGTTATTTTAAATAGAATAGGAAAACAAATCTATATCATTAAAGGAAATGAGAAAAATTGTTTAAGACTTGACGCATTGAATAATTTAAATGAAGGAATTTATTTTGTTAAAATGAAAACTAATAAAGGAATTCTTGTTAAGAAAATAATTAAAATAGAGTAAATCGAGTAGGTAAGGGGGATTTTCACCCCCAAACCTCTCACGGAACCGTACTT
>JBAXTE010000128.1:0-1047 GCA_037130365.1 Bacteroidota bacterium
ACGGGGTAGTCGGTTAGCTCCTCCTGTGCTACAATTACCCCATGACATCTTCTGATATTAATAAAGTATTAATAGCCGGCTACGATTACCCAGATACATATAGGGAATTTGTAGAAATGTTTCCTGATAATATTGCTTGTGCTGCATTTATGGAAAAATTACGTTGGCCTAATGGTTTTATTTGTCCGAGGTGCAATGTAGCATCAAAGCCATGGTATCAAACTCGTAATCGTTTAGTGTGTCCTCACTGTCGTTTTCAAACTTCTGTTTGTGCAGGGACAATTTTTGAAAAAACACGTACGCCATTAATAACATGGTTTGAAGCTGCCTGGCATGTAACAACTGCAAAAAATGGCTTATCTGCTAAGACTCTTGAGCGAACGTTGGGTACAACTTATCGTGTAGCATGGGCAATGTTACAACGTTTTAGAATTGCTATGGTACGTTCAGAACGCGAACTATTGTCTGGTGTAATAGAAGTAGATGAAACGTTTGTTGGTGGAGTAGGATTAGGTAGTAAACGCGGTCGCGGTACTGATAAATGTATAATTGCGGTAGCTGTGGAAGTTAAATCCCCAAAAGGATTTGGACGAGTAAGATTACGTTATATTCCTGATGCTTCTGGTGATAACTTGATATCTTTCGTTTCTGATTCTGTATTGCCCGGTAGCACTATTCATACTGATGGTTGGAATGGGTATAACAGATTGTCAGAAGCAGGATATCATCACATAAAGACCATCCAATCCGAAAGTGAATCAACCCATGTGTCTATGAAGGGTGTACATAGAATAGCTGCTCTTTTAAAACGCTGGATTCTTGGTACGCATCAAGGATCTATAACATCTGAACACTTACAGTCTTATTTGGAAGAATATACTTTCCGTTTTAATCGCCGGGCATCAAGTAGTCGCGGGTTAGTTTTTTATCGTCTTATTGAACAATCAGTAAATGCTAATCAAATTACTGAAGCAGACTTGATTCATGGTTACAATTGGGATGAACATGATAGTAAAAGCAGTAGGAGGAGCTAACCGACTACCCCGT
>JBAXTE010000129.1:0-1021 GCA_037130365.1 Bacteroidota bacterium
TAGTCTCTCCTTAAAATAGTTATAAACAATAGAATGTCAATAAAATAGCAATCATTTTTGTTGTTTATTTATTCAGGAATTTGTATCTTTATAGTATAAAAACCTGCAAATTATGCTTGGAAAATTACCTATAAAAAGTCAACGCGAATTATTTCGCCCAATGCTAGAAGATTTTATTGATATGAGTCACAAACTTGTACTTCTGGGCAAAAAGATAGACTGGAATTACTTTGAGAAAGAATTTTCGCCATATTA
The DNA here is from genome assembly GCA_037130365.1 of Bacteroidota bacterium. GTDB lineage: Bacteria > Bacteroidota > Bacteroidia > Bacteroidales > WCHB1-69 > JBAXTE01. The sequence goes on from JBAXTE010000129.1 coordinate 256, forward strand.
TTCAGAGCAGGGAGCACCAAGTGTTCCAATTCGCCTGATGGTAGGCTGCCTGATGTTGAAACATTTGTATAATCTTGGTGATGAACGCCTCCCAGAAGCATGGGAACGTGACGTTTATTTTCAGCATTTCTGTGGTGGGGTGTTTTTCGAGCATAAATTTCCTTTCGATCCGAGCGATTTTGTTCATTTTCGCAACCGTGTGGGCGAAGAAGGAATAGCTAAAATATTTGCTTACAGTGTTAAGTTTCACGGCAAAGAAGTATCAACGAAATCGAAATTAGTTTTGTCCGATACCACAGTGCAGGAGAACAACACGACATTTCCAACCGATGCCAAGTTGTGCAAGAAAGTGATAGATAATTGCAATAAAATAGCCGAAAAAGAAGGTATAAAACAAAGGCAACGTTATACACGCGAAAGCAAACAACTCTTGCGAGACACGTACAATGGCAAGCATCCCAAGCGAGCAAAAAAGGCAAGAAAAGCGAAGAAAAGATTAAAAACCATATCCAATACACAATTGCGGGAATTGTATCGCAAAATGAGTGAAGAACAAAAAAAGCGTTATGCAAAAGAGTTTGAACTTTACAAACGTGCTGTCAACCAGCAGAAAACCGATAAAGACAAGGTATACAGTCTACACAAACCTTTTACACGTTGCATAGCCAAGGGCAAACCAAATAAGCAATATGAGTTTGGCAACAAGGTTGGGTTGATTACCACAGGCAAAAAGAAAATGAAAATTATTACTGCCATCAAAGCCTTT